>JAADGC010000134.1 GCA_013152585.1 Chloroflexota bacterium
TGCGGCTGCCAGGAGAGTTCGCGGGCGACACCGTAAAGCAGGTCCAGTTGGGCCAGAGGGATGCCCGGGAACAGGCCGCTGCTGCTGCCAAAAATGGTGGGGGTCCCTCGTAAGGGGGACAGCATCTCGTGCAGGTGGGCCCGCACCGTGGCATCATCCCGATGCTGAGCCAGCCATCCCAGGTCCAGATTGCCCCACAGACAAAACTCGCGGGGGCTACGTTCGCGGCCCAAAGCCATCGACATGGCCGAGTACGGGTCCAGGCATTGAATGCCATCTATGCCGCTGGCCAGCAACTGATCCCACAGCATCCACAAATTCCCGTCCGAATGAAAAACCACGTACAGCCCCAGATCATGGGCGTTCATCACCAAAAGGGTGAGGAAGGGGAAGTAGACCTTCTGCAAAGTGCTGGGGCGCACCAGGGGGCCGCGGCGAATGGCGATATCTTCGCCCAAGAGAATGCCATCGGCGCCAGCCGCCGCTATTTTCTGTAGTTGCGTGGATATATCCATCACCGCGTCGGCCATAAAGGCCTCGACTTCGGGATCGCTGCGGCCGATACGAATCAACGCATCCTGCCAGGACCAGGCCTTGAGTGCGGTGCTAAAAGGGCCATCCATGAGGGCAAAAACAAAGAGATCGCTGTGTTTCTGCCAATAGTTCAGCCGGATCATGGCATCCGTTTCATCTGGCTGTTGCAGGGCACCCCAGCCGTGCGAAAAAGGTACCGTCACCAGATCGTGTTGCCACCGCGTCAGCACGGCCTTTTCGGCTTCCAACGGCACGGTGGCATCTGCTTCCAGGCCCACGATCTGGCGCACGACATCGGGCACAATTTCCAGTTCGCCAATCAACAGCCGCCGGGGCGCTGCCCCCACCAGGGCATTTTGCACGCAGCGGCGCCGGGATATCTTGGTGTTTGCGTTCATGCCCACAGGATAGGCCACAAACGCGGTAGCCGCCAAATCTAAAACACTTCTTTTCTCTCTTCCACCCAGCGCCACAACGCCCACAAGGCGATGAGCATGGCGCCGAAAGCGTACATCATGCTGCTGAGGAAACCGTGCGTCTCAAATAACCAGGTCGAAATGGGATCCGTGGCCCCACGCACCAACGCCCCCATCATGGCGCCCAGGGCCATCATGGTAGAGCGGTTGCCCGGACGCTGATCCGCCAGCATGGGGATCGTGCTGACGATGGTAAACTCGATACACAAAGAAGCGAGGGCCAGACCTATCACGATGGCGGTGGCCGAGCGATTAAACCAGGGCATGGCCATGAGGATGACCATGAAAACAAGCGTTCCTCCGATGACGCCACGCCGTTTTCCTACCCTGTCGATGATCTGGCTCGATGTCACCGAACCGAGCAGCTCCATCATGCCGATCACAGAGGCGACGCGGCCCACCTGGATGGCGTTCATGTCGAAATTGCGGGCCAGATGCGCCCCCCAAAGCACGAAAAAAGTCTCGGCGGCGACGAAAACCGCACTATTGGCCACCAGGGCCCCCAGGGCGCTGCGGTCGGCGAGGATAATGCGGGTGGTGGTGAACAGGGAGGTGTGGGAGCCAGGAGCGTGAGGGGGATCATCGGGCAGTAAGAACCAGAGCACCAGGATGGCGGCAAAACTACCGATGCTGACCAGCCGAAAAGGCATATACCAGCCGACTTCGCTGATCAACCATCCCACCACCGGCAACAAGGCGATGCCTGTAATCGCCCAACTGTACTCGACCGTGGCCAGGGCCCAACCACGACGGTAGGCGGGTGCGTGCTCGCTCACATAAGACTGCATGAGGGGATAGGCGACGGCGTCACTCACGCCCAACAAGAAAATTGCCGCCAACGCCGAGAGAGGCCCATGTGCGACGCTAAAAGCCAACAACCCCAGCCCCTGGATAGCAAAGCCCACCATCAACCAACGCCGAGGGCCGTGACGATCAGCAAAACTGCCGAAAATGGGAGCAAAAGCCACGGTACTGGTACGCACCATCAGCAGTCCCCCCATGGTCGTCAGGGTGATTCCCAGACCCGCAGCATATTGCGGCAAAAAGGGGTAGATCATCCGCCCGCTGGTGTCGCGCACCAGGCGAATGACGATCACCGTGAGAATAAAACGCAGGAGTGCTCGCCCAGAGAGCACTCCTGAGGGAAGTTTACGCATGTAATCTCAAAGAACCACCTGGCGCCTCGATGGGAGGGAAAAGAAGATGCGCGAGTTCAGTCGTTGGGTAACTGGGAACGGCGCTCGATGGAACGAACCAGCAGTGATAACAGCAGGGTCATGATCAGGTACAGCATCATCACCGAGTTATAGCCTTCGAAGGCGCGGAAGTTTCGCGAGATCCAGAGGCGGCCTTGTTGCAGCACTTCGGGCAGGGCGATGACGGAAATCAGGGATGAGTCCTTGAGCATGGCGATGAAGTCATTGCCTAATGGCGGTAAGATCAGGCGGATGGCCTGGGGCAGGATGATGAAGCGCATGGCCTGAAAATAGCTCATGCCAATGGAACGGGCGGCTTCCATCTGCCCGCTCGGGATCGCTTCGATGCCGGCGCGAAACACCTCGGCCAGATAGGCTCCGTACCCAAACGCCAGGCCGATCACGGCCGCGGGCAGACCACGCAGGTCGATAGTATTGTTGGAAGCCGAGCGCAGGGCAGGGGTGATGGCAAAACCCATGTAGAGGATGATCACCAGCATGGGCACCCCGCGTACTATCTCGACATACAATGTGGAAAAGGTGTAGGGCATGGCTGGCAACAGGAAGGCAAAGATCTCTATACCTAACAGGAGCGAGATAAAGGCGGTGGGGGTGCGCCACTGGCTGCGCAACACCACCAGGATGATGACAGCCAGCAGGCCAAAGAGCAGGCGTTTTCTGGCATTCACGCGCAGGTCGGGCGAGCCGGAGGAGACGCGCATGATCCCAAAGACTAAGCCAATAATCACAGCAACCACAAAGGCGATGAGCGTGACCTTGATGGTGAGAATGACCCCATTGGCATTCCAGATGCGTTTGATGATGCGCAGAGGCTGGTCGCGGAAATCATCGACGATCGCCACCTTGGCCGTGCCGGCAGGGGCCTTGCCGATGAAGGTGGGCGTCGTAGAAGTAATGGTCTGCACAGTCTCAGGTGATGGCAACAGTGCCTGTTTTTCACCCGCTTCAGCCTCTTTGGATATCTGAAATTTGTAAATATCGCCGCGGCCATTGAAGCTACCATCTTCGTTGTAGAATTCGGCGTAAATGGTGTAATGCGCTTTCGGCGTTAACGGCGGTTGGGCGGTATAAGTCCAACTGCCATCTTCGGCGATGCGGGTGCTATCCAATTGCTTGAGTACGTCTTTGTGCCAGGGCAGATCAAAAATAAATGAGAGCGCATCCTGATAACGTACCGAGGTGAAGACCGAAAAGGCCACGAACACCCCTACGATCAGCACGATGATCCCCCACCAGGGGATGTGTTCCCAGGAGATGGCCAGGCCCGTGCGCCCGCGATGGCGGGCCCTTTCGTCGGGAATGAGGCTGGGGGACGGAGTGGAGGGTTGAGGGGGGGGGATTTTATCGGACATGTGTCGTCTCCTTTTTTAGTCCGTCGTCGATAGTCAGTCGTCCTTCGCCGGCGCCTGAGGGCCGAGGATGGACTATTTCAGAGCAGGCTGGGCACAAAGTTCAGCACTCGGATTTTGCCCTCGGTGTCTTGAAGGACAGCGAATGTTTCTGTGCTGAAAGCGTTGACACGGCCCCCGCGGTCGGGGTTTTTTGACCCACCCCGATTGGGATGCCCAAGATATCGGATAAGAGGTTGGATTTCCGGCCAACAAACCGTTTGCTCATGAGAAGAATCCTCTGCAGATGGGGTCGGGTTGGTACCCGTGCCCCGCTACGAGATCAAAGACGCAAGCGAGGATCCAGGGCGTCACGGAGGCCGTCGCCCAAAAGATTGAAGCCAAGAACCGTGAGCATGATGGCCAGGCCAGGTAAGAAGACCAGATGGGGGGCACTGAAGACCTGATTGCGCTCGCTGGCCAGCATCGCACCCCACTCCGGGTCGGGCGGTTGGGAGCCCAAACCCAGGAAGGAAAGGCCGGCGGTCTCTAAGATGGCGGTGCCAATGCCCAAGGTAGCGAGGACGATGAGGGGGGGGAAGGCGTTGGGAAGCACATGCTGGAGAAGAATGCGCCGATGCCCGGCACCAATCGAGAGGGCGGCGGTAATATATTCTTCTTCGCGCACAGAGAGGACGCTGGCGCGGATGACCCGGGCATAGGTGGGGATATTGACGATGGCAATGGCCATCATGGCGTTGACCAGCCCGGGCCCCAGGATAGCGACAATGGCGATCGCCAGTAACAGGAAGGGAAAGGCCAGCACCACATCTAACGTCCGCATGATGATATTGGATGTGGTTCCGCCTACATATCCAGCGATGGTTCCCAAAAAGGTGCCGGTGATGATGGCAAAACCAATGGTGACAAAGCCGATAAAGATGGAGATGCGGGAGCCATACACGAGACGACTGAACTCATCGCGCACATTACCATCCACGCCCGCCAGGTGTTGCGGTTGATCGGCAGGGCAGCCCAATAGGTGAATACAGGGCTTGGCTCGCTTGCGGATATTCTCTTTGCCAATAAGGACTTCGTTGGGGCCATACGGAGCAATGATGGGTGCGAACACAGCAGTTAGCACCAACACCCCCAGGATGATCATGCCGGCGATGCCGGAATGCTGTCGGAAAAGCCGCTTGACGGCGGTCATCCATGGGCCGGATGTGGAACGGTCAGAAAATTGAATTTGCGGAAGTTCAGGTAGTTCGTTTATTGGAGTCATATCAGCATTTTGTCAAACGCAGTGATGGGTTATTCGATACGGATGCGGGGATCTAAAAAGCCGTAAGAAAGATCGACGAGCAGATTCAGAACAATGTAACCGATGGCAATGACGACCGTGAAGCCCTGAATGATGGGATAATCGCGGGCCGTAATCGCTTCATAAAGACTGCGTCCCACGCCAGCCAGACTGAAAATGGTCTCGGTGAGAATGGCACCGCTGAAAATGACACCGAACTGCAAGCCGATGACGGTGACCAGGGGGAGCAGGGCATTGCGGAAGATGTGCCGGAAGATAACGACACGTTCGTGTAAACCCTTGGCACGGGCGGTACGCACATAGTCCATCTGGGTTACCTGCAACATGCTGGAACGGGTCATGCGCGCAATCACGGCCATGGGAATGGTGGACAAGGCCACGGAGGGGAGGATGAGATGCTTGATGGCATCCCGCATCAGTTGCCAATCCCCAGTAATGAAGGCATTGAATATGTAGAGATTGGAGACAAACTGCAACAATTTGGGCGCATCCCCTTTATCGTACCAACCCCATACTTCATAAAAAGGCATCGAACTGAGCCCGGCCGACAAACGACCGGAGGGTGGTAACCAGAAAGGAGTATCTTTGAGTAACAAGGCGAACACATAGGCCAACATCAACCCCAACCAAAAGACAGGCATCGAAACACCGACATTTGCTCCGACCATGGTGGCAATATCGGCTGCCGAATTATGCTTGAGAGCGGAGATCATACCCAGGGGAATGCCGATGAGACAGGCGAGAATCAAGGCGGTAAAGCCGAGCTCTACCGTCAGGGGCAGCCGTTCTACCAGGATCTGAGTGATAGGACGATGAAAACGAATCGATTCGCCAAAATTGCCATGAGCTAAATCATTCAGGTAAATAACAAATTGCTCCGCAATCGAACGATCTAAACCTTTCTCATGCAGGAAGCGTGCGCACACATCGGCCGTGGCTTTCTCCCCCAGTATCGATTTGCAAGGGTCCCCAGGGACTGATCTCGCCAAAACAAAAGTAACCAATAATACCCCAAAAAGGACTGGCAACGAATAAATAATACGATGGAAAATATATTTCAGCATAAGCAATCGATGACGCTTTTGGATTGGAGGCCAATGCGTAATTGGCGAGGATAAATCATGCGAGATGCCCCTCGTTCGATCAGAGGCGAAGAAGCATCTCGCATGGTGAGTGACTGTTAAATCACGAAGGGATTGGTGGGGTTATTGACTGTTCATGAGAGAGTCGAAGAGGTAGGAGGGATATTCGAAGGCGCCCGTGTTGCCCTGATGATAGGGGCTCAGCGCATTCAGGCCGGCGTCCCAAGAGCGCACGACGTCATTGGCGTCGAGCGTGGAGCCATCATGGAACGTAACGCCGTCACGCAGGTTGCAGGTCCAGACGGTGGCGTCATCGTTGGCTTCACACTTGGTGGCCAGGGTGGGCACGGCGTCGCCAGCGGCATTGTACTTGTACAGGCCTTCGGTGACCATCTTGCAGGCGTCCAGTGATTCGCCATCGGTCTCGTCCATGCAGTAGAGGCTGATGGGCTCGGCGGCTTTCAGGTAGATCAGAGTGTCACGATCGCCGGGGACGAATGTCCACAGGTCGGGAGGACCAAGAACTGCGGCCTTGGCGTTCTGCACGTCGGCGCGGGCGGCATCGGCAGGAGCACCGTGGGCGATAGGCACCATGGGAACCAAATCGCGGATAGCGTTGTTGGCCTGCGCGTACAGAGGAGCGGCTGCTTCCACACTGGCAATGCGGGAGGCTTTTTCCAATATATCGTAGATCTCTGGGAAGGGATTGCCGAATTGAGGATTGGAGCGGCTGAAGTGGAAGTCGAGGAAGTTGGTGACGTGCAGGTAGTCGGCGCCCCAGCCTAGCATGTACAGGCCGTCCAGTTCGCCGGCGGTGGACTTGGCGATGAAGTCACCCGATTCCATGACCACGACCTTGGCATCGATGCCCAGGTTCTCTTTGAGTTGGTTCTGAATCTCCACTGCGACCAGACCGGGTTCGGGCAGATAGACGCGGAAGACATCACGGTAGTAGATGTGGGTCTTAAGGCGGATACCATCTGCATCTTTGGTCAGGCCAGCCTCGTCCAGCAGCTTGTTGGCGGCATCGAGGTTGAAGTCATACCAGGAGTCGCCGGTGCAGGCGTTGGGGATGGAGCAGGGAGTGAAGTGCGAGGCCACAACGGACCCTTCGGGATAGAAGTTGTCGATGATACGCTGGCGGTCGATCCCCATGGCGAGGGCTTTACGCACCCGCACATCGTCCCAGGGCTTGAAGGTGTTGGTCATCGCCAGGTACATGATGTTGGGGTTGGGAACCGGCAGGAATTGCAGGTTAGGATCATTCTCGACAACGCCGTAGTCATCGGGGCTGATCTTGGTGATGTAGTCGGCAGTGCCAGCCTGGAGCTCTAACAGGCGGGCCGCACCTTCGGTGGCCCAGCGGAAGACCAGCGTACCGGTCTTGGCTTTGTCGCCCCAATAATCATCGAAGCGTTTGAAGATGATGCTGTCGCCACGGTTCCAGCTATCGATCATGTAGGGTGCGGTGCCAATAGGATGTTCCAGAAGTTCGCCCGTACCACCGGTTTCTTCGATCCATTCGCGGGGCTGGATGAAGAAGGGGGTGAAGGCGATTTTGGCCAGGAAAGCAGGATCAGGCTTGCACATCGTGACCCGTACGGTCATGGCGTCCACGGCCTTAATCTGTTTGATTTTGTTGTTCTCGCAGGGAGAGTTGATAGTCAACAGGCCATTCTCTTCGATTTCACCGGCCAGAACTGCGGCTTCGGGGGCTTCCGCGGCACCAAACCATTTGTTGAAAATCTCGTCATATTCACCGGTGGCGCGGGCGGTGGCCAAACCGGTGTTGATGGCAGCCAACACTTCGGGGCGATCTTTGTTGACAGCGACGCCGTAGAATTCTTCGGTGAAGGGGGCGCCAACAATGATCACGCCCATTTCGGGATTGGCCTTGATGATGTCGGCCGAGGTGGGGGCATCATTGATAATGGCGTCGACGTCGCCCTGAGCGAGGGCCTGGAAGGCCAGGGTGATCTCATCGTAGCGCACGACCTCGGCATCGGTGTTTTCGGAAGCCCAAATGTCGCCGGTGGTGCCCAATTGCACGCCAACGCGTTTGCCCGAAAGATCATCAACGCTCTTGATGCCGCTATCCGCTTTCACAGCCAGCGTCTGGCCAGCATTGAAATAGGGAGCGCTGAAATCGACGGTCTTTTTGCGTTCATCGGTGATGGTGGCTGCGGAAATAACGGCATCAAATTCGCCGCTGTCCAGGGCCACAAAGATGCCATCCCATCGCGTGTTCACAAATTCGACCTCGAAGCCGGCATCTGCGGCGATGACATTCATCAAATCGATGTCGAAGCCAACGATGTTACCGCCTTCATCCACCGATTCGAAAGGCGGGTATTCAGCGTTGGTGCCTACGACGATTTTACCCACAGGCGGAAGCTCTTTCGTCACTTCAACCACAACAGTTTTCTCGACCTCCACGGTCTCTTTGACAATCACAGTTTTCTCGACCACCTTCTCTACCACTTGCGGGGTGGGGGTAGAACAGGCGGCGATCACAACGACTGTCAGAGCCAGGACGACGAGCAGAATCCAGGTTCGATGTTTTTGCATCAGGTCTCCTCCTTATGTAAGGAAAACGAAAGACGGATATGACTATGGCTTGTGTACAAATCCATAGCCAAAGCGATAGGTGAATTGCGGCTGGTGGCGCACAACAATTCGGGAAGAAAAATGGGCTCTTCTATGATATAGGCAACCTCCTTTCGTTTTATTCTCTGTGTCGGGTTCAAACGGATGGAGTCGGTTGGTGCGGCACCCTTGTCGCTTATCCACATCAAACATTAAAAATATGTGTGGCAATTTGTTTCGATACAACAACCAACGATGCACCATGATTATAGAGACATGTTGAATACTTTGTCAAACTCGTTTGCCGGGGCACTGGTGATTCACTCACAACAGGGGCGCCACATCCGGGAATATCGACCGGTTTTTGGGTAAATTTGGGAAAAGGACTTGACAAAGAACATGTGTTCGTTTATACTGGAATCGAACATTTTTTCGATACTTCTTTTACTCACAGGATAGTGCCATGAAACTGAGACCACGCCAACAACGCATACTAGAGTTCATTCAGGAATATCTGGATGAGTACGACTACCCCCCTACTATTCGCGAAATAGGCAAGGCGGCTGGTATTTCATCTACGTCGGTGGTGAATTACAACCTGGAGAAGCTGACAGAGATGGGCCTGATCCAGCGGAACCGCGAGGTATCACGTGGGTTGCGCCTGGTGGGCTATCTCAGCAAACACAGCCGCAAGCTACAAGATGAAAGTAAAGTGCCGCTATATGGCAAAATCGCCGCCGGTGAACCGATTCCCATGCCTGTCAACCCCAAAGAGGTCCTCGATCATGTGATGGTTCCCCCTGAACTCTTGCCCAAAAGCGGCGAGGTCTTTGCATTGTGCGTCGAGGGGCATTCGATGATCGATGCCCTGGTTGATACGGGAGACATCATCATTGTGCGCAGCCAGCCCACGGTGAATAACAGCGAGATGGCAGTGGTGGAGATTATGGAACCGCATGAAAAGGCCGGCGCCACCCTGAAGTACTTCCAGCAAGAGGGGAGTCAAGTGGAACTACGCCCTGCCAACCCCGATCCGGCCTACCATTCTTTTTGGCTGCGCTCTGATCAGGTAAAGGTGTATGGCAAGGTGGTCTCGGTACTACGGCGCTACCAGTAGGAACAACGGCCTCAGTCATTGGCTGTGGATGCCGCTGGGCGGGCCATCGAGCCCCAGTTCGGGAGCGGCTTCCTGCATGGCCGCCAGCACGAATTGGATGTGTTCGTCCAGGTCTACGCCCAAAGCGGCCACGTTAAGGGCGATTTCCTGGCGATCGATGGCCGCCGTAAAGCGTTTATCCTTCCACTTTTTCTTGACCGATCGCAGTCTCACATCACGGATATCACGACTGGGGCGCACATAGGCCGTGGCAATGATCAGGCCCGTGATCTCATCGCAGGCCCGCAGCGTTTTGTCCAACAGGCTTTCGGCCGGGACATGTAGCTGGTCGGCATGAGCGGCAACCGCATGGATCAGTTCGGGCGGCCAATCCCACGACTCGAACTGGCGCAAAGCTGTGCGCGGGTGGCCATTGCTTTCGTTATCCATATCCGGATATTTCTCAAAATCGAGATCATGTACCAGGGCAGTGACTCCCCATAAGGTTTCATCCTGGCCCCACTTGCGGGCATAGGCCCGTACCGCCACCTCGACGGCCAGACAATGTCTGCGCAAGCTTTCATGACTAATCCATTCGCATACTTGATTCCAGGCTTGTTCTCGGGTGGGGGTTGGCATCAGGGTGCCTCCTGGGGAGTGTTTTGCCAGAGCTGTTCATCGGCACCCTGGGATTGATTCTGGCGGCGGGCCAATACAAATAGCCAGTCGCTGAGCCGGTTCAGATAACGCAGGGCGAGGGGATTGATTGGTTCTGCATCAGCCAAGGCCACCACGACGCGCTCGGCCCGGCGGCAAACAGTGCGGGCCATGTGCAGGGCAGCGCCGACGGCATCGCCTCCCGGCAAAATGAAAGCCTGCAACGGCGCTAATGCAGCTTGCCAGTCATCGATCTCCGCCTCGAGACGCTCTACGTCGGCAGACTGCAACCGGCGGATGATGGCATTTTCAATATCGAGCGGTGTTGCCAGATCGGCCCCCAATGAAAAAAGCTCGTTTTGGATGCGCTGGATGGCCAGGCCGACCTCGGCAATGGGTCCCAGGCTGGCCACGAACCCTAACACGGCGTTGAGTTCGTCGACTGTGCCATAGGCTTCCAGGCGGCTATGGTGTTTTGATACGCGGCGACCACCAAAAAGAGATGTGCTGCCTAGATCACCGGTGCGGGTGTAAATTTTCATGATGGAAGGGAGGGAGCCAGAGTGTGTGCGGTGGGAAGGCATCTCGGCACAGCTTGCCGCAGGCAGTTCACATTGTACGCAATCGTGGCCCACGGCGTCAATTCGGGGGAACAAGTCGGGGCCGTCGACTAAGTTGTGCTCTCGCTGACTCAAGTCAGGCTCTTCAGGCCTGCGGCCAGAGGACGGCCTGCGTTACATCGAGTTAGTCTCATCGGTGTTATGATAACAGAGGAGGTCAGCCATGAAAACACCAACCAATGCCGAGTGGATTCGGCGATTTGAGGCCTATCTGAAACGCCGGTTTCCCGACCGTTCGACGGCCAAACACTATAGCAGTGACTTGCGCTTGTTTGCGCAACATCATTCCGGCCCTTTGCAGGAGGTCACCATCCAAGACGTGGACCACTTTGTCGATCATCAATATGAGCGAGGCTTGGCCCCGGCAACGGTGAAACGTCGGGTAGCAGCGCTTAAAACATGCTTCGACTTCCTGGCCGAAGAAAGCGAGGACCCGGAGCGGCCGAACCCGGTGTCGATGCGCCGCCACGCCGGGCGTCAGCCTCGGCGCTTGCCACGAGACCTCTCGGATGCGGAGGTGAGACGTTTTCTGGCCGTGGTGCACCACGTGCGGGACCGAGCCATGGTCTGCCTGATGCTTTACGCCGGCCTGCGTGTGGGCGAGGTGCAGGGGCTACGCAGAGAAAACATCACCATCCCGGAGGAGCCATCGGCGCCGGTGCGACTGTGCGTGACAGGCAAAGGTCGCAAGGAGCGGATAGTCTACCTGTGTCGGGAAGGATACGAGCCCCTGGCGGCCTATGTGGAGCCGGCGCCGATTGACCAGCCGGCGCAGCCCCTGTTCCGCAACCGTTTTGGGAAGCCGATCACCGTGGCGGGCATCCAGGAACGGGTGCAGAAGTATGCTCGGGAAAGCGGCGTGGCGGTGACCTGTCATCGCTTGCGTCACACCTTTGCCCGCTGGATGGCCGAGAGCGAGATGCCTGTGCTAGCCTTGTCCCGCCTTCTGGGCCATAGCAGTGTCCTGACCACCCAGCCGTACATTGATGGGGCAGACCCCCAGGTGCGGCGTAGCTATGAGAGGGCCATGGAATTGGCCCGGGAACCGCTGGCTGTGCCCTCCGGCGGTGCGGAAACGCCACCCCCGCCGCTGGTAGCCGCTACCGGTCCGGCCCTGGTCCAGCGCCAGCTTCCTGACTCCTTCGATGGAAGGGGATGGATGCCCGAGGCGCCGGCCTGGTTGCGAGAGGGGTGTCTGGACTGGGTTCATCATCAATGGCCTCGCTGGGCCCCTTCGCGCCGCCAGCGGCAGGCTGGCGTGCGGCTGCGGGAATTGCACCGATTCTGGCGCTGGCAGTTGCAGCGGCGGGAGTTTACAGGGTGGCAGGATCTGACGACCGCTGACATCACGGCCTTCACAGATGCCCAATTGGGGCGCGGACTGAAGGCCAAAACGGTGAAAATCTATTTGGACAGCCTGTACACTGTCCTGCGCTATCTGGCCCGCGAGGGACGATTGGCAGCAGTGCCGTCGCGACCTGCCCTGACCTTGCCACATCCCCTGCCCCGGCACCTGAAACCACAAGAACTGCTGGCCCTGGAGGCGCATGTGACGGAGCGGGAGAAGGAAGCCCAAGAGGCGGATTGGTTGCACATCGCCCTGTACGTTCTGCTGGCCTATGCTGGCTTGCGAGTGAGTGAAGCCCTGGACTTGCAGGTCAAGAGCCTGGACCTGGCGGCGCAGCGCATCCGCGTGTGGGAGGGCAAAGGACGACGGGATCGGGTGGTCTTTTTGACGCAACAGGCCGCCCAGCGACTGGGGCGTTATCTGGAGACCGTCCCGCACGCCCCGGATGACCTGGTGTTGAGTCACGAGGGACGACCTTTGACCTACAACATGGCCTGGCGCCGCATCTGTCGCCTGGGAGAAGCCGCAGGGGTGCAGGGGCTTTCTCCGCACCGCTTGCGGCATAGCTATGCCACCCAGTTGTTGAACAACGGTATGAGCCTGGTGAGTTTGCAACGGTTGATGGGTCATGAGAATCTCAATACGACCTTAATCTATGCCCGCTTGGCCGACCGTACCATCGAGCAACAATACCGAACCGCGATGGGCCGTGTAGCCGATAGTAACCAAATGAACTCAATGTAACCTGCGCCGTCCCATCTTCGCCACACGGAGAGTCGGCACAGGCTGACTCCTGGCGCCAAGAGAGGGCGAGCAATTTTGGCAAGCTGGTGCTGCGGCAAAGGTGCTTTTGCGATGTACCCGCTTTTTGACGCCACCTTGTCGCCAGGAAATTCTTCGCCCCTACAATTGGGCCATG
>JAADGC010000101.1 GCA_013152585.1 Chloroflexota bacterium
GACTACTTCCTGGCAGTTGTCGAGCATCACGTATCCGCGAATACGGGTGGCAGGCCCGATGGTGGGGGTGGGGGTGGGGGTGGGGGTGGCCTGTTTGAACTTGAAGCGCGTATACTGGCAGACCTCATCGGCAGCGACCGTGACCGTGAATTCGGTGGGGGTGACCGGCGCCCAACCGGTTTGCACTTCCACCCAAAACGTCCAATCTCCCACCGCCAGATTACCAAAATGATAAAAGCCGAAGCCGTCGGTGACATCGGTGAGCACCGGCGTGGCCGCCCCTGCCGGCCGGGCATGCACCGTCCAACCAGGTAGCCCCACGTGCAGGTCATCGATCACCTGACCTTCGATACATCCGGTCGTGGTTTGGGCAGGCCTCGCGGCAGCGGACTGATTGCCGGCCGCCAACGATGTCGTGTGAGACAATGATGCCGTCAGCAGGATGAAAACAGCAATTGACAATCCCATTATGAGCTGCAGCAGACGATGCGCTGGCAAATGGATGACAAATTGTGCAGAACGGTGAATCATTTGAAGCCTCCTGTGGGGGAAAAGACCAGGGGAAACAGAAACCCATATTATGTAAGGGTATCCTATAACAAAGACTCCCCAGACGTCAATTAGTTACGAAAGGGGTCGCTTGCCGGGAGCTTCGTAGATGGGTAAATGAGTAGCGATGGGCGTCAAGCTATTTCGCCGGTAAGGATGACGATGGAGCGTTCGATGGCAACACGCTCGGCATCAGTGACGGGCTCATGACGGAAACGGTGATCATTTTTACGAATGAACTCTGCCAACGCCTGGGATGTGTCCTGCCAGAGCTGTCGGTGCAGGTCGATCAATGCTTGACGCACGTCTGGCCGGGTGTTCGTCTGAGACAGCGCCGCCAGCAGATGCGGATGACACAGGCCTCCGGCCGTCCGCAGCAGTGCCGCCAATGCCTCGTCGTAATAGGTCACCAGTGCTATCAACGTGCGCTGTCTGGTTTCATGCTCTTGCTGGCAGGCCGGGCAGGATGGGCTGACAGCGGGCTCATCCCTGGCAGCCTGCTTTTTCCCCCGCATTTTTCGCAACCACCCTGCAGGTGAGGCGGACGGTAACTCCTGCAGTTGTTGCAGCGCTTCATCGAGCATCGCCCGCTGCAATATGGCCACCCCCAAACGCTCGCCGTGAAAATCCAAAATATCCTGGCTGTGCCGACCGCACAGGCCCAGTGACGCTGTGAGGGTAAGACGGATGCCAGGATCGTTGACCGATTCCCATAACAAAGAATCGAGATAAGCATGGCCGGCATGATGACCGATATGACAGATCGGGCAGCCCTGTTGTTCGAGGAGGACCGTGCGTAGGTGGTGATAGGTGGTCGTAGGTGATTTGGGGCTCATGAAATGCCTTGCAAAAGCATTAGCTTAGTGGCGAAGCTGAGAATCTTCAGTCTCTTTTAGGGTTGTTCGTGGAATGTGGACATGAGGGGACAGCATCATGGCTAATCGGCCAAAATCGCCAGCAATTGATCCACCTCGGCGGCGGTATTGTAATGGCTGATGCCAATGCGTAACACGCCGCCTTTGTCGCTCAGGCCCAGGCGTTCGATCACGGAAACCGCATAGAAGTGCCCGGCATAGGTGGCGATGCCGTGGGCAGCCAGGCGCTGCGACAGCTCGTCCGGGCTGGTGCCGGCGATGCGCACGGCGGCGGTGGGGGTGCGTTCAACCATGCGCGCCGGATCGCTAATGCCGTAGACCCTGGCGCCGGGGATCTCCCTCAGCCCGGACAGCAGTCTGGCAAAGAGCGCCTGCTCGTAGGCAACGATAACGGCCATGGCCCGCTTGAGCGCCAGGCGGCGGCCGCTGAAACCGGGGAAGGAGGCCGCCATGTCGGCGCCCTGGGTTGTCCCCAACCAGGCCAGATAATCGATGGCTGCCGTGGCTCCGGCCAGGCCTTCATGGTTTTGGGTGCCGGTCATCCATTTGCCGGGGGGATGCGGATCGCTGGGGCGCACCTTGTAGGCCGGGATTTGTTCCAGCAATTCGTAGCGTCCCCACAACACGCCCACATGCGGGCCATAAAACTTGTACACCGAGCAGGCCAGGAAATCGCAGTCCAGAGCCTGCACATCGATGGCGGCGTGGGGCGCCAGGTGCACGGCATCCACGAAGACCAGGGCGCCGGCGGCATGGGCCTGACGCACGATCTCGGCCACGGGATTGATGGTGCCCACGGCATTGGAGGCGCCGCCCACAGCTACCAGTCGTGTACGTTCGTTGAGTAAGTCCGGCAATTGCTTCATCTGCAAAGTGCAGTCACCGGGATCGAAATCCAGCCAGCGGATGACGATACCTTGCTCCTGCAAGGCCAGCCAGGGGGCGATGTTGGCGTCGTGGTCCAGGCGGGTGACGATCACCTCATCGCCCGCATGCCAGGTGCGGGCCAGCGCCCGGCTGAGGGCAAAGGTGAGGGTGGTCATGTTGGGCCCGAAGACGATCTCGTCCGGGGAGGGGGCGTTGAGGAAGTCGGCCAACGCTTCGTGGGCAGCGGCCAGGGTCTCGTCGGTACGGCGGGAGGTGAGAAAGGCGGCGTGGGTGTTGGCATTGCGCCGGCTGAGATAGTCGCTCATGGCCTCGATCACGCTCTGCGTGACCTGGGTGCCACCGGGGCCGTCGAAGAAGATGAGCGGTTGCCCCCGTCCGTCGGCCTCCTGCAGAGCCGGGAAGTGAGTGCGGATGAGGGCTGGGTTGTAAGAGGATGCGGGCATGGGGAGCTCCGGGGAGGGATCAGGAAGAGGGTGTCAAAACACGGGGGCGGGATTGAAGGGAATTGTTCTCAGGTCAAGGATAGTTTCAATGGCTGCTGGGGTCAAGTTGGCTTGGGGAGAGGATATGGCCCGGAAAGAAGTGGACGGTGACGAGTGTCTTGTAGTTCTGCCTTCTCGTTTGCCACTTACTAAAAACGGATATATACTGTTGATAGATACCCTTACTCCTGCATCCCTCCATCATTCTCCACTTGCAGTGAACGGGCAAACATCATGAAAACAGCAAAATTATTTCAGAATGGCCGCAGTCAGGCGGTCAGACTCCCCAAAGAGTTCCGTTTTGAAGGCAACAAAGTGTTCATCAAGAGAATGGGTAATGCCGTGATACTGCTACCGACAGAGGAAAGTTGGCAAGTACTCTTCGACAGCCTGAACCGTTTTTCAGATGATTTCATGGAAAGTCGTGACCAGCCGCCGCAGCAAATCAGAGAGACTTCCTTTTCATGAAATATATGCTGGACACCAACATCTGCATCTATCTGATTCGGCACAAGCCACCCACGGTGCGGGCACATTTTGAAATGCACGCCGTTGGGGAGATCGGCGTATCTTCGCTCACAGTCGCCGAGCTGATGTATGGCGTGGAGAAAAGTCAGCGACCAGCACAGAACCGGGAAACATTGCTGCAATTCCTATTGCCATTGGTGATTGTCTCATTCGATCATCAGGCGGCGGTGGCTTATGGTCGCATACGGGCAGTACTGGAAAAGGCAGGGACGCCGATTGGGGCCCTGGACATGCTCATAGCCGCGCACGCGCTCAGTCTGGACGTGACGCTGGTGAGCAATAACACGCGAGAATTTACACGCGTGCCCGGGCTGAGGCTGACGAACTGGGCGAAAGACAAAAACAAGGACGAGTAAAGGGCGCCCGGAGCTGCGGCCCACCTGAGACACCCCACGCCAAAACCCGATTTGACCTGGCGGCAAAACGCGGCTACAATGGGCAATGTTAGCGCTAACATTCGGCGCAACAGGCCCCTCTTATGTCCAAGCGTGTCACCATTGCTGATGTCGCCGCCCAGGCCAGCGTTTCCCTCATGACTGTCTCCCGCGTCATCAACGGCGCCAATGCGGTCAGCGAGGGCACGCGGCAACGCGTGCTGGCTGTGATCGACGAACTCGGCTACCGGCCCAGCGGCATTGCCCGCAGCCTGGCCACGCGGCGCACACGCACCCTGGGCGTGGTGGTACCGGATGTCTCCAACCCCTTTTTCTCCGATATTGTGCTCGGTGTTGAACACGTCGCCTATGCCGAAAACTACAACGTTTTTTTGTGCAACACCGAAGAAGACCCGCAACGGGAGCATTCGGTGCTGCAATCGCTGGAGCAGAAACAAGTGGACGGGCTCATCCTGTGCAGCTCGCGGCTGAGCGATGCCGAACTCCGCCAGGCTCTGATACGGCACCCGGCCACCGTCCTGATCAACCGGCAGTTATCCGCGACCGACATCTGCGCCGTAGTCGTGGATTATGAGCTAGGAGCACGCATGCTGGTCGAGCACGTGGTGCAGGCAGGCCGCCGGCGTCTCGCCTTTTTGGATGGGCCGGCCTCGTCACAAAGTCGCGCCTGGCGCCAAAGCGGGTACAGCAAGGCCCTGGCCGCGGCAGGCCTGACATACGCACCAATGCGGGTGCGTTCGTGTGCGCCTTCGGCCGCCGGGGGCCAGCAAGCAGCCCGGGCACTGCTCAGCACCTATCCCGAAATCAACGCCCTGCTGTGCTACAACGATCTGGTGGCGGTGGGGGCATTGCAGGCGGCTACCGCCCTTGGCCGCCGTGTCCCCCAAGATATCGCTATCACCGGCTTCGACGATATCGCTCTGGCGGCCCTGGTGACGCCACCCCTGACGACCTGCCACGTGCCCCGCTACGAGCTGGGCGTGCAGGCGATGCACCTACTGTTGCAACAAATCAACGGCAATGCGCCGGCCTCCGACGCAGTCATTGTACCGCCCGAATTGATCGTACGCGCCAGCGCCCCCCAATCATCACGTATTGCCCTGGCATTCCACCCCATCAGCCATCTGTCACCCCTTCTGTCTCAACACCCTTTCAGTGGAGGAGATCCCATGATCAATACCAATAATCATCCCGAACGCCATCTCGAGACCATCCCACAGGGCGAGACCGTCGCCTTTTGTCGCTGCTGGCAATCGAGCAAATTCCCCTATTGCGACGGCAGCCATCGTCAGGTGAACGCCGAAACCGGCGATCATGTAGCGCCGGTCGTCGTCACCGCCGGCCCGCCGGCAGAAGAGTAAGCGGAAACGTCTGCACCAACGTACCACACACAAGCCGCCCGGTAAGCCTGTAGACCAGCTAACCGGGAATAATCGTCGAAAGCTGCATCGCAGCAAAATTTCCTGGTTGACCGGTTTTCTGGTCCGCCGGGCAACCAACCAAAACAGGAGTCCTTTTATGCAAAACCTCTTTGATATTTCCGGCAAGGTTGTAGCCGCCACGGGTGGGGGTGGGGTGCTGGTGGGGGAGATGTGCCGAGGCCTGGCCCAAGCCGGTGCCCGTATCGCCATTCTGGACATCTTCCCCGAGGCCGCCCAAAAAGTGGCGGATGATATCGTCGCCAGCGGTGGCGAAGCCATCGCCATCAAGACCGATGTACTCGACAAGGCCAGCGTGCAGGCGGCGCTGGAGGCCACACTGGCCCATTATGGCCGCGTGGATGTGCTGATCAACGGCGCCGGCGGCAACAAAAAACAGGCTACCACCTCCCCCGACCTCTCCTTCTTCGACCTGCCCGAAGACGCCTTTCGCTGGGTGTTCAACCTCAATTTTATCGGCACCCTGTTGCCCAGCCAGGTATTTGGCAAGGCCCTGGCCGCCCAAGACGAAGGCGTGATCCTCAACATCTCCTCCATGAACGCGTTCCGACCGCTCACACGTATCCCGGCGTATTCGGCGGCCAAGGCTGCGGTCAGCAATTTCACGCAGTGGCTGGCCGTGCACATCGCCCAGGAATACACCCCCAACGTGCGCGTCAACGCTCTGGCCCCGGGCTTCTTCCTCACCCAGCAGAATCGTTTCCTGCTCATCGACGAAAGCAGCGGCGAATTGACGCCGCGCGGCAAGACCATCATGGATCATACGCCCATGGGCCGCTTCGGCACCCCTGCCGACCTCCTGGGCGCCACCATCTGGCTACTCTCACCCGCTTCCGCCTTTGTCACCGGCATTGTCGTGCCCATCGACGGCGGTTTCTCGGCTTTCAGCGGCGTTTAGCCCCTCATTTCGGAGTAACATCATGGTTCACGGACAAGGCTATCTTGATCGCAGCCTCTCGGAACAGGAAGTGCGCGAGATTATGAGCGCAGGCCTGGCGCCAGCCGATCTCGCGGGCAAACGGGTGCTGGTCATCATCCCCGACAGCACCCGCAGCGGCCCGGTGCCGCTCATGTTTCGGCTGTTTCACGAGATTTTGGGAGCCGAAGTCGCGGCGCTGGACTATCTCATCGCTTTGGGCACGCACCAGCCCATGTCTGAGGATGCCATCCATAAACTGCTGGGCGTGACGCCGGCCCAAATGGCCGGGGAATACGCCAATGTGCGGGTTTTCAATCACGACTGGCAGAATCCCGACACCTTTATCTCGCTGGGAGTGATCCCCGCCACCGAGCTGGAGGAGTTGAGCGAAGGCCGGTTTTCCATGGATGTGCCAGTCCAAATCAATCGCCTGGTGCATGATTATGACCACCTCATCGTCTGCGGGCCCGTATTCCCGCACGAAGTGGCCGGCTTTTCCGGCGGCAACAAATACTTTTTTCCCGGCATCTCGGGGCCCGAGCTAATCAACGTCACCCACTGGCTGGGAGCGGTGATCACCTCCTACAAGATCATCGGCACCGCGCACACGCCGGTGCGCGCCATCATTGACCGCGCCGCCGCCTTTATCGACCGGCCTAAATGGCTCACGGCCATGGTCGTGCAGGGCGATGATCTGCATGGCCTGTATGTGGGGCCGATTGCCGAAACCTGGCCCGCGGCCGTGGCGCTTTCTTCCCAGCTCAATATCCTGTGGGTGGATCATCCTTATCGCCAGGTTTTATCGGTCATGCCGCATCTGTATGACGATATTTGGACCGCAGCCAAGGGCATGTACAAACTGGATCCGGTGATCGCAGATGGCGGCGAAGTCATCATCTATGCCCCGCACATCACAGAAATTTCCTACTCGCATGGGCGCATCCTGGATGAAGTCGGCTATCACGTGCGCGATTACTTCCTCAAGCAATGGGATCGCTTCAAGGACACTCCCTGGGGCGTGATGGCGCATTCCACGCATCTGCGCGGGATGGGCACATACGAAAACGGCGTCGAGCACCCGCGCATCCAGGTCACCCTGGCCACAGGCATCCCCGAAGAGCGCTGCCGACGCCTCAATCTCGGCTATCGCGATCCCGCCACCATCAATCCGCAGGATTGGGCTGGTCGCGAGGATGAAGGCATCCTGCTGGTGCCGCACGCCGGCGAGATGCTCTACCGTCTGAAATCATGAACCCGGCCATCGTCGCTCCCGCCCAGGCAGAAGCACCGCTGGTGCTGGCGCTGGACATCGGCAGTTCGTCGGTACGGGCGCAGTTGTATGACCGTCAGGGCCGCTTGGTCGAGGGTGTCGTCGGGCGGCAACGACACGAGCTGCACAGCAGCCGCGACGGCGCCTCGGAAGCTGATCCCGACCATCTTCTGACCCTCGCGTTCGCTTGCCTTGACGAAACACTGGCCAAGGCCGGGCCTCTGAGCGAGCACATCGCCGGGGTGGCAGTCGATACCCTCGTCAATAATATCCTGGGCATCGACGCCAGCGGTCAGGCGATCACGCCCCTGACCACCTACGCGGACACGCGGGCCGCGGACGAAGTGCCGGGCCTGCGCCGGGATTTCGACGAAGCGGAGGTGCACAATCGCACGGGCTGCCGTTTTCATCCCAGCTATTTGCCGGCGCGCTTGCGCTGGTTCAATCGCACGCAGCCGGAGGTGGTGGCGAAAGTACAGCGCTGGATATCCATCGACGAGTATCTGCAGTTGCAGCTTTTTGGTACCTGTGCGGTCAGCTATTCGGTGGCGGCGTGGAGCGGTTTGCTGGACTGGCGAGAGTTGGCCTGGGACAAGGCGCTGTTGGCAGGCATGCCGATCTCGGCCGCCCAGCTCTCCCCTCTCACCGATATCAACCAGCCCCACCGCGATCTGCGCCCCAATTTCGCAGCCCGCTGGCTGACGCTGGCTCATGTGCCCTGGTTCCCGGCGGTGGGCGACGGCGCCGCCGCCAATATCGGCAGCGGCTGCGTCTCTGCCCAACGGGTGGCGCTGACGGTGGGGACGTCCAGCGCTATGCGGGCCGTGGTCAGCGAGGATGTTCCCCGCCTGCCCGCGGGCCTGTGGTGCTATCGTCTGGACGGGCGGCGGGCCTTGCCCGGGGGGGCACTGACAGAGGGGGGGATAGTGTATGCCTGGATGCAGGAGGCCCTGCGCCTGGGGACGGGTAGCGTGGTCGAGGCGACGTTGGCTGAGCGTGAGCCGGATGGTCATGGTCTCACGGTGCTGCCTTTTTGGGCGGGCGAACGCAGCCCGGGCTGGGCGGGCGACGCCCGCGCCACACTCCACGGCTTGACCCTGGCCACCACCCCGCTCGACATCCTACAGGCGGGGCTGGAAGCCGTGGCCTATCGCATCGCCCTGGTCTACCGACAGATCCGCTCGCTGCTCCCCGCCGACCCGGAGATCGTGGCCAGTGGCGGCGCTTTGTTGCAGTCGCCAGCCTGGCTGCAGATCATGGCCGACGTGTTGGGGCGGCCCCTTGGTGTCTCGCTGGCGCCCGAAGCCTCTGCCCGAGGCGCGGCATTACTGGCGCTGGAGGCGCTGGGGGTGTATGATGATCTCGCACAAGCGCCGACTTTCATCGGCGAGAAAGTTTTGCCCCGCCTGACGCATCACAAAATCTATGAGCAAGCCTTGGCACGGCAGGTAGAACTTTACCGACGTCTTATCTCTGCAAATTCATAGAATCATACCAATTCACCTATTCCCCCATCTACAAAACCTTAATTCCCCGGAGATATTCTTCATGACACAAAATGACATAGGCCTCATCGGATTAGCCGTGATGGGCCAGAATCTAGTTCTCAACATGGAGCGCAATGGCTTCCATGTCTCTGTTTTTAACCGTACAGGCTCGAAGACCACGAAGTTCGTGGAAGGTACGGCCGCGGGCAAGAACATCACGGCCACCTACACGCCGGAAGAGCTGGTGGCATCGCTCAAGCGCCCGCGCAAGATCATGCTCATGGTGAAAGCGGGCGGCGCCGTGGATGCGGTGATCGCGGAACTGAAGCCGTTGCTGGAGCCGGGCGATTTGATCGTCGACGGCGGAAATTCCTTCTTCCAGGATACGGAACGACGCTCGGCTGAGTTGGAAGCGGAGGGCCTGCGTTATCTGGGCATGGGCGTTTCTGGCGGCGAGGAAGGAGCGCTGTGGGGCCCCAGTATGATGCCCGGGGGACATCAGGACGCGTATGGGCTGGTGCAGCCCATCTACGAGGCCATCGCCGCCATTGCCGAGGGCGAGCCCTGCGTAACTTATATCGGCCCGCGTGGAGCCGGTCATTATGTAAAAATGGTGCATAACGGCATCGAATACGGCGATATTCAGCTTATCTCGGAGGCCTACGATATCCTGCACCGGGGCCTGGGCCTGAGCAATGCGGAACTGCACGAGGTGTTTTCGAAGTGGAACGAGGGCGTGCTGCAATCGTATCTGATCGAAATCGCCGCCAATATTTTCACGGAGATCGATGAGGAAAGCGGCAAGTATGTGCTGGACCTGATCCTGGATAAGGCCGGGCAGAAGGGCACAGGCAAATGGGCGAGCCAGAACGCACTGGAATTCGGTGTGCCCACCACGGCCATCACCGAGGCGGTGTTCGCCCGAGGGCTGTCGGCGTTCAAGGATGAGCGCGTGGCTGCCTCGAAGGTGCTTTCGGGCCCCGATGCGCATTACGAAGGCGACCGCCAGGCTTTTATCGACGCCGTGAGCGATGCCCTGTATGCCTCGAAGGTGATCTCGTATGCGCAGGGCTTCGCACTGCTGCGGGAGGCCTCGAAGGAATATAAGTATGACCTGAATTATGGCGAGATCGCCCGTATCTGGCGCGCAGGCTGTATTATCCGGGCCGTATTCCTGAATGACATCACGGCTGCCTACCGGGCCCAGCCGGAGCTGGCGAATTTGCTGGTGGTGCCGTTTTTCCGCCAAGCCGTGGCCTGCCGTCAGGCGAGCTGGCGGCATGTGGTGGGCACGGCGATCGAGCTGGGGATTCCCGTACCGGCCATGAGCGCGGCTCTGGCTTATTTCGATGGCTACCGCAGCGAGCGCCTGCCGGCGAATATGATTCAGGCGCTGCGGGATTATTTCGGCGCACACACGTACGAGCGCGTGGACAAGCCGGGCGGCGAAGCCTTCCACACGAATTGGACCGGTCACGGCGGTGACGTGACGGCCAGCACCTATGACGCCTAAAGCACCTCAGGCGCATCCGTGATGCGGTGACAAAAACGCCTCTGCGGCGCATCACGGATGCGCCTGGTTACGATTACACCCAGCTAACATACTCATGAAACTCTCTATCGTCCTTTCTACCCAACAAGCCCAATTCAACGCCGTCGCCTTCAAGGGCGACCTCGCTGCCAACGTGGCCAAAATCGCCCACTGGGGCTACGATGGCGTCGAGCTGGCCATCCGCGACCCCAAACTCATCGACCTCGACCAAATCGATGCCATTGTTAAAAAACACGGTTTGGTGATGCCCGCCATCGGCACCGGCCAGGCCTGGGGCGAAGAAGGCCTTTCCTTCCCCGACCCCGATCCGCAAATCCGCGATGCCGCCATCGAGCGCGTCAAAAGCCACATCCCCGTGGCCGCCCACTTCGATGCCGTGATCATCATCGGCCTCCTGCGCGGCATCGTCAAGCCCGGCGTCAGTCAGGCCCAAGCCCTGGCCTGGGTGACCGAAGCCCTGCAGGAATGCAGCGCCGCCGCTGCGCCACACGGCGTGCGCCTGGCCCTCGAACCCATCAACCGTTACGAAACCTCGCTGATCAACAGCGTCGCCGATGGCCTCGATCTAATCGAACGCGTGGGCGCGGATAACTTCGGCCTCCTGCTCGACACCTTCCACATGAACATCGAAGACGCATCCATCGAGGGCAGCATTCGCGCCGCCGGCGACCGCATCTTCCACTTCCATGTCGCCGACTCCAATCGCTGGTATCCCGGCGCCGGACACATCGACTTCCGCTCCCTGCTCGACGCCCTCTTTGCCACCGGCTACAACGGCTACGTCTCGGGCGAATTCATGCCCCTGCCCGACGCCGACACCGCTGCGCAAGAGGCGATTCGTTATTTGCGCGGGCTGAAGCAAGAGGAGTGAGTAACAGGCAGGCAGGGGATGCGGCGACAAAAAACGTTTCTGCGGCGCATCACGGATGCGCCTGACGCTTGCAACTCCGTCGGCGCTCGCCGTTTCTGCCAGCGCTCGCCGTATCCGTGATGCGGCGACAAAAATGCTACTTCCAATTTCCTTCCAGGAGCCCCTTCATGTTCCTCAGCAACTTCCTCCCCCTGGCCTCTCATCTGCTCCCTCCCCTGCCCTCTGCACTCGCCCGGCAACTCGCAGCGCGCCTGCGTGATCTCAGCGACCTGGACGTCTACCCGCAATCGCTGGCCCAGGCCCACGGCGCCCTCTTCGCCCTGGGCAGGCAGGACAGCGCCAAGCATCTGCTCATCCTGCACCGGCCCGACGCCGCTCTGCCCGCCTTCCACGGCGAAAGCCGAGCTATCTCGGACCACGGTTGCCCCCTCAAATTACTCGTCGCCCCCGTCGATGCCGCCAATGCCGCGGCCCTGCGCGCCGCCGTCCCCTACACCAGGCCACAAACGCTGGGATTAGCCACGTCGGCCGGCTGTGGTGACCGTTTGGGATTGGCCACCCCCGGCCATATCCACGCCCTGCAGGGCACCGGCATCGTCCCCATCCTCGCCCAGCAATCCATGCGTGAAAACGCCCGCACCGGCCGCAGCCCGCAGCAGGTGATCGATGACGCCACCTGGGGCGTGTTTCAGGAAGGCTGGCGTCAGGGCTACGGCGCCGACGCCGATCATCTCAAGACCACTGCCGACATCGATATTTGTGTGGCTGCGGGCTACACCTTCTTCACCATCGATCCCGGCGATCACGTCAACAACGAGGCGCACACCGCCCCCCACGAACGCCTGCATGAAATCGTCACAGCCCTGCCCTGGGATGAATTGCAGATCACCGTCGAGGGTTTACATGAACGCTATCTCGATAAGACCTTCACAGTCAATGATGATCTTGCCATCACCTTCACTCATGAGAAACTGGCGCGTGCGGCCGGTAAATATGGCGGCGCCATTGCCCACACCGTACGCATGTACCGCCATCTGGCAGCGCAGACCCGCGAATTCGAGCTGGAGATGTCGGTGGATGAGACCGAGACCGTCACCTCGGTGGAGGAGCATTTCTTCATCGCCAGCGAGCTGCGACGTCTGGGCGTAGAATGGGTGAGCCTGGCCCCGCGCTATGTGGGCCGCTTCGAGAAAGGCGTCGATTACATCGGTGATCTCGATGTCTTTCAAGCCAGCCTGGCCCGGCACGCGGCCATTGCCCAACACCTGGGCCCTTACAAGCTCAGCATCCATTCCGGCTCCGACAAATTCAGCGTCTATCCCTTCTTCGCCAAGCTCACCCATGGCGTGGTGCACCTGAAAACTGCCGGCACCAGCTATCTGGAAGCGTTGCGCGCCATCGCCCGTGTGCAACCGTCGCTCTTCCGCCGCATCCTGGCCCTGGGCATCGAACGTTACCCCAGCGACCGGGCTACCTACCATGTCAGCGCCGAGCTAAGCCGTGTACCTGACCCGGCCGGCGTCACCGATGCCGACCTCAGCACCTATCTCGACCAGTTTGACGCCCGCCAGGTGCTGCACGTCACCTACGGCTCGGCCCTGGACGCGTTCGGCGACGAGATCAAAGCTGTGTTGCAGGCGCACGAAGAAGAGCACTACGCGGTCCTGCAGGCGCATTTCGCCCGCCATCTGCGGCCATTTGTGTGAGCGGAAGCCAGTCCCCCACCGATTGAAATCGGGGCCAGGGGGCCGCCGGCCGGTCTACGCCGTCCTCTCTTGTCGACAACATGGCTTACATCTGCCACCTCACCCACCTAAAACCCATTCGTTCCATCCTCTTATTCGTTGTCATATCTG
>JAADGC010000200.1 GCA_013152585.1 Chloroflexota bacterium
CTAAGTTGCAAAAGAGCTTACTTTATTGACGCCCTCGTGACCTGGGACTGCAAATAAATTTGCAAGCTCACAAGGCCAAGTCCCCGCAGGGACTCTACCTCAGCCGCGCACACGGTCTGGCCCCGCCGATTGAAATCGGGGCTAGGGGGCCTGCGGCCGCCGGTCGGCCTCCGCCGTCCTCTCCTGTGCACAGCAGGGCTGACGCCGGCCCCCAATTTGAAACGCACCCCCCCTGGCGGCAAGGCGATGGCTCGTGAACGTGGTTTGGTGCTAAAATCAGAGCACATCTTTCCAAACAGGAGCGAAAAACATGACCCCTCTCTTCGGCGGCATTGAGGCCGGCGGCACCAAATTCGTCTGTGCCGTGGGCTCGGGACCCAATGACATCCGGGCTCAGATGCGTTTTCCCACCACCACTCCTACCGAAACCCTCTCGCGAGCCAGCGCCTTCTTTAGCGAGCAGGCTCGGCAGGGCGAACTGGCGGCGCTGGGCGTCGCTTCGTTCGGGCCCATCGATCCCAACCCCGCCTCACCCGGTTTTGGGCATATAACCAGCACGCCTAAGTCGGGCTGGGCGTACACCGATGTGGTGGGAGCGCTGCAACAGGCGCTGGGGGTGCCTGTGGGCTTCGATACGGATGTGAATGGCGCCGGGCTGGCAGAGCATCGGTGGGGCGCAGCCCAGGGACTGGATACCTTTATCTATCTTACGGTGGGCACCGGCGTGGGCGGTGGCGGCATGGTGGGTGGCCGCTTGATGCACGGCCTCATCCATCCCGAAATGGGCCATATCCGTATCCCCCACAACCCCATCGACGATCCATTTCCGGGTACCTGCCCTTACCATGGCGACTGTCTGGAAGGTCTGGCCTCTGGGCCGGCGCTGGAGGCACGCTGGCAGCAATCTGCCGCAGCCCTGCCTCCTGATCACCCGGCCTGGGAATTGGAAGCACACTATCTGGCATTGGCGCTGACCAATTTCATCTGCACACTTTCTCCCCAGCGCATACTCCTGGGCGGCGGTGTCATGAATCAGCCGCACTTGTTGCCCCGTATTCGCCGCAAAGTGCTGACCCTGCTCCATGACTATGTGCAGGCGCCGGCGATTCTGGAGCACATCGACACATACATTGCTGCGCCCGCCTTGGGCGATCAGGCCGGGGTGCTGGGGGCCATGGCCCTGGCGATGGCTGCTATCGCCGAGCCATAGCCGACAAGTGCATCGAGGGATGCTTTCACCCCAATAGCCTCCCCATCCCGCCTGCATTCCTGGGCAAGGAGCCCCGTAGGGAGATGTTGACCCGCGGGGTTTGGAGGGATCATACCGCATTTTTCTCCGGTTCGCTCATCCCCTTCTTAGCAGTTGTTCATCCCCCCGTAAGCCGTTTGGGAGAACAGCTAACACCGTTTGTCATGGACAGGCTCTATAATAGTGTTGTTCAACCTCCATCCATGTCCAAAGGTGCGAAAATGACCCTTCCCAAGATAGCTTCATCCCAGATCACGCCCAAACACATCTATCAAACGCGCCGGCGTTTCCTGAAAACAGCGGGCCTTGCTGCCAGCGCCGCCTTCCTGGCCGCCTGTGGCGTGCCCACCCAGACACAGTCTCCCCGGCCGACAGCCCCATCTACCGCAGCTCCCGACATCGCACGCAGCGACGAACTGGGCAACCAAGCCAACAGTTATCAGGAAATCACGCACTACAACAACTTTTACGAATTCACGACCGATAAAGAGAAAGTTGCAGAGTTGGCCGCAAGTTTCGCCACCGAACCCTGGAAAATAGAGGTGGGGGGGCTGGTGGAAAACCCCATGACCTTTGATCTCGATGCCCTGCGCCGCCTGGGCCGGGAAGAACGCGTCACCCGGTTGCGCTGCGTCGAGGCCTGGTCCATGGTCATCCCCTGGGAGGGATTCCCGCTCAACAGGCTGCTGAAGCAGGTGGCGCCGCTCTCGTCGGCAAAGTTCGTGCGCTTTCAATCCATCTACGATCCCGACCGTCTGCCCGGGCAAAAGAGCCCCTGGTACGAATGGCCCTACATCGAGGGGCTGCGCCTGGACGAAGCCATGCACGATCTCAGCTTCATGGCCACCGGCCTCTACGGCGAAGCCCTGCCACCACAGAACGGCGCCCCCGTGCGCCTGGTGGTGCCCTGGAAATACGGCTTCAAGAACCTCAAATCCATTGTACGCATCGATCTGGTGACAGAGGCACCAACCTCGCTGTGGATGGCCGCGGCGCCGAAGGAATACGGATTCTACGCCAACGTCAACCCCGAAGTCAGCCATCCCCGGTGGTCGCAACGCAGCGAACGCCGCATCGGCGAACTGAAGCGGCGCCAAACCCTGCCTTTCAACGGCTACGGCGAACAAGTGGCGTCTTTGTACCAGGGCATGGATCTGCAGAAGAATTTTTGAAGCCGAAGATGAAACGCCCTTCTTTCAGCGCTATCCAGATCATCGCCCATGTGGGCGCCTGGCTGCCCCTGATCATCCTCCTGTGGGACGCCAGTCAGAACCAGCTTGGCGTCAATCCGATCCAGGATATGACTTTGCGCAGCGGAAAAACGGCCCTGGTGTTGCTGCTCCTATCGCTGGCAGCCACGCCGGCGGCGATGCTGGGGTTCAGAAAAGCGCTGAAGATTCGCAGGGCGCTGGGGCTCTATGCCTTTGGCTATGCCCTGATTCACCTGTTTATTTATGTGGGCCTGGACTACGGCTTTGACCTGCATTTGTTGTGGCTGGAATTGACCGAGAAGCGCTATGTCATTGCCGGATTCACGGCCTGGTTGCTGATGGTGCCGCTGGTGCTCACTTCCACCCGCGGTTGGCAGCGGCGGCTGGGCCGGCGCTGGAAGACCCTGCATCGACTCGCCTACATCAGTGGCATCGCCGCCACGGTGCATTTTGTGTGGCTGGTCAAATCTGATGTCCGTACCCCGTTGGCCTTTGCCGGCATTTTACTGCTGCTCCTCTCGGCCCGGCTACCCACGATCCGCAAACGGCTGACCCTGCGGCGCCGCCTGGGAGCACAATACTCGAAACCCTGCCAAAAGGAGGGCGAGAGCGAAATCGAACCCGGTGTGCAACTTGCGAACAGCCAGACCGTGCCATAAAACAAGCCCCCGGACACACCTCCGGGGGCTCGCTGCGAGAAGAGCTTAAACGACAGGGAACAGACTAACGTGCCCCAAACAGCAAGGCTCGGACATTGCCATCTAATTGCAAGACACCGTAGCCAGCGGCAAAAGTCGGTTCCGTCGGCACGTTCCCACGGATGCGGGTCTCGGCATCGACGATCACGGTCATGCGTCCCACCTGCCACACACCCTGGGGATAATCAGGTGTAGCCGGATCCGGAGCCGCCTCGACATGGCCCATGAACTCGATACGTGGCGGCCGTGTTACCCGCACGACAGTGGCGACGACAGTGGTAGTATCGGCGGCATCGGTGGCGGCCATACCTGCACCCTTCACCCAGGCGCCTACCTCCACGGTGGCCGGATCCACATTGATTCTGGTATCTTCCGTGACGATCACAATCCATGTGACTTCGGCATGATCCCCGTGGGCAGGACGGTTGACCAGCCAGGCCCACTGGTTGGGTTCAGCCAGGGGGGTGGGGAGAATCTCGGTCACAAAGCCGCTAAAGGGAGTGTCCAACGGCAGATCATCCAGTTTGGCAATCAGCCGGGCCAGAACCGAGCCATCGGCTTGGGCAAAGCCCCGAACGCCTACATGATCCCCCACGCCCGGGTCTCTCACCAAATGCGTGTTCTCATCTGTCATGACCTGCAAGACAGTGTCGCCTGTTTCAATCATCCAGATACCTCCTTCGATCGCGGATACCGTTCCCCGGAACGCCACAGGGCGGCCTTCTGGAGGTGCATCCTTCACGTGGATATGTTTGGCCCAGAGCCCGGCGTCGGTGGGGAATACTTCGGCCAGGGCCCCATCACCGATGTCTGGGTGATCGCCGGTGAGTCGAGTTTCATCATTGACGATCACATCCTGGTCGCCGATGGTCCACAGGCCATCCTGCATGGCGGTGATCTCACCCCGCAACAAGCGCGGGTGCGGGGGCTCCTTCACGATCAATCGCGCTTCCAGCCTGTTGGGACGAGGTTTGGCGATGACGCGCACGATATCGCCCACGGCCATTTCGGTCACATCGGGACGGAACCGTGTTTGTTCGGTCACCATCACCAGGCGCCCGGCAATCAGCCACGGGCCGGGCACAGTGTCGGACATGCGTTGAATCGGCCCGGAAAAGGCGACATCCATCGCCTGTGGTTGGCCACCGCTTTCGGCAAAGACCGCCGCGCCGGGTAGCAATAACAGAACTACAACAAGCAGCATCAAAAACCAGGTACGTTGTTTTGTGTTCACGGGTTAGCCTCCGTAGGAGAAGAGTGAAAGGATTCATTTATAGGACGCTGGACGCCAGTAAACCGTACTGGTACAAGGTTGATTTCGGAATTCATGGCGGCGACGGTGGTTGGAGAACGCTTGCTCACGAGCCGGATTGGCAATCCGGCGAGTTTGAACACAATGCCCTCTTTTTGAAACGCACCCAGATTGAACAGGGTACGTCCCCTGTTTTTGGTGGCGTGTGTTGGTCGCATCATGGATGCGGCCAACACACAAAAAAATGAAGCGCTCGGCGCATCCGTGATGCGCCGCAGCGCTACCTCCAACCTTACGTCCAAATTCCTGAAACGCACCCAGATTGAACGCCGCATTCCTTCCTTTCTGTAAAAAAATGGTACAATAAACATAGTTGGCCTGCATTCCGCCCTGCCGATTGAATTTGCAGGCTCACGGAACAAAGTCCCCGCAGGGACGGCGCACCCCGTCTGATCACAGATAACGCTCTTCTTCTCTTCCCGCCTCGGCGACTTTGCGTTAATCAAACCCGGTGTCTTTTGCCCCCGCCCCCCATCTAGCCATTCCCCAAATTATCGATCTACCAGCCAGCAGTAGTGCACGATAGTTTCTTCCAACTTTAGTTCAACGAACAAATAAACATTATGGGATCACCCTCTTTTCGCAACGGTTTAGTTTACTTAATTCTCCTGGCCATGCTGGGAGCCTTTCTGTTCAGCTCGGTCACCCGCAACTCGGAGAGCGTCAATGAAGTGCAAATCAAGGATTTGAACGTCATCGCTACTCAAATAAACGATGGTGACATTGCCTCTATCAAAGTCCAGGGCGACGAACTGGAAATCCATTATCGCCATAGCGATCGTATCGGTTTCGCCCGCAAAGAAAGCGGGGTCAGTCTCACTGACACTTTCACCCGTTTGGGCATTACCGCCGATGAACTACGGGATGTCGAGATCACCTTCAGTCCACCCAGCCGATGGGAAAACTGGGGGATCATTCTGGGTACAATTTTGCCGATCGTGCTCATTGGCGCCTTTTTCTTTTTCGTCATGCGACAGGCGCAGGGGGCTGGCAACCAGGCCTTCTCCTTTGGCAAGAGTCGCGCCCGCGTGATCACAAGCGATAAGCCCACCGTTACATTCGACGATGTGGCAGGCGCCGAAGAGGCCAAGGAAGAGTTGGAGGAGGTGGTAGAATTTCTGCAGGAACCGGAGAAATTCGCCTCGTTGGGGGCGCGTATCCCCAAAGGCGTGCTCATGGTCGGCCAGCCGGGCACCGGCAAAACGCTCATGGCCAAAGCCGTGGCCGGTGAAGCTGGCGTGCCTTTCTTCTCCATTTCGGGTTCGGAATTTGTGGAGATGTTTGTGGGCGTGGGGGCCAGCCGCGTGCGGGATCTCTTCGGACAGGCCAAGAGCAACAGCCCCTGCATTATCTTTATTGACGAGATCGACGCTGTTGGTCGCCACCGCGGAGCCGGTCTGGGCGGCAGCCATGACGAACGCGAGCAAACCCTGAATCAGATTTTGGTGGAGATGGACGGTTTTGATACCGACACCAACATCATCATCATTGCCGCCACCAACCGCCCCGACATCCTGGACCCGGCTTTGTTGCGGCCGGGCCGCTTTGATCGTCAGGTGGTGATGGACCGGCCTGATGTGCGCGGCCGCGAAGCCATCTTCAACGTGCACGTGCGCGGAAAACCACTGGCTGACGATGTCAATTTGGCCACTCTGGCCCGGCTTACTCCGGGTTTCGTGGGTGCTGACATCGAGAATCTGATCAATGAAGCCGCCATTTTGGCTGCCCGCCGCAACAAACGCCTGATCGGGATGTCCGAACTGCAGGAAGCCATCGAACGCGTGCAGATGGGCCCGGAGCGCCGCAGTCGTTTGATGTCCCCGGCGGAGAAGAAGCTCACTGCCTACCACGAAGCCGGGCACGCTGTGGTCAGCTACTTTTTGCAACACACCGATCCTGTGCAAAAGGTGACGATTGTCCCGCGGGGCATGGCCGGTGGCTACGTGATGCCCCTGTTCGATGAAGAAGCTGTCAACAGTCGCAATCGTCTGCGCGATCAGTTGGCGTTTTTCCTGGGTGGCCGCAGCGCCGAAGAGGTTGTGTTTGGCACTGTTACCACCGGCGCCTCCAATGATATGGAACAAGCCACCAATCTCGCCCGCACCATGGTTGCCAGCCTGGGCATGAGCGACGGCTTGGGACTCCTGACCTTTGGTCAGCGTGACGAGTTGATCTTTCTGGGGCGCGAAATCAGCGAACAACACAATTACAGCGAAGATATCGCCGAACAAATCGACAACGAAGTACGAAAATTGATTACGGAAGCGCACGAGCGGGCTCGACAGATCCTCACCCGTCAGCGGGAGAAGCTGGAAGAACTGGCAAAACGCTTGCAGGAGGACGAAACAGTCGACGCCGTGGAATTTAAGGCGTTGATGGTCGACACAGCGCCGGCGACTGCAGCCAGTTAGCAGACGCATGCACCGTTGGATCGGCCTGACTCTGCGCTGGCTGCATCATCTCGATCGTCATGAATGGCTTGACACCAGCCTATTTGCATGGTTGGTGTTCGCCTTGCTACTGCTCGCGCCTCTGCCGATAGTGGGGTATCTCCCCGGCGGGGCAGGCCTGAGTGTCGTGCTGGTGGGGTTGGCGATGGGGTTTGGGGTCAGTCGCTGGTGGGGGCGTAGACACCTCTATGTACACTTTGTCCCCACCGCCTCTCTTATCCCCAATAGGCCCCAGCCCCCCCTGCGGCCAGGCGACAAGTTGCTTTTGCATGTGGTGGGGTATTTGGGTGTGGAGGGCAAAGAAGCGGATTTTACGGGCCTCATCGCATACTATCGCACCTTCGAAACCCGTGAGCATGCAGTCATGGCCCGGCAGACGCCCAGCCGTTTTTGGTGGGGACGCACGCCGGGGCGGTTGTTGGGAATGTGGTATTATTTCGTGCAGCCCCACGAACTCAGGCGGGTGGTCGAAGGTCAGGTGTATTTTGGGGCGCAGCCTCAACCGGCGTTGCGCCTGCACGTGACGCGCACCAATGCCAAGGGCAAGCCTGTGTCTGAAATTGCTTATTTTATTTTTGCCAACGAAGATGATCGGGCGCGGGTGGCAGTAGACCTGCGGCTCGACATGGGCGGACCCGCGGCAATCCCCTGGCGCCCGCCTGCCTGACAGCTCCGGTAGATCGATTTTGGTGGGGGGAGATGAGAATCTTGCGGGGAGCCTGTGCGAAGGCTTTGCCGAGTGGCCGGAGCGCCTCACACAAACACGCCAGCCCCGTTGTCCGGGGGCTGGCGTCCTTTTTTGGGAAGTGGTGCCGCCATAGCGCCAGGAGTCGGCCTGCACCGACTCTGTGTGTAGCGAAGATGGGACGGCGAAGGCCGTTTCCAGTCGGCGTTGTCGCGGCTGCGAGGGCCTGTTGATGCGGGAGGTGTCGGGCCTAACTTGCGGCTGCCAGCTCGAACTGGCTGTTGTACAGATCGGCATAGAAGCCATCGTGAGCCAGCAATTCGTCGTGCGTGCCCTGTTCTACGATGTCACCTTCGTTCATCACCAGGATCAGATCGGCGTTGCGGATGGTGGAGAGACGGTGGGCGATGATGAAGCTGGTGCGGCCTTCCATCAGATGATCCATGGCTTCCTGGATCAGCACCTCGGTGCGGGTGTCCACCGAGCTGGTGGCCTCGTCCAGAATCAGGATGTCGGGGTCAGCGAGGATGGCGCGGGCGATGGTGAGCAACTGCTTTTGCCCCTGAGAGATGTTGGAGGTTTCTTCGTTGAGTTCCATGTGATAGCCATCGGGGAGGGTACGCACGAAATGATCGACGCGGGCGGCCGTGGCCGCGGCCACCACCTCTTCTTTGGTGGCGTCTTCGCGCCCGTAGCGGATATTATCGGCAATGGTGCCGTTGAACAGCCATGTGTCTTGTAGCACCATGGCAAATTTGCGGCGCAGATCGGCACGGCGGAATTGGCGAATGTCGTGGCCATCCACCAGAATGGCGCCATCGTTGACGTCGTAGAAGCGCATCAGCAATTTGACGATGGTGGTTTTGCCGGCACCGGTGGGTCCCACGATAGCGATCTTTTGCCCGGCGTTGACTTCCGCTGAGAAGTTCTTGATGATGATTTTTTCGGGATCATAGCCGAAGCGGGCCTCACGGAAAGTCACATGGCCGGTGACTTTTTCCAGCTCGACCGGGTTTTCGGTCTCCGGGATCTCTTCTTCTTCGGCCAGGAACTCGAAGACACGTTCGGCGGCGGCGGCGGTCTGTTGCAAGATGTTGGAAGCATTGGCGATCTGCGAAAGCGGCCGGGTGAACAGGCGCACGTACTGGATGAAGGCCTGGATATCGCCCACTGTAATCATGTTCCGAATCGCCAGGTATCCGCCCAGGATGCTGACCGCCACATAACTCAGGTTCCCGATGAACATCATGATGGGCATCATCATGCCAGAGAGGAACTGTGACTTCCAGGCCGAGCTGTGGAGTGTCGCGTTGTATGTGTCGAATTGCTGCATGCTTTTATCTTCGCCATTGAAGGCTTTCATTACCACATGCCCGCCGTACACTTCCTCGACATGCCCGTTGACATGTCCCAGATATTCCTGTTGCTGTTTGAAGAACTTTTGTGATTTACCAATCACCAGCATGATCAATACCATCGAGAGCGGTATGATCAGCAGGGCAACCAATGTCATCTGCCAACTGATGGTGAGCATCATCACCAGCACGCCGATGATGGTCGTTACCGAGATGATGATCTGCGTCATACTCTGGTTCAGGGTCTGGTTGATCGTGTCCACGTCATTGGTCACGCGGGAGAGCACTTCGCCGTAACTGGTACCATCAAAGTACTTGAGCGGCATGCGATTGATCTTTTCGGCGATGTCGCGACGGAAGCGGTAGGTGATGTCCATGGACACGCCGGTCATGATCCAGCCCTGGATGTAATTGAATATGGACGAAACCAGATACAGACCCAGGGCAATCAACAGGATATTGCGGATGTATGCGAAGTCGATGCCGGTACCCGTGCCGGCGATCTGCTCCATCACGCCCTCGAAGAGCTTGGTGGTGGCCTTGCCTAAGAGCTTGGGGCCAACGATTGAGAAAATGGTGGAAGCTACGGCAAAGAGGATTACCATGGCGATGGTGAACTTGTATCCACCCAGATATTGGATCAGACGTAGCATGGTGCCTTTGAAGTCGGCGGCCTTTTCGCCGGGCGCCATGATCATGGGGCCGTGCCCTCCCATGGGGCCGCCTTTTTTAGATCCCGGGCCTATCAGCGGTGCTTTGTCGGAGGCAGGTTTACGGCTGTCTGCGCTCATGATAATTCCTCCTGTCGTAATTGCGACAAGGCAATTTCGCGATACGTCTCATTTGTTTCCAGTAATTCTTTGTGGGTTCCTTTGCCCACGATACGTCCTTCTTCCAGCACGATGATCTGTTCTGCATGTTTTGCTGTAGCCACGCGCTGGGTGACCAACAGCACCGTGCTGTCGGCGGCCTTTTCTTTGAGCGCTCTGCGCAGCGCGGCATCGGTTTTGTAGTCGAGCGCCGAAAAACTATCGTCGAAAATGTAGATGGGAGCCTGTTTGACCAAAGCTCGGGCGATGGCCAGGCGTTGTTTTTGGCCGCCAGAGACATTACCGCCGCCCTGGGCAATCTCTGCCTTCAGGCCTTCGGGGTTGGCAAAGACGAACTCGCTGGCCTGTGCTATCTCGATGGCTTCTGCCATGAGCTCCGGCGGTGCGTCTTCGTTGGCGTAACGCAGGTTGCTCTCGACGGTGCCGGAGAACAGGACTCCGCGTTGGGGAATGTAGCCGATGCGGGTGCGCAGGTATCGCTGTGTCACCTGACGGAGGTCGACACCGTCGATGAGGATGGCGCCTTCGGTTACGTCGTAAAAGCGGGGGATGAGATTGACGACTGTGGATTTGCCGGAACCGGTGGATCCTACAAATGCGGTTGTCTGTCCGGGCCGGGCCACGAAGTTGATGTCACACAACACATTTTCCTCGGCGCCGGGATAGTGGAAGCCGACATCGCGGAATTCGATGATGCCTCGGAAGGGTTCGGGGAAGGTTTTGGGCTGCGGGGGGTCGGTGACAGTCAGTTCGGTTTCCAGCACTTCGGCGATGCGGTCGCCCGAGACGAAGGAGCGCGGCAGGAAGATAAACATGAACGACATCATCAGGAAGGCCATCACGATCTGCATGGCATATTGCAGGAAGGCCATCATGTCGCCCACCTGCATAGTCGACTTGGCCACCTCGTGCGCACCTACCCAGATAATCAGCAATGAAAGCCCGCTCATGATCAGCATCAGCGCCGGCATCAGAAAGACCATGACCCGGTTGACGAACAGGCTGGTGTCGGTCAGTTCACGATTGGCGCCGTCAAAGCGTTGCTCTTCGTAGGCTTGTTTGTTGAAGGCACGTACCACCATCATGCCGGTCAGGTTTTCGCGCAAGATCAGGTTCAGGCGATCAATCAAACTCTGCATGATCTTGAACTTAGGCAGGGAGATGGCAAAGACGGACATGATGATGCCTACCAGCACCACCACGCCCAGTACGATAATCCACCACATCGAAGGACCTGTCTCTATCGCATGGATGATGCCGCCTACGCCGAGGATGGGCGCGTAGAAGACGATGCGCATGACCATCACCAGTACGGTTTGCAATTGGGTGATATCGTTGGTAGAACGGGTGATCAGCGAGGCGGTGGAGAATTTATTGAACTCGGCGGCTGAGAAGTTGACCACTTTATCAAATACGTCGCGGCGCAAGTCGCGGGCCACGCCTGCGGCTGTGCGTGCAGCCAGAAAGCCAACGGCAATCGAGGCCGTGATGGAAACCAACGTGAGCAAAAGCATCAATGCCCCGGTGCGCAGGATGTAGTTGTTTTGCAATTGCGAGGTATCCATACCCAGGGCATCATACTCCGCCTTCACCGCTACCACCGCCATTTGTGTGATCATATTGTCGCCCAGGGTGGCGAATTGTTGATTGATAGCTTCGCTGATTTTGGCTCGTTGTGCGGCCGGCAATTTGCCCAGCATAGCGAATATATCCGTTCCGGGCGGCAGTTTGGAGAGGTCGAAACCCATTTTCTGCCCCAAAGCCGCAGCTTTTGCTGGATCGGCCAGGGCCTGCTGGATGCCGGAGACCACCACAAAGGACTTGCTCAAAATGAGGTTCAGTTGCTTCCGCGTGGCGGCATCCACCGGGTTCAGGACATAGATCGGTTCCTGGGCCAGCGCCGGATATAATTCGAGTGTGCGCTGGTAGTCGGGAGAGCTTTTGTCGACCAGGGTCGTGGCGTTTTGCACGAGGGCAAGGTCGTCATCGCTCATAAAGAGAGCAAGTTTGTCCAGTGTACTCTTGCGCATGGCCTGGGGGACGGCGTCTTCCACCCCACCTTGCTGAATACCGTTGTTGATGATTTTGGACATGTAGTCGGGCAACGCCAGATCGGCATTGGCTTGCACAAACAGCAAGACGACCGATACCAGTATCAAGGCTACATAAGGCTTGAGATACTTAAATAAACGTAGCATAACTGGGGAGATTCCTCCGATAGGTGCGGCGGCTGTGCAGAGGCCGCCACTGAGATAGTGGATTTTATGTCGGGGTTTATCTGCCTGTTGCTCGCGCCGCTTTTGTGAGCAGCGTGAGTGCAGTGATAATCATTTGTTGTTGCTCCGGGGTCAGGGCTTCAGCCAGGCCTTCGAGCCAGCGGCTGCGGGCGTCGATCCCCTGTTCAATCAGTACTCTCCCGGCAGGTGTGAGCGAGAGGCGTTTGGCGCGACGGTCATGTGGATCTTCCTCGCGTTCGACATAGCCCATTTGCACCAATCCGTGCACGAGTTGGCTGGCCGCGGCATTGCTGACCCCCAACTGCGTGCCAACATCCGAGACACTGCAGTGGTGGCTATGGAATAAACGCATCAGCACGCTCATCTGAGGGAAGGAGAGCCCGGTTTCGGTCATAAAACGCTTGAAGTCAGTCATCGAGCGTCGCATGAATACTTCGGACCAGTCGCGAAGGACATCGGTTAATTGTTTTTCTGGGGACATGGTACATCTTGGAGGGAGTGGTATTTTTTGGCAGCATCAAAAAAACAAAGCGCCTGGGTTTTCCTCTCCATGCTTAGCAGGGACGGGGATACCCGAGCGCAGGTGTATGATGCCTTCGATATTTGTTAAGCGAGCTTAATTATATACGAATCTTTAGTATTGTCAAATTGGAGGACCTGTGACCTGGACCTGTCAGGTTTCCGGTGAGCCGTTCTCGACAAGAGATCGCCGTTAGTGGGGACAAATTTGTAGACCACATAACGGCGAAAACCTGACAGGTCGGCGGTTCCAGTGACGGGGTTGCTTAAGGCTCGAAGCTGATAAAGACGAGGGGGAGCCAGAGTCTGTGTGGCGTGGGCGTGGGCGTCGCGGTGGGGGAGGGTGTTTTAGTGGGACGCGGGGTGGACGTGGGTGTTGGCGTGGTTGTAGAGGTCGCTGTTGCCGTGGGCGTGGCTGACGGCGTGGCTGTGAGTGTTGGCGTGG
>JAADGC010000242.1 GCA_013152585.1 Chloroflexota bacterium
GCTCGTCGCTCTCGGCAGCCACCTGTTCGTATACCGCCGGCCGGAAGCGGTCAATCTCCTCCGCGGTCAGGTCAGAAGACTCCACGCCGATCACCCGGTCGAAGATGTCGCGCGCACTGGCGATGGGGCCGCCATCCAGGTTGTTGATTTCTGCAGGCTCGTCGCTATCGCGCAGGTAGTTGGTTAAAAAGACCCGCATCCAGGTGTTACCGGATTTGGGATAGGATGCCAGCCAGATGATTCCGTTCATTCAACTGAAATCCCTCTCTAATAGATCGGCCAGCTCCTCCAGCAAAAAGGGTTGCTCTGGCCGGCTGACCCGGGCGACGCGCACGCCGTTGGCCACGGCCACCGCCATGCGAAAATGGTCGATGTGTCGTCCCATGCGCTTCAATACCAGCTTTTGGAAGGTGTAGTCCAAGAGCACATTGAACTTGCGCGCATCTTGCAACGGCTCCAGGCGCAACTCCGATCCATTGTAAGGCCGCAGCGCATAAATGACGTGCAACGGCGCCGACCGGGCAGCCAGCCGATCCGCGGCCGGAACGGCGAATTTCTCGTGTTGAGGCCGCACGCGGTGCAGACCATCTGTGGTGCGCTCCACTCTCTCTGCGCTGTCGGCCCACAGCTTGATCTGCTGGTAACCGGGAAACACGAGAGGGACGTCCGTCTCGTCGAACACAATGCCGACCGCATCATCGGCCAGCATGGAATAGCCCCGATTCATAAAAGCGGCCAGCAGGGTGGATTTGCCAAATCCGGAGTGACCCACAAAGAGCACCGCTCCGCGCTCGGTGAGGATAGCGCTGGCGTGAATGGGCAGAATCCCGCGCTGGTGCAGTAGCAGGGTGACCACTGTGCCAAACAGAAACAGGCGCACCTCGTCGTCGCCGGCTTCCGGTTCACGCTGGATCACGATCTCGCACCCACCCCGGGCCAGGTAGCGGGCGACATCTGGAAACTGGAACAGAACGGCTTCCGGCGTCACCTGCCGCAGGGGGCCGGCGGCGGCAGCACCCGGCAGCGACTCCGGCACGGCACCGTAGCGAATCACCACGTCCGGCCGCTGGCCACCGGCAGGCGCCGGCATCAGCTCCGGGCAGGCCAGCGGCATCCTCCAAATGAGGCCGTAGGCGGTGTAGTCATATTCAGAATGGTTCATAAGCATTGCAACTCCATCATCAACCTTTTAACAAGCCTGTGCCGGGCGCAGGCCTCTCGACCGGGCCCTATGCGGTTCGCCTCCGTCGGGAGACCCCGGCGCCCGGGCAGAGCGTTCTCAACGCCGGCAACTCGTGCCGGCCGCCCGGCCAGGTTAGTCGGTGACGTTGCCAGAAGCACCTGCGTCTGTATTACTGCCCGTCTTATACGCCGTATCCAGGCTCAGGCGCAAGCGCTTCAGCGTGGGGGGACGCCAGGGCTGCGGCTGCTGGCGCTGGTCTTCCAGCACTGTTTGTTGCGCTGCTGTCTGTGTAGTTGGTTGTTCTTTGATCATGGTTGATCTCCTTTTGTGTGATGGAAGGTGTCCTGTATTGCCGAGTAGGGCGTGTTGTGTCGCCTCACGCACACCACTGGCGTGCCGCGACTCACCGCCGGGCGCAGACCTCCTGACTGAGCCTGGTGCAGTTCGCCCCAGTCAGGAGACCATAGGGCGCAAGCACAGCGTTTTCAGCCCCGGCAGCACGTACCGACGCCCAGCCCAGGCAGGTTGCTACCCGATGTTGCTGCCAGAAAAGCCGTCTGTATCACTGCCCGTCTTATACGCCGTATCCAGGCTCAGGCGCAAGCGCTTCAGCGTGGGGCGGCGCCAGGGCTGCGGCTGCTGGCGCTGGTCTTCCAGCACCGTTTGTTGCGCTGCTGTCTGTGTAGTTGGTTGTTCTTTGATCATAGTTGATCTCCTTTTGTGTGATAGAAAGTTTGCAACTGACAATTGACAATTCTCCTGCGTTTCTATTCTCACATATGGCCCTCCTTTCTTGCAGCCGGCCCGGCCAGGAACAGCCCGGCCATCAGCCCTCGCAGCAGAACGGTCACCGCCCGGTGGGCGGTTTCCGTGTTGACCTCTACCTGCAGGTTCGTCCACACGGAATGCATACGCCCAACGTCAAGGTAGTGCGTCACCCGCTCGGAACCGGCACATTCGGCCAGGGCCTCGTCCATTTCCGGGACGGTGCGCAGCAAGCGTTGGCCCAAGTCGGCGGCCTGCAGGCCCCGTCTCCGGTTGAGCCGCACCTCGTCCGGCAATAACCCTGCCATCGCCTCCCGGATCAGCCATCGGTCCAGGCCGTTCGAGCCGGCAAAAATGGAGTCGGGTATAGCCAGTGTATAGGTCAGCACCCGCTTGTCCAGCGTCGGATCGCGCACCTCCAGGCCATACGCCGCAGCGTTCATGGCCCACAGGCCGCCGAGCAGACTGCGACCCGGCTTGATGATCGCACAGCGTTTGTCTTGCGGCCGGCGCCACGAGTCGGGCAGGGTCATGTCGGCGCTGGCGGCCGCTCGCCGCCGGGACAACCCCAGTCTCCGGGCGAAGCCTGCGGCGATGGCCGTGCCTTGCCACGTCTGCCGGTCAGAACGCCGCTGCCGGTAGGCGTGCAGGAGGAACGGCGGGGTTGCTCGTTTGGCGACCGCCTTCCAGCCCTGTTGCCGGAGCAACGCCCGCAGCGAGTAGAACTCCGGTGCACCAGTCCAGGAGATGGTGGCATTGCCACCCTGACCGGTCAGGAGAGTACCCAGTCCCTGCTGCTGCGCCGTTTCCAGGATGTCCTGAATCCAGAAAGCATTCGATGGGGCGTGGCTGGGCGTATCCAACATCTCCAACGACCGACGGATGCCGGCCACGGGGCTGATATGCTCTGAGGTCAGGGGGTGCAGGACGATGTTGCCGGCGTGGTGGGCGGTCGCCTGGGCGTAGGGTGTCTCGTCGCCAAAGCGGTTGGTGCCCACCGTGTTGCTCACATCGCCGATGGGCACCGAGGTGAAGGCGGGCAGCGTCTTGCCCTGCCCACGCAATTCACGGGCGGCCAGCGCAGCTACCGAGCCAGAGTCGAGCCCACCACTCAGAGTCACCCCCACCGGCCGGTAGCTGCGCAGGCGGCAGCGTACCCCCTCGGCGTAGACCTCCTGGAACCCGGCTACGTAGTCGTCTAAGGAAGGCAGGCGCAGTGCCGGTGTGTGCTCCAGGTACCAGTAGCGTTGCACGTCCAGCCGCTCGGGGGTAACGGACATGGCGTGGGCCGGGGGCAGGCAGGCGATATCCAAGTCAATGGTAGTGGGGCCATGGTAGGCCGGCCAGGAGGTCAACACCTGGGCCAAGTAAAGCTCGTTGAGCCGACGGGGCACACCCAGGGCCAGAAGCGCCTTGCGGCTGGAGGCGAAGGCGAAACGGTGGGCGTCATGACAGTAGAAGAGAGTCGTGTTGCCGTGATGGTCACGGGCGAGAAAGAGCCGACGTTCGGCAGAATTCCAGATGGCAAAGGACCAGTCGCCCAACAGGTGGTCGGAGCAATCTTCCCCCCATTTCTCATACGCCAGTAGGATCAATTCACTATCGGGCGTTTGCGGCCGTTCTGAGGGCGGGATCGCAAACCAGTCGCATAGCTCGTGGCGATTGTCGATGCGCGCCTCGGCGGTGATCGCCAGGCGTCGCTGCGGCAGCTTGCGTGGCAAACGCTCGTACAGCGCCTCCGGCGTGTTGTAGAGCAGCAACTGGCCCAGGCCGCAGGGGCCGTCGTGCCAAATGCCACCCCCGTCTGGCCCCCAGTAGGCCATGGCCGCGCGCATGGTTTCCAGCAGGTCGGGGTCTACCGGGGCGCCATCCTTGTTGAAGAGCCCGAAAATTCCGCTCATGCACTCTCCGCCTCGAAATGAGCCACAACGGCATAACGCGGCATGACCTGCCCCTCTTTTGCCACGCCGGTGAGGATGCGATAGCCGCGCCGGTCGAGGGCCCTGGGCACAGACCCAGTATGGATTTGCACGTCAGACGCGCCCGTAGCTGGGAGCAATTCGGACAGGGGAACTGTTGTGGTCAGATTAAAGCCAAAGATACGAAAATTCTGATTCGTTGTAGGCACATTGTGTTGCGTGAGGGTCTGGTGCATCAGAAACTACGTGAGCGATTCACATGATTCCGGTCCTTGAATCACAGCCAGCTTAATGATACCAGGTCGCATGGATAAACGCATAAAAACGCCAGGGAGTTTTCTGTACGGGGTGCGTCCCAGATGGCCTGAAGGGCAAATATGTGCTGCCCCAGCCGTGTGCACAGTCGGCCCGTCCCCGACGGCCCTTGTGCATTCCCACCGCTTGTGCTAAAGTCACTCTCACTTCCGCATCATCTTCTCTGCACCGCATTGCCAGGGCGCATACGCCCGGGAGACCCACCCTTTGACGCCCCAGTTGTTGGCTGGCATTGTTTTGGTCGCGGCCATGCTGCAAACACTATCGGGGTTCGGCTTTGCCATGGTGTTAATGCCCGTAGCGGTGCATCTGGTGGGCATTTACACGGCTGCGCCCTTTGTAGCCGCGGTGGCACTGAGCCTCTACGCCATCAATCTCGTGCGCCAGAGGCGGGCGCTGGACTGGAGTGAGCTGCGGCGTTTGGGGCTGGTAGCGGCGCTGGGGGCACCGGTAGGCATCTGGCTGATCGCACGCATCGACGAGCAGATCATCCGCACGGCGTTGGGCGTCCTCCTCGCCGGTTATGCCCTTTATGCGCTGCTGGGGCAAAAAAAGACAAAGCCTATCGGTCAACGTTGGGCTTATGTCAGTGGCTTTGCCGCCGGCTGCCTGGGCGGGGCCTACAACATCCCCGGCCCGCCTCTCATCCTTTATGGATCGCTGCGGCAATGGCCGCACCAGCGCTTTCGTGCCGTGCTTCAGGCTATCTTCCTGGTCAATGGCCTGATCGTGGTCAGCATGCATCTCCTCACCCAACATTACACGCACGCTGTACGCACCCTTCTCTGGCCGGCTTTCCCGGCCCTGCTGGTGGGTGTTATCCTGGGTGCGCAGCTCGATCGACATCTGCACCCGCACCATCTACGTACCCTGATCATGGTACTGATTTTTGTGCTGGGCCTATCCCTGATTGTAAGATAACCGGGAGACCGGGTGACCTGGAGACCGGGAAACCAGACCGATTGCATCAGGTGCAGTTTTCCTCCGGGCCTTCCGGTTGATCGGGTTATAGAAAGGATCATAGCCGTCAATAGCGAAAACATCCTCTGCGTTAGACAACTCTCGACACCTCCACATACTCCATGCAAACCATGCTTTTAGAGGTGACACCGGCCCGCATGGTGCTGACGAAGGCGTTAAGTCGTCTCAGCCCCGCAGCCTATTTTGGCCCCACCTCGCCTCTGCATCTCGTCAATCTCCCTGATCCCCCACTGCCGGCCGACATGTGGGTGCGGGTGCGCAACCGCATGTGCGGTATCTGCGGCAGCGATTTGCACCAGATATTCCTGGACGCCAGCCTGGATGTGGCCCCCACCGCCCTGCCCGCCCATCGCCGCAGCTATCTGGGCCACGAGATGGTGGGAGAGGTGGTGGAGGTGAGGGAAGGGGTAACGAATCTGAGGGTGGGGGATCGGGTCGTGCGCTGGGGGCGTGGAGATGATTGTCGGGCCCGGGGGCGCCAGGAATTATGCCCGGCCTGCCAGCGTGGGCATCGTGTTTTATGTGAAGTCGCATCCGAACCCCGCCCGCACGAGCCCATCGGCGGCGGATTTGGCGATACGTTCATCACGCCCGCCAGTACCTGCATCCAGGTGCCAGCCGATGTATGCGACGAGCAGGCCATTTTCGCCGAACCCCTTGCCGTCGCCATCCATGCCGCCTATCGCCACCTGCCCCAGCCCCACGATCGGGTATTGGTGCTGGGCTGTGGCAGCATTGGCTTCCTGCTGATCCAGGTACTGCGGCTGTTGCAGCCCACCTGCGAAATCACGGCCCTGGCCGAGTTCGACTGGCAGGCAACGCTGGCCCGACAGTTGGGGGCCGACCACATCTTTTTAGCCTCTGATGCCGGGGATGAGCATGTCGCCCACATCACCCAGGCCCGTTTGTATCGGGGCCGAGCCGGTAATACCATGTTGATGGGGGGCTTTGATGCTGTGTACGACGTGGTGGGCATACCGGCCACCCTCAACAAAGCACTGCGCTGGACGCGGGCCCTGGGTACGGTGGTGCTGGTGGGCGTTTATCTGCACCAGATGCGTATCGACCTCACGCCCGTATGGTACCAGGAGGTGAGCTTGCTGGGAAGCATCGGACACGGCGTGGTGCTTTGGCAGGGTGAAGCGATATCGACGTTTGATCTGGCGCTGCGCTGGATGGCACTCTCCCGCATCCAAACCGATACCCTACTGACTCACCGCTTTCCACTCTCCGCCTACAGACAAGCTTTTTGGACCGCCACACACAAAGCTGAGACTCAGTCCATCAAAACTGCCTTCACCTTTTCACCCTGACCACCGACTCACCCCCACACACAAAGGAGTTAGATCATGACTGCATCTGTTTCCACACCCCTGCGCGCCACCCGCAGGGAGCGCATCGCCTGGTATTTGTACGATTTTGGCAATTCAGCCTATGCCTCGGTCGTCCTGCTGGCTGTATTTTCGGCATACTTCCAGGGCACGGTGGTGGGTGGCGCCCGCGGCACCGCACTGTGGGGATATGCAGTTTTCATCGCCATGCTGGCCGTCGCCGTCACTGCGCCCTTCCTGGGAGCCATCGCCGACTATTCCGGGGCCAAGAAACGTTTTCTCCTCTTCTTCACCGCCATTTCGATCCTGTTTACGGCTGCGCTCTTTTTTGTCGTGCAAGGGCGCATCTTCATCGGTATGTTGTTCTTTATTCTGGCCGAAATCGGGTACCGCAGCGCCCAGGTCTTCTACAACGGTCTTCTGACCGAAATCGCCACCCCAGATGAGATGGGGCGTGTCTCGGGCACGGGGTGGGCAATTGGCTCTTCCGGAGGCGTCATTTGTCTGCTGATCGTGCTGCCGTTCATCATCCTCTTCGATGGTACGCTGATGGTGCGTCTGTCTTTTGTGATCACGGCTATTTTTTGGCTGATCTCCGCCCTGCCCCTGTTTTTGTGGCTGCAGGAAAAAGCCGAACGCCAACCGATCCCGGCGGGCGAAAACTACCTGTCTATTTCTATCAAACAGCTCAAGCATACGATCCGTAGTGCCCGGGGTTTTAGGGAATATGTCAAGTTCATCCTGGCCTTTCTGGTGTATAACGACGGCGTGATCATGGCCCTGGATTTTGCTGCCATCCTGGGTGGGGTGCTGTTTGGCATGAACCAAACACAACTGATCATCCTCATGATCCTGGTACAGACCACCAATGTACTGGGAGCGTATGTCTTTGGTCGATTGGTGGATAGGCTGGGCGGCAAAAAGACGCTGGTCTTCAGCCTGTTGCTCATGGTGTTGGTGGTCATTGGTTTGTATTTCACCCAAACGATGACCGGATACTTTTTCATAGGCGCAGCAGCCGGCTTTGCCATGGCCGGCGTCCAGTCCGTCAGCCGCACCTTGGTGGGAATGTTCAGTCCGGCGGGGCGCAGCGCCGAGTTTTACGGCATCTTCGCCTTCAGCGGCCGCACGTCTTCCTTTGTGGGGCCGGCGGTGTTTGGCTGGCTGGCAGCCACCACGACAGCCTGGTATCAGGCCCAGGGGCAGGCCGCGACGCTGGCAATACAATCCGGTCACCGGGTGGCGACCCTTTCCATCGCCGCCTTTCTGCTCGTGGGCATGTTCTTGCTGATGTTTGTCAACGAGAAGAAGGCCGTAGCCGCAGCGCAGGAGGAATGAAACATGGGTTGATTGAGTTTTCAACGCCAGGCCGCCGAGGACGCAAAGAGAGAAAGCCGCCAAGAAGTCTTTGCGCTCCTGGCGGCTTGGCGTGCGGTTTTCATTCGTTCCCTCTTTTCATTCACATTCCCCACGGAGAACACAATGTCAACTATCACCGGTGGTGAACTCTTACTCAAAACCTTGCAGGCCGAAGGCCGAGACATGATCTTCGGCGTGTTGGATGGCAGCTTTAACACCTGGCTGGCCAAGCTGCAGGATTATAATATGCGCTATGTCTGCCCGCGGCACGAAGCGGCGGCGGCGCACATGGCCGAAGCCTGGGCGCGCATCCGTGGCGAGCCGGGCGTGGTCATCGGCGGCATCGGACCGGGAGCCGCCAACATGGTCTCGGGTGTGGCCGTGGCCTATGCCGAAGGCACGCCGTTGATCGTGATCAGCGGCCAGCGTCGGCGCAATATCATCTATCCCAACCGCGGCGGCGCCTTTCAGGTACTCGACCTGATGGCACTGTATCGGCCTGTAAGCAAGTGGCAGGCCAGCGTGCGCGACCTGCGACGTCTACCGGAGCTGATGCGCAAGGCCTTCCGCATCGCCCTCAGCGGCCGTCCCGGACCCGTGTATCTGGAGATCCCGGAGGACGTGATACGAAGCACTATCGACGAAGCCAGGGCCGATGTCTGGCAACCAGCTCGCTATCGTGTCGATACGATGGGGCCTGGCGATCCGCAGGCGCTGGCGCAGGCGGCAACGCTGCTGGCGCAGGCCGAGCGGCCGATGTTTCATGCCGGCAATGGCGTCAACGGGTCGGGCGCCTGGGATGCGTTCATGGCATTGGGCGAGTACGTGGGGGCGGGATTCACCACCAGCCTGGCCGCCAGAGGCGTTGTACCCGAAGATCACCCACGCTATTTTGCCCTCCTGAACCGAGAAGCCCTGGAAGCAGCCCGCCAGGAAGCAGATGTGTTGCTGGTGGTGGGCAGCCGTTTGGGCGAGCTGGATGGCTGGGGCCGGGACCCGGTGTGGGGGGATGCGAAAAAGCAGCGCACGATTCAAATCGATACGGAACCCACCTCTTTGGGATTGAATCGGCCCATCGACGTGGGCATTGTCGGAGACGCGCGTTCGGCCCTGGCAGCGCTGCTACCGGCAGTACAGGAGCAAACGCCCGCCAAGGCGCCGGGCCCTCAGTTCCAAAAATATGCAGCCCTGACCGCAGAGTGGCGTGAGGAGTTGACGCAGGCGCTCGATTACGGCGACGAGGGCATCAACTCGGGCCGCATGATCCGCACCGTGCGGGAGTTCTTCCCCCGGGATGCGATCATGGCGCAGGATGGCGGCAATACCAGCCTGTGGTGCGCCAACTACAATCCCATATACCAGCCCCGCAGCTATCTCTACGCCAGCAAATTTGGCCATCTGGGCACGGGACTGCCCTACGCTATCGGCGCCAAAATGGCCGCACCCGAACGCCCTGTGTACCTGATTACGGGCGATGGGGCGCTGGGTTTCAACATCCAGGAACTGGAGACGGCCCGCCGTCACAACGTGGTTATCACGGTGGTGGTGGCCGTGGATCAGGGCTGGGGCATGGAGCGCTCATCACAGATCCTGGGTCAGGTGGGGCCGTTTGTGGAAACGGAGATCTACCCCGACGCCCGCTACGACAAGGTGGCGCAGGCCTTCGGCTGGCACGGCGAGCTGGTCAGCGACATCGAGCAACTGCAACCGGCGCTGCAACGGGCGCAAGATTCGGGCCTGCCGGCAATGATCCAGGTGATGGTGGATAAGACCGCCAACCTGGCGCCGCCGGGTGCGCTCGCCTTTGGCTCGATGGTGTATCGGGCCGAGGATTAGTGTTTATCCAGAATGAAGCCCCGTGAGGTGGTCAGAAGTGCTGCAAGCACCGACCTATCGGTGACCACCTCACGGCGCTCAAAAACGAAAATTCATTTCGGCACGATTCTTTAGGATCATGGAAAGGAGCATCACTATGCCTCAACTCGCTGGTAAAACCGCTATTATCACCGGCGCCGGTCACAAAAACGGCATTGGCGCTGCCATTGCTTTGCGCCTGGCTCAGGCTGGCGCCGATGTCGTCGTCAGCGATCTGTGTGCACCGCCCCCCAGCGATGCCCCGAATCCCGGCGCAGGTCAGTGGCAGGAGCTGCAAGAAGTGGCAGCTCTCGTGGCGGCGCAGGGCGTACGAGCGCTGCCGCTGCGTGCAGATGTCACACAAGCCAGCTCGGTGCAGGCGATGGTGGCAGAGACGATGCAGACCTTCGGGCGCCTGGACATCCTGGTCAACAATGCCGGGGTCGTTTTTGGCCCGGCGCCAGTGGTGCAGATGCAGGTAGACGCCTGGCGTAAGACCTTCGAGGTCAATGCCACGGGTGTGTTTTTGTGCTGCCAGGCGGTGCTGCCGGCCATGCTGGCGAGCGGTCAGGGCGGCCGTATCGTCAACATGTCTTCTATCGCCGCCATCCGCCCCAAACCCTACCTGGCTTCATACGCGGCCAGCAAGGCCGCTGTCATCGCCCTCACGCAGTCGCTGGCCCAAGAAGTGGCGGCTGCCGGCATCACGGTCAATGCCATCTTGCCCGGCGATATCGATACGGGATTCAAGCAATGGGGCTTGCAATTGGAATCGGCGTTGTTCGGGCAGTCGTACGAAACGGTGCGACAACGCATGATCGCCCAAATCCCCGTCGGGCGCATCGGCCGGCCGCAGGATGTGGCGCATGTGGTGGCATTCCTGTGTTCAGACGAAGCCGCATTTCTCACCGGCCAATGCTATCCCGTCACGGGCGGCCGCGAGCTGACCGCCGTACTTTTGCCTGCTGGGGATTGAGGATTGAGTCGGTCCCGCCGACTGGAAGTCGGGCTCTTTAGGCCTGCGGCCAGAGGACGGCCTGCGCCGTCCGATCGCGTTGACGGCGACCCGCCGTTTTTGCGACCTGTCCCCGCGGGGCGACCGATCTTGCCTGTCATTCTGAATGAGTTTTCGCAGCCAACACACATCAAAACGGCACGGCCTTTGACGCCAAAACAAAAGAGCGCGGGCGGCATGGTGCCACTCGCGCTCTGTCCACAGAAAAACTGCTTTAGGCGGCTAATTGCACGGTGAACGCCTTGCGACCGATGCGATAGGGTTCGTTGCGAGACAGAATCTGCCCCACATAGGCCTCGTTCACATCTACCCAGGTCTGCTGGTCCTGGATGAAAATCTTACCAATGGTGCGGCCGGGAATGTCGGCCTGATAAGCCAGGGTACCGACCACATCGTTGGGACGCAGGCCGTCGTCCCGCCCCAGGCTGAGGGTGAGACGCACCATGCCTTTTTCATGCGAGGTGGTGGAGATGGCTTTGTCGCGGCGGTGGGGGCGACGGTCGTCGTAGCGACTGTCACGGCCGCGTCGCTCCCTGCGTGGGCGATCCTGATAGCGTCTGCCTTCGCGTGCCGGGGCCACAACCGGCATGATGGGACGTTGTTTTTCTTCTTTGCGGGCCAGTTTCAGGGCCACGGCAGCAACAGTCAGCGGATCATAGCCTTTTGCGACCAGCGTTTCCACCATTTCCTGCTCGCGTTTGGCCCGGCCCCGCTGCAACCACACCTCGACCTCTGTGAGTAGGCGATCTTCGCGCTGCCGACGGATTTGGTCTTCGGTGGGGAGTTCGGCTTCAGCGATGGGCTGACGGGTGAAGCGCTGAATCTGGCGCAGGCGATAGTGCTCTTTGGGAGTGACCAAGGTAATGGCTACGCCACTCTTCCCGGCCCGAGCGGTGCGGCCCACGCGATGGACATAGACCTCGGGGTCAGTGGGCAGGTCGTAGTTGAAGACATGCGAGATGTCGTCGATATCCAGGCCCCTGGCCGCCACATCGGTGGCCACCAGGACTTTGCTACGGCCATCCCGGAAGCGGCGCAACACCTGTTCGCGTGAGGCCTGGCTCATGTCACCATGCAGGGCTTCGGCGGGGAAGCCGCGGGCGCTGAGCTCGTTGGCCAGCTCGCCGGTGCCGACGCGGGTGCGAGCAAAGACGAGGGCGCTGGTAACGGGCTCGACTTCGAACAGACGGGTGAGTGCGGCCAGTTTGTAGCGCTCGGAGACCACATAGCTGCGTTGAGAAATGGTGGCCACCGTCAGTTGCTTGCGGGCAATGGTGACTGATTGGGGATCGTGTAGATAGTCGTTGGCCAGGCGGCGAATGTCGGAAGGCAACGTGGCCGAGAACAGGGTGGTCTGGCGTTGCCCGGGGGTGCGTTTGAGGATGCTCTCGATGTCTTCGATGAAGCCCATGCTGAGCATCTCGTCGGCCTCGTCGAGTACCACGGTGCTCACTTGACCGAGATCGAGGTGGCCGCGGTCGATGAGATCGAGCATGCGACCGGGCGTTCCCACCACAATATCGACGCCACGACGCAATTTCCGGATTTGGGGCTCGTAGGGCTGGCCGCCATACACCGCCAATATGTCAATGTTCATTCCCCGCCCATACTGTTTCATCGCCCGAGCGACCTGGAGAGCGAGTTCGCGCGTGGGGGCCAGCACCAGGGTCTGGATATAGCGAGCATCGGGGATCAGGTTGTGCAAAATGGGCAGGGTGAAGGCAGCGGTTTTGCCGGTGCCGGTCTGGGCCTGGCCCAGCACATCCTGGCCAGCAAGCATGAGAGGAATGATACCGGCCTGGATCGGTGTTGGTTCGGCATAGCCGAGTTCAGTTACAGTTTGCACCAATGTGGGCAGCAAACCTAACTCTGCAAAAGTAGTCATGAAGTTGTCCTTACTTGCGTTCTGGTCTCTCCGCAGTCATGCAACAACCTTTGCAGGCCGCCGCCCCGTTGCCAGCAACAGCCGCCCTCATTCGCAAGTAAGAGCCCGCCGTTTGCAACAAAAAAGCCCGATCTATGTCGGGCGATGATTGAAAAAGCCAAAACAGAGTGAATTAAAAAGATGTCTCAGCAGTTGAGACGCAGGCACTATAACATGTTTGTGGGAGGATGGCAAATCGGTGGGAGTACGGGGGGGTGTCCCCGGAATTTGGGCGTAAGGTTGGAGGTGGCGCTGCGGCGCATCACGGATGCGCCGAGCGCTTCA
>JAADGC010000018.1 GCA_013152585.1 Chloroflexota bacterium
TGCTGGCTGCCACACCACCGGTTACGATGTCACCCTGAAAGAGTGGAGCGAACCCGGTGTCACCTGCGAATCGTGTCATGGCCCCGGTCAGAATCACGTGCTTAGCACCGACAAGGCCAACGATCCCCAGATCTTTGCCAAATCCGACCCCGAAGTCTGCGGCTCCTGCCACACCCGCGGCAAGACCAAAGACGACCAGTGGAGCTGGCCCGAGGGCTACGTGCCCGGCGGTAGCGTCCGCCTGGACGACATCTATGATGTGACCACCTCGGCGACGAAATGGTGGTTCGACAATCCCGACGATGCCACCGACCCCTACCATGCCAAGAGCCACCACCAGCAGTATCCAGAATGGAAGGCCTCGCGGCACAGTTCTGCCCTGGAGAACATCCGCAACCTGCCGTTCACACAGGATTTCTGTCTCGGATGCCACTCGCAAGACTACCGGGATGATCCCACCAATGTCACCAAAGAGACGGCTGAATTCGGCATCACCTGCCAGACCTGCCACGCTACGCACGATAACGGTTTTGAGAATGTACCGTTAACCGCGCAGGCAATCGATGGCAGCCAATTGGTGAAACCGGCCTACGAGCTGTGCACCGAGTGCCACAACGCCTCTCTGTCTGCGGGCGAGAAATTCACCCCGGGCGCCAACGTCCATCATCCCATGAAAGAGATGTTCGAAGGCACCGGCTTCCCTGGCCTTGCTGACATCCCATCGCCGCACTTCCAGGCAGATGACGGTGCCACCTGCACCAGTTGTCACATGCCCAAGACCGCCAAATCGGCCGTGCCCGGTGACATCACCAGTCACCGCTTCGCCGTGGCCATGCCCGGCGACGTCAAAGAGGGCGAGCCCGATTCCTGCACCGGCTGCCACACCAGCGCCGACAGAGACGGTCTGCAGAAGCTGATCGACGATCGTCAGGCCACCGTCAAAGACGAACTGGCAAAGCTCAAACAACTGGGCGCAGATTCCGCTTGTGGCGACTTCGATAGCGGTGCTCCTGCTGATGGCGCATCCGACGCCTGCAAGACGGCATTCACCGGCTACAAGATGGTGCACGAAGAGGGTAGCTTTGGCATTCACAACTACTACTATGCCAAGGCCGTCCTCAAGGCCAGCATCGAAGCCCTGAGCGGTCAGGTTTACGACAAGCCTTACGTGGGTTCTACCACCTGTGCCGTTTGTCACGGCAACAAGTACAACAGCTTGCAGGAAACCCTGCATCCTTGGAAGGTACGGCCTAAAGCCGAAGCCACCATCGTGGGTCAGTTCCCCGTGGTAATGGATGGTGTCACCTACACCCTGGACGATGTCGATTGGGTGATCGGCGCTCATCCCAAGTGGAAACAGCGCTACATTCACATCGACGATGGCGTATGGCACATCCTGCCCATCCAATGGAACATCGCCCCCACGCAAGGGTGGGTGCCCTACAGCCACGCCGGCGACTACCGCGACGGCTGTGCTGGCTGCCACACCACCGGTTACGATGTCACCCTGAAAGAGTGGAGCGAACCCGGTGTCACCTGCGAATCGTGTCATGGCCCCGGTCAGGCTCAGCACCGACAAGGCCAACGATCCCAAGATCTACAAGTCGTTGGATTCGGAAGTCTGTGGTTCCTGCCACACCCGCGGCAAGACCAAAGACGGCCAGTGGAGCTGGCCCGAGGGCTACGTGCCCGGGGGCAACGTGCACCTGGACGACATCTACGATGTGACTACGTCGACGACGAAATGGTGGTATGACAATCCCGACGATCCCAACGATCCGGGACATGCCAAGGGCCACCACCAGCAGTACCCCGAATGGGTGCGCAGCAAACACTCGATGGCGTTAGACACCATCAAGAGCAACAATCATGGGCAGGACTTCTGCCTGGGTTGTCACTCCGAAGACTACCGCCGCGATACGGCCAATGTCACGGTGGATACGGCTCAGAACACCATCGAATGTGTCACCTGCCACGCCACCCACGATAAGGGCGTTGCCGGCACATCGCAGTTGCTGAAGACGCCGTACGCACTGTGCACCGGATGCCACAACGGCGGACTGGAAAACGGCGGCAAGTTCACGCCCGGCGCCACCCTGCATCATCCCACGAAGGAGATGTTCGAAGGTGTCGGCATGCCCGACATTGCCAACAATCCCAGCCGCCACTTCAAGGCCATCGGTTCCGCAGGCGGCCCCGTTTGCTCGAGCTGCCACTTCGCCCGTACGGCCAAGAGCGCCGTGTACACCACATGGGACAATGGCCGGATACAGAGCGGCGACATCGCCAGCCACTTGCTGAAGCCCGTTTTGCCGGGTGAAGCCAAGACTGACGAACCCACTGTCTGTAGCTCCTGCCACGGTTGGACCAACGACGCCCTGCAGGGTGTGATCGATGCTCGCCAGTCTGCCGCCACGACCAAACTCGACACCCTCGGCGCGCTGATGGTGCGTCTGACCGGTGTCGATAACGATGACACCAAGTGGGCCCATACTGCTGCCAGCTTTGTTCAAAGCGATGCCAGCACGGGCTTCCACAACTCACCCTACGCTCAAGAGATTCTGGACACAGCGATCGGCAAGCTGAGTGTTTACACCTTTGTGTACATGCCTGCTTATCTCCACTAAGTTGTTCCCCGTCTGAATCTCTGGGACGCTCCTGGCAAATTGTCAGGGGCGTCCCATATTTTCATCTGATTTTTATGACATTCATCATGTTCTAAGCTATGATTGTCATGTAGAATAGAAACGCCGCTCTGCAACACCCACAAATTGCAGCAAAAACACGATTATTGCACATGTCCAGACATCATTTTGTCAGATCCGGTCTCATTTTTTTTGTTTTAGTTGTGCTCGCGTTTATTTTGTTGAGCGCCTGCCGGCGTTCGCAACCTATTCCCGGGCCCACACCAACCCCATTCGTTGCCCCCACCCCGCCACCCATCGCTGCCACGGTAGGACTGGGGCCGGCGCCTATCGATAGCCTCGATTTTGTGCATCAGCCTTTTGGTGACGGTGCCTGTGGCGTGTGCCACGATCTGCAGGGGCCCGACCCGACCCAACTGTGGGGAGCCGTGCAGGATGTGTGTCGTGATTGCCATTGGCAAGAGGTGCCCAGCGAGGATGCAAAACTGGTTCATGCCCACCAACCGTTCGAGCAAGGCGATTGCATTGCCTGTCATGCCCCTCATGCCAGCAGCCAGCCCCAATTACTGATCGCCCCCATCACGGAGCTCTGCAACAGTTGTCATGACGATCACAAAACAATCATCGACCAGCCGCATCCGTCTCTGGCCGCGGGCGAATGTAATCTGTGCCATATAGCGCATGGCTCCGACTTCGTCGCCCTGTTGCGTCAGCCTCCGGCAAAACTCTGCGGCACCTGTCATCCCGATGAGATCGATCCCAGCAAAAGTTACGCCGAGCATGCCCAAAGCCCGGATCTAAAATGCACCGAATGCCACAATCCGCATGATCCCAAGGCCACTCCCCCCCTCATGAGTCAGGCTGCATGCAGCACTTGTCATGAGAAGCTGGTTGCTTCCACCTCCTATACACGTCCCCATGCACCTTACAAGCAAGGAAAGTGTCAGGACTGCCATCCATCCTTCCACAAAAACCCCGACGCCCCCTTGTTGTCGTCCAATCAGGCGCGGATATGTAACACCTGCCATGAAGATCACGGACAAGTCATCCATCAGACTCATCCCGAAATCGCCAAGGGTGAATGTCTGCTTTGCCATGACGGACATGGCAGCAACCAGCCCTATCTTCTGGTCAAATCCGAGGCGCAAACTTGCCAGAGCTGCCATCCCCAGCCTTTTGATCAAAGCCACACCTTCAATGGGCACGCTGCCGACAGACTCCCTGCCTGCAGTACCTGCCATTCGCCCCATCAGCCTCAGTCCACCGGCGCCAAAATTGCCCAGACCTGTACGACCTGTCATGACGATATTTTGCCCGCCAACAGTGTCAGCAGCCATGAGCCGGTCGTTAATGGCGACTGCCACGACTGCCATCCTCAGTTCCATGGCGACCAACCGCGAAAGCTGGCCGTCGTGCCCAGCGACATCTGCACCACCTGCCACGTACAGCCCGCAGTTGCGGTGCCGCACGAACCCGTAGCCAACGGTGAATGCACATCGTGCCATGGTCCACACAGCAGCACCCAGCCGATGTTGCTGCTTGCCAGCACCAGCCAGCTTTGCGGCCAGTGCCATGCTGAGCAGGCCGCGAGCTTCAGTCACACACAACACGCCCAACAACTTGCCTCCCAATGTGCAGCCTGCCACCAGCCCCATGGCGGCGACAACGCTGCTCTGCTTAAGGAACGCACCAATACCCTGTGTGAAGGCTGCCATCAGGATCTGCCTCATGGCTTCCACCCTGTTAGTGGAGGCCGCGATCCCCTGCGTGGGGAAGAACTGAGCTGCATCAGTTGTCATAGCCCGCACGGCAGCGACAACATCGCTGATCTGCGTGCCAGTGGCGATGCCCTCTGCCTCAGTTGTCACAACCTCCAATCCCCCACTGCCTTCAAATCTCCCTGATCGGGTGGCGCTATGAAACGGTTCGTCGTTCTTATTCCTGCCTTCCTTCTGCTTCTGGCTATTGGCGCTGGCACCGATGCCCAACAAGGGGCGCCCTTTAACCCCCACGGCAATTACAGCACCGCCACCAATAACTGCATGGCCTGTCATCAGCCCCATGCCCAGAATACCAGCCCCGAGGCCGCGTGCAGCTCCTGCCATCCGGTCATCCAGACGCACGAATCCCAAAGCTGTGCTACCTGCCACGACCCCCACGCCCAGACCACCAACGCCGCTCTGGTGCGGCTTACGGTGCGCGGCAAACCGGTCGTCTTCGATGGCAGACACTTCGATGGGGCCGACAACGCCATCTGTGAGACCTGCCATGTCACTACGCGCTTCCATAGCACCTCCGCCACTGCTACCCACTACGAAGATCAAGACTGTACCAAGTGTCATCCCCATAACAGCGGCTTCCGACCCGATCCCCAGAGCTGCACCGTGTGTCACGGCGCCCCACCTGCCAACGGCGCCCACCTGCGCCACATCGCAGCCGACATCAACCTGCAAAACTGCACGAATTGTCATCCCAAAGTGACAAATTGGCGGGACGCCGGGCATCGCAACGGACGCGTGGATATGGTTGATGGGGGGGATTTGAACAGCACCCGCGTGTGCGATAGTTGTCATGGCAACGCTGCCGGCATTGCCGCTGCCAAAAACGCCTGGCGGGCCGGCGATCATATTGCTGACTGCCTTGGATGTCATAACAGTGAAAAGCCCGGCCAGCTCAATGGCCGCCTCGCCCCGGCAATGGATGCCTATTGGTTGAGCAATGGACATGGTCGGGGGGCAGATCAAGGCCTGGACCTCGACTGCCTGACCTGTCATAACCTCAGTGCCCCCCATTTCGATCAGACTGGTAATCCCCGCCTGATCGCCCCTCCCGATCAGCTCTGCACAAGTTGTCATAACGATCCGGCTCGTGTCGGCCCCGATGTCAGCTCCCATGGCAACGTCGGTTACGATCTTTCCACGCAGTCGCCTTTTTCCGTCGCCTGCGACACCTGCCACAACCCGCACGGCAGCGCCAATCTCGACGCCATCCGTAGCAACCTGCGTGGCTCCAGTGTCGTTTTCCGGGCTTTTAGCGGCGATAACAGCTTCGACGAACCCGACAACCAAAATAGCGACGATCTCTGCGCCACCTGCCATACCACCACCCGCCACAATCGTACGCCCAGCAATCGTGCGCAACTGCCGCATTACGAAGGCACCGACTGTACCGCCTGCCACAAGCACGAAACCGACGGCGATCCTCTGACCGCGGATGCTTTCATGCCGCAGGGGTCGTGCCTCGACTGTCACAACCAGCAGCAGGATAACGGCGACAACCTGCCGCCGGGCGGTCGCCGGGCCGTGGGTGCCGACTTCAGCCAGCGTAGCCATCATATCCAGGGCGACACCAGCGATCAGCAATGCCTGGTCTGCCACGATCAAAGCACGCACGGCGATGGCACTATCGATCTGCGTATGCCCGATGGCGGCTCCAGCTTGCGTTTCGTTTCCAGCGATCAGGTCGATCTCAGCCCCTTCTGCCAGGCCTGTCACGATGCCGACGGTAGCCAGACTGCGTTTGTCCCTGGCGCCGGGGCTCAGGATCCCTTTGGCGACGGCGCCAATCTCAGTGCACTCAGCCCCATCAGCCCGCACAGCAATCGCGACTTTGCCGCTGCCGAGGAATCCTCCTTTGGCACCGCCTGCAACACCTGTCACACCGGCCACGGCAGCGCCAATCTGGCCCTGATTCAAGCCCGCATCAACGGCAATGCCATCAATTTCATATCGTACACAGGCGCCAACAGTTTCGACGACGCCAACAAAGCCGATGCGAATGATCTCTGTGCCACCTGCCATATCGGCGTGGCCAGCAAGCACGCCGGCGGCGATCATCGCCCCAGCGGCGACCTGGATTTGCGCGGCACGGACTGCACGACCTGCCATCGTCACGATGCCGATAACAGCCCGGCCACGCAGGATGGCTTCATGCCTTCGTGTCAGGCCTGCCACGGCATGCCGCCGCCGCCCGCCGGCAACAGCAGCTATCACCTGAACGAGGCCCTGACGCCGCATCAAAAACACGCCGGTGAATACGGCATGGAATGCAGCACCTGCCATGATCGTCTTGATCCAGCTTATAGCGGCCATGTCACCCAGCCTGCCAGCTTCCAGGATGTGTTCTTCTCTGCGCTCAACCCCCTGGGCAGCTACGACCGCAACACCCGCACCTGCGCCAATGTGGGCTGCCACAGCAACGGCCAGCCCGACGATGCGCCCTGGCAAGTGCAGACCCCTGTGTGGGATGAGAACAGTCGCCTGAGCTGCGCCGGCTGTCATCAAGATCAGTTCAGCCTCAATACCGGCAGCCATGCCGAACATCTGTTGCCCCAGTACCGCGACCGCGGGGCCAATGCCATCGGCTGCTACGAATGTCATGCCGACACCGCACAGAACGGCCACAACGACGCCATCGCCCACCCGGCCAAACATGATAATTTTGTCAAAGATGTGCGCCTGGATGTCTCCGACCTGTGGCAGTCCTCCCTGATAGGGGCATTCAACCCCACCGATAAAACCTGCGCCAACAGCCTTTGTCATTCCGACGGCGCCGCCAGCCGTGAGACCCCGGCAGCCCCCGTATTTTCTAAACCGCAGTGGGGCGATGCCCGCAGCGGCGCCTGTGGCTCCTGCCATGCCTACTCGCCCACCGAGCTCAAGACCGGCGCCCATGCCCGCCACTTTGATTTTTCGGATCAGGGCCCGGGCATTGCGGTCTGCGAAACCTGTCACACCAGTGTCGGTTCCCAGAACCATGTCAACGGCCGCGTCGACTTCGCCGACGGCAAGACGCTCTCTCAGACCCAGGTGTGCGACACTTGCCACAGCCCCGGTGGCGCCGTCAATGGCGTGGCCGACGCCCGCCACAACTGGGTTAGCGATAGCCCGGTGCGCTGCGAAGGCTGCCACGATAGCCAGCCCAGCATAATCAAAGGTGTACCGGCGCCGAATGTGGTCGGCGATGGCGTTAGCTATGGCTTTGCGAATTCCGGCCACGGTCGTGAGGGCATCACTCTCAGTTGCCCGGTCTGTCATCTCAAAACTCCCGAGAGTAATCATTTCGATGGCCTGGCCGCCAGTTACGACGCCGAAAAAGACAACTATCAGGTCACGCGCTGGTTGGGCATCAATCTCGACGTGCCCATCGCCCTCGACACCGGTTATCAGCGCCAGCAATTTAATCTCTGCTATGCCTGCCACAGCGAAGCCCGGCTGGTGGGTCTGGCCTCCGGCTACAGCAACGCTCTCTTCACCCACAGCGCACCCCCACCGGCTGGCTATCCCCTGCCCGTGGACGCTGTGACCACGGGCTTCCGTAACGAGCGTACCGAAGGCTTCAACTTTGGCAATACGCCGGCCAACATCCACTGGGATCATTTAGATATGAACCAGCTCACGTGGGATAGCGACGGCGACGGTGTGGCTGATTCTAAGCCCTCTTGCGTTGCCTGTCATGATCCACATGGGGTGCGATCCTTCGCCGCCGGCATCAATTATCCGGCCATGACCATTGCCGATATAGGCATTGTGCATGGGCAGGATGCCACCGGCAGCTATGGCGAAGTCAGCAATACGGCCTACAACCAGCGCTGCAACAGTTGTCACGCGGCTGCTGGAATTCGTTATTATCGTCCTGATGCCCCATGATATTCCAACCTACCATGTCACGCCTTTTTAAGATGGGAGCAGCGATGCTGCTGCTGGGTCTGATCGTCGCCTGGCCTGTTTTCGCTGCCGGTCCGGCGAAGACGGCCCCGTCTGATGCCAACAAGCTTTGCCTCGAATGCCATAGCATCCCCGATCGCACGATGACCCTGCCCAGCGGCGAAATTCTATCGCTGGTAATCAATGGCAGCATCTATGCCGACTCGGTGCATGGGCAGCACGGTATACGCTGCATCGACTGTCACACCAACATCCAAGGCTATCCCCATCCGCCCCTGATGGTCAAAAACCATCGCGATCTTCAGTATAATCGCTACCGCTCCTGCTTCAAATGTCATCCCGATCAATACGAAGCCACCCTTGATTCCATTCATGCGAAGGCTTTGGCCAGCGGTAATCGTCAGGCAGCCATCTGCACCGATTGCCATGGCGCTCATGACACCAGCGATCCCGCAGTGCCACGCCAAAAAATATCACTCACTTGCAGCCAATGCCACGCCGCCATTTTCGCCCGGTTCAAAAGGAGCGTACACGGGGCGGCGCTCATGAACGATGGCAACCCCGATGTTCCCACCTGCATCAATTGCCACCCCGCCCATCACATCGAAGATCCTCGTTCCGCTCAATTCCGGCTCAAGTCGCCCGACACATGTGGAAAATGCCACGCCGACAAAGCCCTCATGGACAAATACGGCATTTCGACCGATGTCTTCTCCACATACGTAGCTGATTTTCACGGCACTACGGTCAAGATCTTCGAAGATGTGGAACCGAACAAGATTACTAACAAAGCCGTGTGTAGCGACTGCCATGATGCTCATTTGATCTTGGCACCCACCAATAAGAATTCGAGTGTGATGCAAGCCAACCTTCTCACCACCTGTCAGCGCTGCCATCCTGATGCCGATAATAGTTTCACGGCCAGTTGGATGGGCCATTATCCCCCCGACTGGAAGCATCATCCTGTTGTCGCTGCCGTGAACTGGTTCTACAAAATTCTCATTCCGGTCGTCCTCTGCTTCTTTGCCGTCTTTATTGGTTTGGATATGTTCAGCACAGCGGCAGAACGCAGACGCAGGCGACGGGAATGGCGTCTGGCTCATCGTAAGCAGCACGAAGAAGGGGGGGATCGATGAGCGAGAAACGAGTCACCTTCCACCGCTTTGGTCTCCTGGAGCGGATCGAACATTCCTTGATGCTGCTTTCTTTCTCAGTGCTGGTGTTGACAGGCTTGCCGCAGAAATTCGCCGAATGGGGCATCTCCATGGCCATCATACGCGCCATCGGAGGCATCGGAAACGTCCGTACTATCCACCATATCTCGGCGATCCTGATGATCATCCTGGCTCTCTTTCATGCGATTCACGTCGCCTACAAGATTATTGTCTTAAACCGGCCCCTGGCCATGCTTCCCGGCATCAAAGATGCTAAGGATGCCATACAGCTTATTGCTAGCGATCTTGGCCTTGCTCAAAGTCGACCAACCATGGGGCGCTACAATTTCGGAGAAAAAATCGAATACTGGGCGGTCGTGTGGGGCACAGTGCTCATGGCGATCACCGGCTACATGCTCTGGAACCCGATTTTGATCACCAAGTTTCTCCCCGGTGAATTCATTCCTGCGGCCAAAGCTGCCCATGGTTCAGAGGCGATCCTGGCCGCACTCTCCATTCTTAGCTGGCATTTCTACTATGTTCATCTCAAATATTTCAACAAAAGCATGTTTACGGGCCGGATCAGCTTTCATGAGATGGAAGAAGAGCATGCAGAGGAGCTGCAACGCCTCTTAGCAGACAAAGAGCATCCCCTGCCTCCGCCCGAGGTCATTCGCCGTCGTCGCCGCATTTTCATGCCCCTGGCGAGTGTGCTGGCGGTGGTCTTTCTCTTATTCACCTACCGCTTTTTTACCATAGAACAGACTGCTATCACCACCGTGCCGCCTATTCCGGGAAATGTCGCTATTTTTGCCAAAGCTTCGCCGACCCCCACACCCCCTCGCAACGCCCAGATGCTGCTGTATGATACGCCGGCGCCAGCGCTGGCACACAGCATTAGCGAGGGCCGTGAAAACTGTCTGTGGTGTCATGGTACAGGTTCTATTGTGCCCTTCTCAGCGCCCCATGCTGATCCGCCATTGGGCAACGAAACATGTCTGGCATGTCATCTCCTGCAGCCCGAGAATCTTACTCCGCTGCCGTCCATCGATTTGGCCCATCTTCCCAGCTTTCGCACCGATATTCTGCCCATGCTGCAAAGTAAGTGCACATCATGTCATGGCAGCGTCACACCCCCTGATCTGTCATCCTACGCCGGCATTATGGCCGGAACGCAGTCCGGCGGCCCCCTTATCATCCCTGGCGATGCCGAGCACAGCCGCGTATTGTTGGTGCAATCCATGCCCCTCGAGGCCCATCCCACCCGCCTGACGCCGGAAGAACTGAACTTATTGTCGGCCTGGATCCAGGTCGGCGCACCCAATAACTAATTCCCACCGAGGTACTATGCGCGCTATAATACGCTATGTTTTTCGCCTGTTCCGCCAACACTGGAAACTGACCCTGGGCGCGGTTGTGGTGCTCCTGCTCGTCGGTGTTATCCTCATCGTGGCCGGCGCCACCGTATGGGAATACACCAACAGCACAGTGTTCTGCGGCACCACCTGCCACACCATGCCGCCTGAATATGCAGCTTATAAGCAATCACCCCATGCTCGCGTGGCTTGTGTAGACTGCCATTTGGGACAGGAAAGTTTTTTGGCGGCTGTACCACGCAAGGCTAAAGAACTCCGCCACGTTTACTACGCCCTGTCTCAGGATTACGAAACTCCCATCTATGTCAAGAACATGCGGCCGGCGCGGGAAACCTGCGAGAAATGTCATAACCCCGCGAAGTTTTCGGCTGACAGTCTTAAAAAGATCGTCCATTATTTGCCTGATCCCGAAAACACACCCCGTGAAACCTTCTTAACCCTCAAGACTGGCGGCGGCACCCTTCGCGAAGGGCTGGGCCGTGGCATTCACTGGCACATCGAAAGCCAAGTCTACTATCTTTCTGAAGATAAGCTGCATCAGAATATCCCCTATGTAAAAGAAGTGCGCCCGGATGGCACGGTGATCGAATACTACGATCTCGATAGCGGTGTGACGCCGGCCGATGTGGCTGCCCGAAGCGCAGAAGTGCGGCGCATGGACTGCATCGATTGCCACAACCGCATTTCCCATACATTCCAGATACCTCAGGATGCAGTGGACGAAGCCATCAGCCGCAATCGCATCGATGGCAGCCTGCCTTATATTGCCGTCAAGGCCACGCAATTACTCTCAGGGCAGGCTGGTTCACGGGAAGAGTCGATGGTTGAAATTGCCCGCCTCGAAGACTGGTACCGCCTAAACTATCCCGCTGTGTATGCGACTAAAAAGGCGTCTGTGCAGCAAGCTGTGACCGAACTCCAGGCTATTTTCGAACGCACCTACTTCCCCGATATGTCGATTGGCTGGAGCACCCATCCTGATAACCTGGGACACAAAAACTTCCCTGGTTGTTTCCGCTGTCACGATGGCAAGCACGTCAGTTCCGATGGCCAGACCATTCGCCTGGAGTGCAACATCTGTCACACCATCCCCCGTGTGACCGGTCCCGGCCTGCCGGCGCCGGTGATTGCGGTGGAGCCGCAAAACGAGCCGGAGTCGCACCAAGACAGCAACTGGCTGGCACGACATCGCAACGAATTCGACATCACCTGCACCGGATGCCACAGCACCTATAATCGTGGGGGCAGTGATAACAGTTCATTCTGCGCCAATAGCGCCTGCCACGGCGTAGAATGGAAATGGGCCGGCCTGGACGCCCCAGGTCTGCGCGCTTATCTGCCTCAGATCCCGGCCGGAGAACAACCCCCGGCCTCGAGTGAGCCCGGAACGAGCTCCTTTGTGCCCCGCATCCCGCATCCTCTCACCGAAGACCGTATCGGTCAATGTCTGACCTGCCACGGTCTGGAAGGCCTCGCTCCTTACACGCCCTTCCATGTCGAGGAAGGCTTCCCGCTGGATGCCTGTACCGAATGTCATGAACTGGCGCCTGGTGTGCAGTAATTCTGAACCCGGCCGCCTGTGATCCGCGCTTGCGCGAGTGGGTTCCCAACAGCATACAAAATGCCACGGTGCACACGTCCTTTCGATGTGTGCACCGTTGTGATGAGTTGGGGGTAGGGTTCAGTTTGACACGTCGCGGCATAGCTCTCTATAATGGTGCAGTACAGCCTCCTTGGTCATCGGGGCCGTACTACTGGCAGATCCAGGCCTGACTCCCTTTGTACGAGCGTGCATGATGAGAACCATTAAACGATATCCCAACCGAAAATTGTATGATCTCGATCGCAAGCGCTATGTCACATTGGCTCATATTGCCCATATGATCCAGGAAGGGGAAGATATTCAGGTCATTGATCATGAGACGGGCGAAGATCTGACCAGCGTGACCTTGTCGCAAATTATCTTCGAGCGGGAAAAGAAGCGTGCCGGATTCTTGCCCACGAGCATCCTCACCAATCTGGTGCGTACGGGCGGAGGCCCTTTCGATTATCTGCGCCGCTCGCTGCACACATCGGTGGGCGTGCTGCGCATAATCGAAGATGAAATCGATCAGCGCATCGAGTCCCTGATCGCCAAAGGCGAAATGGCGCAGGAAGAAGGCGAACGCATCCGCCGGGAAATTTACGAAGGAGTCAGTGCCGCCACAAAAGACATGCTGCCCGATTTTCGCATCGAGGCGGCCCTGGAGCGGCTCAACGTGCCTTCCAGCAACGAGATCAAGACGCTGCAGGAACAAGTGGAAAGGTTGATGCAGCGAGTTGATGAATTACTGGCCGCCATGCCCGACGAAAGTCCGGACGAAAGTGATGTCACCGATGTCAAGACAGATGCCTGAAGCGCTTCGCTCTTCTCCATTCGTCTCCGTCGACGAGACTTCCAAGATCGCCCTGGTGCTGGCGGGTGGCGGTCTGAGTGGTGCCGTGTATGAGATCGGCGCCCTGAAGGCCATCGATGCCCTGCTGGTTGATCGTAGTGTCACTGATTTTGATGTGATCGTCGGTACCAGTGCCGGCGCATTGGTGGGGAGTATGTTGGCGCTGGGGATTGGCCCGGGCGAGATGATGCGGGTGGTCGAGGGGGCTCAGCCTGATAGCGCGACCTTTTTACCCCAGCATCTGTTCTCGCTCAACACGGGCGAGATCCTGCGTAAAAGCGCTCACCTGCCCCGAACAGTGAAGAACACCCTCGCCCACTATGTGCGGCATCGCGGCGACCTGAACGTACTGGATTTGTTGTGGTCATTGATCGATGTTCTGCCTTCGGGCATTTACAACAATACATCGCTGGCCCAATTTATCCGGGATACGTTGCACGAGCGGCACCTGGATGACAGATTTGCCAGTGCATTACAGCAGCTTTTCATCATTGCCACCGACCTCGACACAGGCGAGCGCGTGATTTTTGGTCGCGAGCCCTGGCACGATGTACCCATCAGCCAGGCGGTGGCAGCTTCTAGCGCCGTGCCACTTTTGTATCGGCCCGTGCGCATCAACGAACATGATTTTGTCGATGGGGCGGTGCGCGGCAACGCCAGTCTCGATGTCGCCATCGAGGCCGGGGCCCGCCTGATCGTGTGCATCAATCCTCTGGTGCCCATCGACAACCGTCAGCATCAGCATATCCCCTTACAGGGCGCCAGCGGCCAGTTTTTAAGCGATAAGGGGGCACAGGCCGTTTTTTCGCAGTTCATGCGCATCTCGCTAAAAAGCGGGCTCGCTTATCACATCAAGCAATTGCGGCGCCGGCACCCGGATGTGGACATACTCTTAATCGAGCCGCGGGCCGATGATTTTCAGATGGCGTTTTACAACGTGATGCGCTATTCCGAACGCGTCACCATTGCCCAACACGGTTTCGAGTCCGTCACCATCGATCTGGCCGATCAGTATCACGATCTCAAAGCCACGTTGGCCCGGCACGGGGTGCAGATCACCCGGCGCTTTGTCATCGAAGAGCTGGA
>JAADGC010000245.1 GCA_013152585.1 Chloroflexota bacterium
GAGGGGGGCGTGGCGGGCATGGTGCCGCTGATATTCACGGTTACGAAGATCGATTCAGAGGTGCGGTAACGTATCCGATCGAAATAAATCTGCCCCGGCAAAGTGTTCTCCACCTTTGGCGTGGCTGTAGGGGTCGGGATTTTGGTGGGGGTGGATGTCGGCGTTGACTGCTTGGTGGGTGTGCGTGTTGCTGTGGGTGGCTTGGTGGGCGTGGGAGTACGCGTCGGCGTTGAGGTCGGCGCTGTGTAGTAGATGATCAGTTTGGGGTCCTGCGCAGTTTCCCTGCTCGAGAAGGTGAACCCTTCTGTAGTCACATACTGCTTGCGTATGGCGATGCCATAGTTTACGGCATCGCCCTCGTACCACTGTCCGACCAGGGCGGTCACATCCCAAACGTAGTACTTCTGCGCTGTGCCCACGGGCGTGCTGGAAGCGATTCCGCCCAGCGCCGGCCGGTTCGACCAGTTCACCGAGCCCTCTCCCCAGTTGGATGTAATCTGGTAGGCCAGGATCTTCTCGGTTGACTTTCCATAACGGGTCTGCAAATTCAACTGCAGTTCGGCGTAGTCGATGACGGCGCCGGCAGGCAGCGTGGGCAGGTTGAAGCGAACCAGTGAGTAGGATTCTTGCTCGAATTCGTCGTGTCCCACATAGAGATTGCCTGAACTGCCGAAATTCGTGGATGGGGACCCTTCCGAGACGTAACTGTCCGCGACGATCGTGCCCTGCGTGTTGGCGGCGCTGGCATAAGGGTTGCTTTCGGCCTGGACGCGCCGCGAGCCCACCAGGGCCAAAACCAGCAGCAGGCAGATCGCAGCAAGCAACGCAAGGCGTTTGTGGGAGTAAAAAGCCGTCATGTGCATGGGAGTGTCTCCTTTCCTCGGCTTGAAGAATGATGACTGAAATGTGTGTGGGCACGGCGCGACCAGCCGCAGATACGTTTTATCTGCCGCCAGGATGATCTATCACCTCTTGATTGCTGCTCTGCTTGGGGCATGAAAGCGGATTTCAGAGTGGAGAGATAGGTGTGTCATATGTGATACAGTACACCATACCATACCACACAAGCGTCCTCTCAACGTCCTCGACCCGGATTCCAGCCGATGCGGAGGGGGATCAATGAGTGCGTCCCATGTTTTTGGTGGCGTGTGTTGGTCGCATCATGGATGCGGCCAACACACGAAAAAAGGAAGCGCTCGGCGCATCCGTGATGCCCGCAGCGCCACCTCCAACCTTACGCCCAAATTCCTGGGACACACCCTCCTTAGTTCGTTAGCTGGCCTTCTTGTAATTCAAGAAGTATAATTCCAATCGAACACTGTCACTTTGTATGACCCAAATCATTACTCCTCTCAAGGAAAACGCGAATGGATTGGAAAGAATACATAGTTGTTGATCCGCAGACAAAACGATCTCCGAACACTGTCTGCGAGAGAACAGGGCTCTGATTACCCTGGACGCTGATTTTGCAGATATTGGTGTCAATATGTTTGTAGTACGTGCCCGAACAAGGCCACTTTCGTGTTTCTCTACGGACACTTCTTGCAACTGTCATTCTGAACGGGTTCTAGAGGCCAACACGCATCAAAAAGACACGCACTTTGACGCCGAAACGGGCATCGCCAAGCCAATTCCAGCGAAGAATCTCGCCCTTCATGGACAGCGAGACCCTTCACTGGCCTTTCGAGTTCACGTGAGTTGCCTGCTTGACACGTTCAGAGCCTGCCCTGAGCCCACCGAAGGGTGACACAATGGAAAGGTGTCCAGTAGCGTTTTTCATATTTGGAATTGCTATCGTACCTGTGACAGCAGATATGAGGCTCAGAGGATATGAATCATACGGACTGAAGATGGTCGCATGACTAGCCACAAAGATACTATCTCCACTTCCGATTTGGTTGAGAACTACGGACAAATGGTTTCGTCAATTTGTCGTCGCATGATATATGACGAAGAAGTCGCTCGCGATACGGCCCAGGAAATATGGCTGGAGATCATGAAGAGCCTGCCTTCTTTTCGGGGAGACTCAAAGGTTTCGACCTGGATATATACCATTGCCTGTCGTGTCGCGGCACGCCGGGCGCGGGCGGAAAGAACCTATTCGGCGAGGGTGCTGAGGGGTACCTTCGAGGCGGAAAGAGACTTGCCGGTCTCTCACGATTTTGACAGGAAACTATGGGTGAAGGCAATGTGCGACAAGTGTCTTACAGGAATTCTGCACTGCCTGAACAACAAAACCCGCATGGCCTACATCCTCAGGGATATCGCGCAATTGCCTTATGCGGACATCGCCGAAATCCTGGGCCAGAATGCCGTCTCGATCCGGCAGATGGTTGTGCGCGCCAGACGAAAACTGAAGAACTTCCTGGAGGATCAATGCGTCTTGTATAATCCGCATGGTCAATGCGCATGCAGGATGGACAAGTGGATGAACGAAGTGGATCTGTCGCGTGCAGGCGAGGAACTGAGAAAATCGGTTGCCCGTATCGACGCCTTTTGGAAATCTTATGAAATTGCGTCCAGGTTGAATTACTGGGAACAGTACCTCTAGCGAGGTTGCGCCTCAGACCGACAAGAGTGTGGGCGCGGACGAGCGCCGAAAACGCGAATCAATAACGCGGTCAGATTTGGTTCAACCGCATCTCTGGGGGGCTCACCGTGACCTCCGGGAAATCCAAAAAAGCCGCAAATTTTAACGCAGAGGCGCCGCGGGTGCCGCGCCTGAAGCCGGGTTCACCCGGCGCCGTTTTGGTGCCCTGCGGTTCACCGCCGGGCGGGCGGCGCCAGCGAAACCGGTGCTTTATTGGCGCCCTCGTGACCTGGCACTGCAAATGAATTTGCAGGCTCACAGGGCCAAGTCCCCTCAGGGACTCTACTCCTGCTGTGCGCACGGTCAGCCCGACCCCGCCGCACGCGCGTCCTGTCCCCGCCGATTGAAATCGGGGCTAGGGGGCCTGCGGCCAGGAGTCGGCCTTCGCCGGACTCCACTCTTTAATTCAGATGCTTTTCTAGCAACACCATCGAGCGTTCCAGTTCAGCCAGGGCATCCCGTAGCGACTTCCCTACCGAGGTACCGGGTTCTGAATCTGCCGTAGCATGGTCTGCCGCCTGCTGGGCCAGGCGCTGCTCGCTGCGTTCGAGCATTTCGTGCACCACATCCACATCGTAATTGCTGGCGCGAATCGCTTCCAGCTCTTCGATGACAAAGCGCCGGGTGATCTGCACCCCGTGCCGGGCCAACGTGGCTTTGAGATCGTGATACTGATCGGCCAGATCGA
>JAADGC010000036.1 GCA_013152585.1 Chloroflexota bacterium
GGAAGTGGTGTGGGTGTGAGGCTGGGGCTGGGAGTAGGAGTCAGGGTGGGGAGGGGGGTGGGGGTGAACGCCGGTCGGGTAGGAGTGGGTGTGACGGTGGCAGGCGGAGGCGTGACCGTGACGCTGTCGGCCACAATGAGACCATCGGGGCGTACTTTGCCGCTGATACTCACTTCGGCTCCCACCTGTACCCGGCCCTTAATCGTCGCCTGCCCGATGTCGACACGGACGCTGCCGCCCATGCTGTCCACCTCGATAATATTGCCCTGCACGGAGCGCACCGTGCCCAAAAGGACAATATCGCCAAGATAGTAAATCTCGATCTTGTCGGCAAATAAAGAGACCCCATCGGCGGCGGTGTGTCCGCTCACGCGGCCAAATTGGCCGACCGCCAGGGCCACAGACGGGAACTGGGTGTTGCCGCTAAAGAGGAAACGCGTGCCATTGACGGTGATGGAGCCGCTATCGACGGCCTCGAAGCGACCGCTGCGCTGAATGAAGCTGGGCGTGGGCGCCGCCACCAAGACGATGATCTGCCTGACCAGGCGGCTTTGATCGGCATTCAGACGATAGACGATGCTTACCTGACTGCCGATTTGCAGGGTATCCGTCGAAAGCCCGGGCGCCAACTGATACACAATGCCTTCGACCACGATGCTGGTGGGCGTGATGCCGGTCAGTCGGCCCGTGGCCTGAAATTCGGGGATGGGCGTGGGCAGGGGGGTGCCGGTAGCTGTTGGGGTAGGCGTGACGGTGGCCGTGGAGGTGGCTGTAAAGGTAGGGGTGGGGGGGGGCGTTGCCGTGGGTGGCAGCTTGACATTGATCTGTTTGCGCCGCGGTTCGGGCGTGGGGGTGGGCAGCACGGGCGCAGGTGTGTCGGTGGGCGCTGAAATCAGGAGATCACCAGGTTGGGCCGGGGGCAGCGTCGGCGTGGGGGTGGGCGTAGGCGTGGTTACGGGGATGTGTATCACCGACCATGTGGCATCGATGATGTGATCGCTGCTGGCAATGCCGGGCGTTACACCGGTGACGTGGATGCGCGTGCCGATGGGCAGTTTTGCCAGTTGTGCATCCCCGGCCTGCATGATCACCAGCCAGTCGCCAATACGCCAACCGTCGTCCTCACGGCCCTGCAGCTCCCCATCAAAGCTGACCTGCTCCGATTTCCCCAGGTGCTGGAGCGAGGTGATTTCGTCCAGGCGCTCCTGGTTTTGCTCGGCCTTGATCTCGCTCTTTTTAACAGGATCGATGGTCAGCAATAGCTGCGCCTGTTCGGTCAGCCGTTTGACCGGATACAACGGTTGCCCGGGTAGCGACTGGGCCGAGGCAGAGATGGCGGTGGTCATGGTGAGGGCAACGACCAACAGGGTTGCAACCGCTGCCGTCGCCCAGCCCTGTACGGCTGGCCCCTGCAAAAAGTGCCAAATGCGTTGCCACCACAATGCCTGCGGTTCGGGGAGTGCGTTCCCAGCCGGGGTAGTGGTATAGACCGAATCGGTGACGCTGCACAACACCCGCGTGCGCATGCGGGCCAGGCTCCCTTGCATGTCGGGAACCGGTCGCACGGTCGCTTCCAGGGCCTGTGTCATCTCGACCAGTTTCTGCAGATGCTGGATGCCGGGATCTTGGAGGCGCGCTTCTCCGTCCAGGACTGACTGGTGCTGGTTCGGTGCTTCCAGCATTGTCTGGAAGAGATCGGAGAGATGGGCGTCGGAATGTTTCATTGACCGTTTTTCATAATGCGGCGTAAACTGGCCACGCCGCGGTATTGCAATGCCTTGATAGCGCCTTCGGTTTTGTCTAACAGTGTGGCCACTTCGGTGATGCTGTAGCCTTCGAGAAAACGCAAGGTGACTACCTGCGCCTGCTCTTCGGTTAACTCACCGATAGCGCGCAATAACGCATCACTGTCTAACAGCGCTGCCGCTTTTTTGTACGGATCGCTATCTTGAGCAGGGATGTTCGGTGACTCGTCGATGTCCGTGTGGATGGCTCTGCCTCGCCGACGATAATGATCAACAACAAGGTTATGGGCAATGCGGTACAGCCAGCCTGAGAAGGATGTATGCCATGCACTTTGCGTCCTTACTGCCTCGATCATACGCAGGAACACTTGGCCGGTAAGATCTTCGGTCACCAATTGATCATTCACCCGGCGGTAGATGTAACTGTATATTTTCGGGGCATAAAGGTCGTAAAGCGTGGCGATGGCTTCCTGATCGTTACGGGAGGCCCGTTCGATCAGGGTTGCCTCGTCTGGGGGAGGGCGCGACAACGGTTCTTTACGAGTCAAGACGGAGGAGCGAGGAAAAAGCAACGGGGGATTCCGAAAAAAGTGGGGAATTGGGGGTGAAAACGCAATTCTCGCTACGATAGAGTATGAAGCGATGCCAAAAGGCACCGAGGTCACCGAAAATTATTATGTTTTGTTTATTGTACCGGCAAGATGAGTAAAAAGCAAACCTTTACCGAATATTGGGTTGCATCTTAGCGTAAACCCAAATGCTTGGCAAACAACCCTTGGCGCTTAGCACCGACATTCTTGCCCAACGGGCTAAAAGTGTAACGTAAAGATGCCAGGACGGTAAGTGAACGTCCATCAATATTAGCTTTCGTTTTGCTCTCGCTGACTGAAGTCAGGCTCTTCAGGCCTGCGGCCAGGAGTCGGCCTTCGCCGACTCTCCATGTGGCGAAGATGGGAATGGCCGCTTCCCGGCGCAAAGCGTCCAAAGAGCCCGAGCCTGCCATCGAGCGCAGTGAAGGGTCCCCTCGGCCAGCGTCAGCCCCAAAAAGGAAAGTTATTCCTGGACGCTACCTAAGAGACGCAATGGATTCTGGCTCTTTGGCATCTCAGGGGTCTCACCGTGACCTCCGTGAAATCCAAAAGAGCCAGGGTTCTTAACGCAGTGAAGCAGAGGGGCGAGAGGCCCTGAGAAGAAGTGAATCGTGGCGAGTGGTGAATGTTTGTCCAGGATTAGTCTGCAGGAGGAGGTCAGAAACGGGAATTCACTTTTGGGCGAGTCCGGGCCTTGCCCAGAATGGCGTCGCAATTTCTGACGCCAAAAAAGTCAAGCGCGCTTTGCGTCTTTGCCTCTCTGCCTTGGCGTCAAATCCTCTTGGTTCTGGTTTGTCCAGGTTAGGTGTTGCGTGTTTGCTGCCAGACCGCGTGAATGCGCTGAATCACGGTGATGCCGGCAATCAGCGTGATGAAGCCCAGGCCATAGGCTGGTTGTTGCAAGAGCAGGGTCAGTACCATGACCACGAAGCGCTCCACACGGGTGCCGATGCCCACGTTGCATTCCAGGTCCAGGCCCTCGGCCCGAGCCCGCGTGTAACTGACCAGATAGCTTGTCATCAAGGCGGTAAAGGCCAGCAAGACGGTGATGTAATTTCCCTGCAGCGCCGCCTGATACCCCAGGGCCGAGATCACAAAAGTCTCGCCCATGCGATCGAGCGTGCTATCCCAAAAGGCCCCAAACGGATTGCGGATGCCGATGCGCCGCGCCAACGTGCCATCAATAGCATCGGCGCCAGCGCCCACCACATAAAGCAGACCTGCCGCCAACAGATGCCCGGTCACGATCAAATAGGCCACTACGGCAGTGATTAATAAGCCCAAAAAAGTCACGCCATTGGGCGTGAAATGGAGTTTGAAGAGAAGATCCGCAATCGGATCCAGGATAAACTTGAGATTCTTTCGTCCCCAGTTGGTAATCATTTAGGTGTCCTGTTTTAGAGTAACAACCCAAAAGCTGGCTCTTCTGGATTTCGTGGGGGTCGTCATTCAGACCTCCGGATTCTCTGTTACTCATCTGTGGAGATCCGTGAAAGCGGTGGTTAAGAACGAGGAGTGCTTAGGTGTTACGTTTTAGAATTGAATTGGATTCATGTCGGCAACGTCGAAGTCTGACAAAGCCAACAGGGTTAGTGTACAATAAGCGACAGGACGCTGCCAAACCTATCAGGCTTTGTACCGGGCCTGGTCTATTGTGGCCGCGTTATCCCACCGAAGGTTGCGGTAAAGTGTTTCGACGCCCCAAAATAAATCCTGCACTTTTTGAACAAGCCATAGAACACCTGCGTGCTTCACGGCGCACCATCGTGCTAACAGGGGCAGGCCTGTCCACCTCTTCGGGCATTCCCGACTTTCGCTCCAATTCCAGCAGTCTGTGGAGCCAGGTCAATCCCTTCGAAGTGGCCTCTATCTGGGGCTTCCGGGACAAGCCGCAGCGCTTTTATAAATGGATTCAGCCCCTGGCCACGACCATCCTCAACGCCCAACCCAATCCCGCCCACCTGGCTTTGGCGGAAATGGAGCGCAAGGGATTTCTACATCTGCTGGTCACCCAGAATATCGATGCTCTACACCAGCGCGCCGGCTCCCAAAATATCATCGAAATGCATGGGCACTTGCGCACCATCTCTTGCATCGATTGCGACTACCAGACCCCGGCTGAACCCTACTACCCCCAGATCACCCAGCAGGGCACTGTGCCCCGCTGCCCGCGATGCGGGGGGGCCCTCAAACCCGATGTGGTGCTGTTTGGGGAGCCCCTGATCGAAGCCGATATCCTGCGGGCGCAGGAAGCTGCATTGCAGTCGGATTTAATCCTGGTGGCGGGTTCTTCGCTGGAAGTATTGCCTGTCGCCGATTTGCCGGCACTGGCCGTGCGCAGCGGTTCCCACCTGATCATCGTCAATCTCGGCATGACGCCTTACGACCATCTGGCAGACGTGTGCCTGCACGGAGATGTAGTGCGCATTCTACCGCGGCTGGTAGCCGCACTTTAACGTCCCGCCGATTGAAATCGGGGCTAGGGGGCCTGTGGCCGCCGGTCGGCCTGCACCGACCGATCGCGTTGACAGTGAGGCGCCGACGTCCATAAGATCACGTTTCGTGATGCCGGCAAGCCGGGTTCACCCGGCGTCGTTTTGTAGCCCTGCGATTTATCGCCGGGCGGTCGGTGGCAACGAAACCGGTGCTTTATTGGCGCCGCCGCGACCTGGCACTGCAAATGGATTTGCAGGCTCACAAGGCCAAGTCCCCGCAGCGACTCTACCCCTGCTGTGCGCACAAGTTCCACCTGGCAAGGAAGGGCGGGGAGCGCCGCGCCCGAAACAGGTTGCAGACGCACGGAAACGCACAAAATTCATGGCTAATAACCCTCGAGTACCCATAGATTCGCATTGCACTTCTTGCTACTATAAGAACAGAATTCCCCGTCACTCAGCCTTAGGAGCCACCACAATGCGACCAAAAATTTGGATAATGATAGTAGCATTGTCTGTACTGCTGATGATGGTATTGAGTGTGCAACCGTTAGTTGCTGCGGGTCCAGACACAAATCAAGTTGAACAAGGCCAACGCATCATCATTGGCCTCAACGATGCTCATCAAATCGATTGGCTATATGAAATGAGTCGGCGCCAGGGACTGCGGATACTTCGCGTGGACGAAAAGCTTCGGATTGCCGTCGTCGAAATCCCGGCCATTACAGCCAGCCGCATGCAAGCCCAAGTCTCCGAGAATGCGGACGTACGCTACGTCGAAACCGATGGGCGCGTGTCCATGGTTGTTTCCCCCAACGATCCAGATTACAACGACCCCAGTCTTGTCTACGGCCCCCAACTGATGCGTGCACCCCAAGCCTGGGACACCAGCATGGGAGACCCCAATATCATCATCGGCATACTCGACACAGGTATAGATGCCAGCCACCCCGAATTTAGCGGCCGGATTCTTCCCGGCTATGATTTCGTCAACAACGATAGCGATCCTGCCGATGACCACGGCCACGGCACTCATGTGAGTGGAATTGCGGCCGCCGGCATCAACAACAGCATCGGCATGGCAGGTATTGCCGGTCAGGCCAGCCTGCTGCCGATCAAAGTACTCGACAACACCGGCAATGGCTGGTGGAGCAATGTAGCCACCGGCATGATCTGGGCCGTGGACCATGGCGCCCGCGTAATCAACCTGAGCCTGGGCGGCACGGTTGATTCTACGGCGCTGCGAGATGCTGTCAGCTACGCCACAGCCCGTAATGTGGTGATTGTGGTAGCAGCCGGCAACAATAGCACCGACGCCCCCTTTTACCCCGCTGTGTACGACAATGTCATGGCCGTTGGCGCCGTGACTCCCTTCGGCGTTTGGGCCTCTTACTCGAACTACGGCCCTAATGTAGATGTCGTGGCGCCGGGTTCCACCGTTTACAGCACCGAATGGGCGGGCACAGGACGCAGCTACGGCTTCCGCAGCGGCACGTCGATGGCCTCACCGCACGTGGCGGGACTGGCCGCTCTCATACTTAGCGTCAACCCCAATCTCAGCGAAAGCGAAGTCCGCCGCCTGATTACCTACAACACCCAGGCAGCCGATCCCCAGATCGTCGACACCTACCTCGGCCATGGTCTGGTCGATGCAGGCGCTGCCGTCGCCGCCGCTTCCCCGCAACCGCCCGTCAACACCGGAGTCATCCAGGGTATCGTCTTCTATGATTGGAATCAGAATAGCGTGCAGGATGCCGGCGAGCAAGGCACTGCCAACATTCAGGTTTGCCTGTATCAGGATCAGTCTCCCCTGGGCGTTTTGGACGGCGCCGATGTGCAGTTAAGTTGTATGACCACCCTGGGCGATGGTTCCTACCAATTCACCCAGTTGGCCGATAGCTCCTATCTGGTGGTGGAAACACCCCCGGCGAGATTCGTGGCCACCACCCCCATCGTCTATAGTGCTACCATCAGTGCCGGTCTTGTGACCGCCAGTGCTGGCGTCTTCGACTTTGGCAACCTGGTTTACAGCACCATTGCCGGCACCATCTTCGTCGATAGCAACGGCAACGGGGTGCAGGACGCCGGCGAAAGCACGGGCATTGCCAACGTGACCACGACCCTGACCAGTCTCGATACCTTACAGACAATCAGCACCTTCAGCGACAGCGCCGGTAACTTCAACTTCGGCTCTCTTATCCCCGGTACCTATAGCCTGAAAACAGCGGCTTCCGTTCCCGGGTACACACCCACGAACACAATCATTCAGGAGGTAACAGTTGGTATTGACTCAAGCATCAGCGGCCTCACTTTCGGTTACATCAATCCCACCGGCAACAAGCTGGTCAACTTCACGATTTCCCAAGCAAAGCAAGGCATCCAGCTCAACTGGGTGACAAGCAGCGAAATCAACCAATCCGGGTTTGTGATCTGGCGATCTCTTAGCGCTAATGGTGCATACAAGCCTGTCTCTCCGCTCATCCTCGCCGAAAACAACGCTTTGGGGGCAGGTTATCAATGGCTAGACACTAGCGTTGATCGATATGGAATCTACTGGTACAAACTCCAAAGTCTGCCAGATGGCGAATTCTTTGGGCCCATCTCTTCCGAATATCCCTTCCCCCAACCCGATACAACATCGACCCTCTTTGCTCCATTCATCGTGCGCTAACAGGTGCTCAACTTTCGCCAGATTCAACTAGGGGCGGCCGTCATGGCCGCCCCCTTCTTTTTACCAGACCTTCGCCAATAACCCGTTTGGGGATGCTTCCTAACCATTGACGAATGTGCTGGGGGTCTGGCCGGTGAGATGTTTGAACACACGGGAAAAGTAGCGGGCATCGTTATAGCCCACGTGATAGGCTACCTCGAACACCATCAGGCGTTGTCCTCGCAAAAGGCGCTTGGCCTGATCGATACGGCACCGCGTGTGATAACGCTGGGGCGATTCTCCCAACCACCGGCTGAACAGCGCCCGCAGATGGGATTGGCTGACGCCGACGGCGGCGGCCGTCTCGGTGGCGCTAAAAGGCATATCGTAATGCTCGCGCAAAAAGATCATGGTATTGCGCACAGCTTCGGGGTAGTCGGTCTCTGGCCGCGAATGCGCCCCCGACAGTTCTTCGATGCGGGCCATTGTTTCGTAAAAATAGGCCACTGCCCGCAAAGCATAACCGGGCTTACTCAAGATCAAATTCTCTCGCATGGCCGTCATGCTCGACTCGATGGCGGCATCGTATTCCAGATGCAACACCCGCCACTGGTCTGGGCACAGGGTTTCGGGCCAGCGGCCTTCCAGCGCCAGCCAATGGTATTTGACACCGTGCTGGCTGGCATAGTCGTAGATTTCGCTGGCCGGGACCATCAATAAGTCCCCACGATTCAGGGCCACACTGGCACCCCGGCAGTTGAAAACCGCCTCCCCTTCTTTGTGGTAAAAAAACTGGTAATGGGGGGTGAATTCATAATCACCAGAGACATAGCCCGCCTTGCAATGGTACTCCCCCGCCTGTGCCACGAAGAAATCAAGCGCTTGGGAGGGGGGCGAGCCATATCCTGTGCGCCAATAATCATATCGAAAAGGGCGCACCCCGTTCTTGGTGCCCCCGGCAATGGGACGATAGGTTCCGTGTTCGATCATCGTTTTCTCCACACATATCAGCGAATTGTTTCTGTTGTTATAGCCGATCTTGCAGTATAATACAACTGATGTTCACTTCACTGGGGTGTTCGGCGCTGATCGCATAATCGTATGCCGCTACCGAAAAGATCATCTTGAATTTATTTTTCGTCTGATTCCACACACCCAACTGGTTCCAATTTGATCGTAGCAGGAGGCAATGTCGCCACCTCTGCAAATAATTTCATTCACCCGCTTTCACCCATTTAAGGAGAGGACTGATGAAACGCAAGTTGTTGATTCTTTCGTTGCTGCTTGTAGCCAGTATGCTGCTGCTGACAGCATGTGGGGCACCTCAACCCGCGCCTACAGCGGCCCCGGCACCTGCTGCCACCGAAGCGCCTGCTGCCACCGAAGCGCCTGCTGCTACCGAAGCGCCTGCGCCTACCGAAGCACCTGCCCCCACCGAGGTGCCGGCGCCCATAGGCCCCAGCGGCACCCTGGTGCGTGCTATTTCCACCTTCCCCAATTCGCTCGATATCCCTCAGACCGCCGAGCGGCAGGCCTCGACGACCGCCTGGCAGATGTTCGACTCGTTGGTCTGGTTCGATGATGACGGCACCATCGTGCCCTCGCTAGCCGAAAGCTGGGACGTGTCCGCTGATGGGATGGAATACACTTTCCATCTACGCAAAGGCGTCAAGTTCCACAATGGCGAGCCTTTCAATGCCGATGCGGTCGTGTTCTCATGGGAACGCGCCGCCCAAGGCAATTTTGAATACAGCACCCATTGGCAGCGTGCCGATTCGGTGGTGAAGGTAGACGATTACACCGTCAAGATTACCACCACCGAGCCCGACGCCCTCTTCCTCAGCATCATGGCTGACAACTGGGCCATGATTCCGCCCAAATACTTCCTGGAAGTAGGCCAGGATGGCTTCAACGAACATCCCGTGGGCACCGGGCCATTCAAATTTGTGGAATGGGTCAAAGGCGATCACATCACCATGGAAGCCAATCCCGACTACTGGAAAGGCGCTCCCAAGATACAGACCGTGATCTTCCGCCCCATCCCCGAGTCGGCCACGCGTGTGGCTGCCATCCAGACCGGTGAAGTAGATATCGTCACCCGCCTCAATGCTGAAGAGGCGCAGAGCCTGGACGGTATCGATAACGTCAAGGTGATCAGCTATCCCCTCACCCGCGTCTTCTACATCGCCTTCAACAACCTGACGACCGGCCTCGACCAGCCGACCATGGATGCCCGTGTGCGCAAGGCCATGAACTACGCCATAGATATCGATGCCATCATCGGCGCCATCTTCGAAGGACACGCCAAACCGGCCATCGGCTTTGTGGCTACCAGCGAGCTGGGTTATGATAACGCCGCACCCTTTGGCTACGATCCCGAAAAGGCGAAGGCGTTGTTGGCAGAGGCTGGCTATGCCGATGGCTTCGAGATCGGTATGGCTTGCCCGGCCGGCGCTTACACCCACTTCGAAGAAGTATGCGAGTCCATCGTGGGCTATCTCTCAGACGTGGGCATCACCGCCAACCTGGATATCATGGAATCGGGTCAGTACTGGGACCTGGAAGGCAACAAACAATTGCCGCCGCTCTTCGGCGATAGCTGGTCCTCGGCTGTGGGCGAAGGCTATCCCCGCTTGATCGGCGCCCTGGGCGGCATGGACTTCACGTACTCAGCCTGGTATGATGAAAAAATCGCCACTATGCTGAACGAGATCAAAGTCACGGTCGATCAGCAAGCTCGGGCGAAGATCTACCGCGAGCTACAAACCTACATGCGTGAAGACCCACCCTTCATCTACCTGTACGAGCCCGTCACCTTCGAGGCTATCAACACCCGCGTGCATGGCTATCATCCCCGCTCCGCCGAGACCTATTTCCTGTTCAACGTCTCTGTAGACGATTAACCACCCCATCAGACATTCATGCCACGGGAGCCGCCCAATAAAGCGGCTCCCGTTGGTTGTGAAAGGAGCACTCTATGCAGCGATACTTTCTATCCCGGATATTGCAATCCCTTGTTTTGCTTTTTGGCGTGGTGATGCTGGTGTTTTTTATGGTGCGCATCACGGGCGACCCGGCCACATTGATGATGCCGCGCAACGCCTCGCCCGCTCAGGTAGAGGCTTTTCGGGAATCGATGGGCTTCAACCGCCCGGTGCTGGTGCAGTTTTGGGATTTTCTGCGCGGTGCCGTCGTCGGCGACTTCGGTAATTCCCTGCACTTCAAGACGCCCGCCCTCCAGCTCGTTATACAGCGGCTGCCGGCCACGCTGGAACTGGCGACCGCAGCGATGCTGATGGCGATCCTGATCGGTATTCCACTGGGGCTTATCGGTGGCTTCAATCCTGGCAGTGTACTGGATTCAGTGGCCCGCGGGGTGGCGCTGTTGGGGCAAAGCGTGCCCAACTTCTGGCTGGCCATGATCATGATCATCTTTTTTGCCGTCCGCCTGGGGTGGCTGCCCTCCTTCGGTCGGGATGAGTGGAAATCCGTGATCATGCCCGCGTTTGCTTTAGGCCTGTCTACCATGGGGCAGATTGTGCGCTTGACGCGCTCCTCCACGCTGGAAATTCGCGGCGAAGATTTCATTCGCACCGCCTACAGCAAGGGCCTTCTCCCGCTCACCATCTACAGCAAGCATGTGCTGCGCAACGTGGCTATTCCCCTTGTCAGCATCATCGGCGTTCAGTTTGGCTACATGTTGGGTGGTTCGATTTATATCGAATTCATCTTTTCCTGGCCGGGTATCGGTCAGTTGCTGGAACAAGCTATTGGCTGGCGGGATTTCCCCATGATACAGGCCCTTGCCATTTTCACAAGCCTTGCGGTGCTGATGCTGAACCTGCTGACCGACGCGGCTTATATGATCATTGATCCAAGGATACGCTATGGCGCTCGATAATCCCCCTTATCAGCATGATGCCGATAGTCTTCTCGATATTGAAAAGACATGGGCTGAGCGATTGGCTTACGGCGGACGCTTTCTGTGGCGTGACCGCAGCGGAGTGCTCGGTATCATCATCTTTCTTTCTGTGGTGATTGCGGCGCTGTTTTCGCCGCAGCTTGCGCCTTATGATCCCCTGGCCCAGGATTTGCGCAACAACAAGCTGCCCCCGGCCTGGAATGTCGGAGGCACGTGGGAGCATCCCTTTGGCACGGATAATCTGGGACGAGACATCTTCAGCCGTATCATTTACGGTACACGGGTGTCGCTCACCGTGGGCTTTTTTGGGGTACTGATCGCCGCCACGCTGGGCATGATCATCGGCGCCATTGCCGGTTATATGGGAGGGCGCATCGATTCCGCCATCATGAGCCTGATCAATCTCATTTTGTCATTGCCCTATTTGCTTTTCGTGGTGTTCATTGCCGCTGTTTTGGGCCGCAGCCTTTTGAATGTGATCCTGATCTTTGGCATCACCGATTCCCCCATTTTCGCCCGCGTCACCCGCGGCGAGGTGTTGCGCATTCGCAAATCAGGCTATGTCGAATCAGCCATCAGCGCCGGCGCCCGCTGGCCACGCATTATCTTCGATCACATCTTCCCCAACTTAATCGGCCCCCTCATCACCCTGGCCACCTTCGAGATGTCGGCCATGATCTTTTACGAAGCCGGCCTGGGCTTTCTGGGCCTGAGCGTGCCGCCGTCGGTGCCAAGCTGGGGCAACATGCTTTCGAATGGCCGCAAATATCTGACGAGTGCCTCCTGGATTGCCGCCGCCCCCGGTCTGGCCATCATGTACACCTCGTTGGGCATGAACCTGCTGGGCGATTGGCTGCGCGATGTCCTCGATCCTCGTCTGCGCCGGTCCCGACGATGAGGAATGGCACCATGAATCCACTCCTCGAAGTCCGCAACCTGGTTACCAAATTTTACACTCTCGATGGCGTCGTGCACGCAGTCAGTGGCGTCAGTTTCGATCTGCAGGAAGGGGAAACACTGGCCATTGTGGGCGAAAGCGGCAGCGGCAAAAGCGTCACCGTGCTCTCGCTGCTAGGCCTCATCCCCACCCCTCCGGGACGGATCGAGCAGGGCACGGCCCTTCTCCGCACGCCCTTGGGCCAGAAAGATCTGCTGCAACTCAGCAAGGCCGAGCTGCGTGATGTGCGCGGGGGTCAGATCGGCTTCGTTTTTCAGGACCCCATTTCTACGCTCAATCCCATCCTCACCATCGGCGAGCAGATCAAAGAGACGCTCACCCGGCACCTGCATCTGAGCGCGGAAAAGGCAAAAGCGCAGGTTATCAAACTGCTGGCCGAAGTCGGCATCCCTGATCCCGAGATGCGTTACAAGGCCTATCCCTTCCAACTCTCGGGCGGCATGCGCCAGCGGGTGGTGATCGCCATAGCTATCGCCTGCAATCCGCATATCGTCATTGCCGACGAGCCCACCACCGCCCTGGATGTGACCGTGCAGGCCCAGATCATCGACCTGTTCAACCGCTTACGCCGTACGCTGGGCATGACGATGATCTGGATCACGCATGATCTGGGGGTCGTGGCGGGTTTGGCGGATCGGGTGATGGTGATGTATGGGGGCAGGATCGTGGAGTTGTCCACAGTGGATGATCTCTACGAGCGGCCCCAGCATCCCTACACCGCCGGCCTGTTGGGCGCCCTGCCCCGGCTGGACAGCCAGGAGACCAGGCGCCTGGTCAGCATCCGGGGAACCCCTCCCGACATGCTCCTGCCCCTGCGCCACTGTCCCTTTTCCTGGCGCTGCGACTACGCATCCGAACGCTGCTGGCAGGAAATCCCGGAACTGACGAGCACCGCTCCCGGGCATGAGGTGGCGTGTTTCTACGACATGGAAAAAGGAGGTCTGCGTGATGGCTGAGCAGAACGAACTCCTGCGTGTTGTCGATCTCAAAACATATTTCCCCATTTACGGGGGCCTGCTCGGACGCAAAGTAGGCGCGGTCAAGGCTGTCGATGGCATCTCGTTCAGCATCCAGCGCGGGGAAACCCTGGGGCTGGTGGGGGAGAGTGGCTGTGGTAAATCGACGGCGGGGCGGGCGATCATCCAGTTGCTACGGCCCACCGCCGGCCATGTCTTTTTCGAAGATGTGGATCTGACCACGCTGAAAGGCGAAGCCCTGCGGCGTCTGCGGCCCCGTATGCAGATGATCTTCCAGGACCCTTACGCCACCCTTAATCCCCGTCATTCCGTGGGCAAAATCGTCAGCGAACCCTTGCGCTTGCAGGGCCTGATGCGTGGCCATGAGCTCAAAGACCGGGTGGCGGAATTACTGGAACTGGTGGGCCTGAACCCGGCCTATACCCGGCGCTTCCCCCACGAATTCTCCGGTGGCCAACGTCAGCGCATCGGCATCGCCCGCGCCCTCTCCGTGAACCCCAGCTTCATCGTCTGCGACGAGCCTATCTCCGCCCTCGATGTCTCCATCCAGGCCCAGGTCGTCAACCTCCTGCAAGACCTGCAGGAACGCCTGAACCTGACTTATCTCTTCATCGCTCATGATCTGAGCATGGTCAAGCACATCTCGCATCGGGTTGCGGTCATGTATCTGGGCAAGATTATGGAACTGACCGACCGCAACACCCTCTTCGATGATCCGTTGCATCCCTATACCCAGGCACTAAACTCGGCAGTGCCCGTTCCCCACCCTTCGGTCGAGCGTCAACGTCGGCGTTTCATCCTCCATGGCGATCCCCCCAGCCCCGCGCATCCGCCTGTGGGCTGCGTATTCCATACCCGTTGTCCCCTGGCGGTTCTCGAGTGCAGCGCCAGCGAGCCCCCTCTGCACGCAGTGTTGCCGGGGCATTTCGTGGCCTGTCACCTGGCCGACACCCGGGGCGGCAGCAAGATCAGCATCTGAGCATGAGCTCCACCCTTTCTCCAACCCACAGCTTTCGTGCCACCGCCGGCTGGTATGCGGGCGATTTTCATGCCCACACCACGGCCTCTGACGGCGAAAACTCGCCAGATGCACTCATGCAGATGGCGGTCGCTGCCGGCCTGGACTTTGTTTCCATCACCGATCACAACACCGTGGCCGGCCTCGATGCCTTCCAAGAGCCCCTGCCCTTGCCGGCGATACGAGGCATCGAGATAACCCTGTTCAGCGGACATTTCAACGTGTTCGGCCTTGATGGGGCACCTGCCTGGCTGCAGCTCTTCCGGGCGGGGAGCGAGCCGGAGCCTGAGCGCAGAAAAAGGCTGAGCGAGCAAGTGGTGGTTGCCGATCTGATGCAGCAATGCCAGGCAGAAGGCTTCCTGGTTTCGATCAACCATCCCCTGCTGGCCCCCTGGGGGTGGCAAGAGAGCGATGTTTACCTCTCCCGGATAGACTGTCTGGAAATCTGGAACGATCCTACCTGGCCCGATAACGCCAGCGCCAATCCCGCCACCGTAGACATGTGGACGCAATGGCTCAATGCTGGTTACCGCATCACCGCTATTGGCGGCAGCGATTTTCATTTTACGGTAAGCGGAGCGGATGCCCATCACCCCGCCATCCATCTTCCCCGCACCCTGGTCTATGCCGAGCAGCTTTCCGCCGCCGCCATTCTCAGGGGCGTGCGCCGTCATCATGTTTATGTGAGCATGGAGCCGAGCCTGACATTTCATGTCCAGGGGCACGAAGGCCGTTTTGCCATCGGCACCGACATGGGCGAAATGACAGGCAATATCGAGTTACAAGCGACAGTCAGCACGCATTTGCCCGATGTCGTGATACAAATCATCAAAAATGGCGTCCCCATCGGCACAAAGCGCTGCCAGGGGGAACAGGGCAGCCTCGCGTGCCTGGATCATGTAGATGGCACCCCGGTCTGGTGCTGCGATGTCCGCGATGCTGAGGGCCGTATCATCGCCGTCACCAATCCCATTTTCGCGGGCGACTGGCTCCCACCCGCCGCTCACACCTTCGGAGATTTTCTTCCCCAAGAATAGATCTCTCGCCAAGCCGCCAAGGACGCAAAGGAGGAAAAGCACAGAGAATTTTGGCGTCTTTGCGAAAGATTTTTGTCGTCATATGAGGCGGAAACACTCAAAGCAAAAGGACTCATCCATGACAGGTCTCGAGATACTCGGCAGCACTATCGATACCGATCTGGTCATCTTCGACAAAGATGGCACGCTGATTGATTTTGAATACTATTGGGGTCAGCGCATGCGTCTTTGTGGCCAACGCCTGGTGCAGCGCGTGGGGGGCGATACCACCCTGGCCGCCGATTTATTTACCAGCCTGGGTTACGACCCCGCAACGGGGATCACCGATGGCGCCGGTCCGCTGGCCACCGCCACCATGAAGAAGATTTACACCGTCGCCACCGTTGTCCTGTATCAACATGGCGTCGGCTGGGACAGAGCCGAGGAATTCGTACGCACCGCCTTTGTGGCCTGCGCCAGCGCCATGCCGACGATCGAGCTGGTGCGGGCTCTGGGACAGGTGCAGATGTTATTTGAGAGCCTTGTCTGGGCCGGAATCCGGGTGGCCGTGATCACGAGTGACGATCACAGCACCGCGACAGAGACGCTGGCCTTGATGGGCGTGGACGATCTGGTGGGCGCAGTGGCAGGCGGGGATGATGGTTTTGCCATGAAGCCATCGCCCGATGCCTTCGTTCATGTATGCGCTCGTCTGCAGGTTATGCCTTCACGGACGATGATGGTGGGCGATACGGTGGCCGATCTGGTCATGGCACAACGGGCCGGAGCAGGCGTGAAGGTGGGGGTGCTCAGCGGTGTGTCCACGGCGGCGGAACTGGCACCCTATGCTGATTTCGTGATTCCCTCTATCGATGCCATCCACATCACCCGCACCTGAGATGCCAAAGAAGTTCCCTCATTTTCAAGCTGGGGCGCGATTGTTGGCCGACGCTCTGACCCCGGGTATCTCAGTAGCCCGCGTGCCCGTCTATGCTCAGTTGCACGAATTCGCCATGCAGCAATTGGGCGTCTCGGCCCGCGCCTTTTACTCTACCCCGGAATTATTGATCGATGGTGTCCTGGAGATAACCGCAGAGTACGGGATCGATGTGCCCTTCACCGATTATGATGTGTACAACATCGAAGCCGAGGCCATCGGGCAGTACATCATTTGGAGTGATGAAACTGTACCGGATTGTGATCGGGGCCAACCTTTAATCCAGAGCCCGAGCGATCTGGCTAAAATCCGCACACCGGACTTTGCCACGGCTGGTCGCTGCCCCATGATCATCGAGGCCAAGCAACGTTTTCTCGCTGCCACCGGCTTGCAACCCACGGTGGATTTTAGCGCCCCGTTCAGTTTTGTGGCCAATATCCGCGGCATCGAAAATCTGATCCTGGACATCCTCTTGCGGCCCGATTTCGCCCACGAGCTTTTCTCCCGTGCCGTCCACGAAGTGTTGGGGCCCTGGATTCGCACCCAGCAGGCGCATTTCCCGCAGGCCACCGACCTCGTCGGCAGCGATGCCACGGCTTCGTTACCCATTGTCAGCCCGGATATGCTGCGCGACTGGGTGCTCCCAACTATCGATGAGCTGCGGGATTTGTGTGGGCCGGGGATTCATGTGCCCAATTGGGGAGGCGAGTCGCTGCTCACCGATCCCACGGCAATGCTGGATATGAAATTGCACGTGGCCGGTAACGCCATCAAAGGCCAGGACCCGGATGTGGCGCGTTTGGGGCCACAGGTTTATTTGCAATATGCGCGCGAGCACGATGCCTCTCTGTTGCTGGGGATCGGGGCAACGTTCTTAGATACGAGTACGCCGGAGGAGGTGGTGGCACGGGTGCGGCATTATCTCGAAGTCGGTATGCAGCACGACCGCTTTGCGTTGTTCTTCTGCAATCTCAGCGCCAACACGCCGCCCGCCAATGTGCGCGCAGCGGTGGAGGCGATACACACCTTTGGGGTTTATGAATACAAGAAACAGGCGGGACGGCACACGGCTTAGCAAGGCATTTTTTGGCTTAGCAAGGCATTTTTTGACACGAATTACCCGAATTTCACGAATTATTTGGCAAATTTTTCGTGAAATTCATAAAAATCCATGGCAAAATTAAAAAATGCCCGTATCCAGAGTTATGTCACCCTTCGCCAGGCTCAAGGGCAGGCCCTGAACGGGTGCAGCAGGCAACGCACACGAACACGAAGCGCCAGTGAAGGGTCTCGCCGCCCATGAATCGCCAGATTCTTCGCTGGAATTGGCTTGGTGATGGTCGTTTCGGCGTCAAAATGCTTGTTTCTTTGATATGGGTTGGCTGAAAAATCCGTTCAGAATGACAGATCGCCGAAAATAGCGGGTCGCAGTCAACACGATCGGTCGGCGCAGATACTGTGATAAAAGTCAAGCCCTTTTCGCCACAAATTGAGAAAAACTGTTGTTCTTTTTGTTTTGGC
>JAADGC010000040.1 GCA_013152585.1 Chloroflexota bacterium
CGCCCGGCGGTGAAGAGGGAGGGGGCCTCTACCACCCCGTCTCAAACGTCATCGTAGCGGCGTCATCCTGCAAATGCAGTTGCAACCGCCCGTCAATCAGGCTGAAGCCATCCACGCTGCCCAGTAATTCCAGATATTGTTGGTCCAGGGACGTATCCCCGCAGTAGGCCATGGTGGAGGGGCCGAGTAAAAGCCGGAAGGCCTCGCCTGCCACCACGTATGATCCAGCCGCCCGGTTGCAATCGGCCTGAATTTCCAGCGAACCGTCGCTGCGGAACGTCAGGGTGTAGTTCTCGGGCCGGGGGGTGAGTGAGCGCGATGCCGGCTCGGTCTCTGCCAGTTCCCGCCACTGCCAGACGGCATCCAGCAATTCTGCCGGGACTGCTTCCTCACTGTTTTCTGCTACCGAGCGTAGTTCTTCCGACGCCGTTTGCATCAGGGTGTCTCCTTGCAGGGCATACGTATTGCGCACCAGTTGCGTGGGGCAGCACATGGGATCATTCGGGTCGTGGGTGACCATCTCCACGCTGATCTGGCCCTCGGCGAGGCTGAGACTGCGCACCTGTGCCCGATCACCCAGGGAGATGGTGGCCACATGCTGCGGCTGGCCATCCCGATTGAGCACGGCGGCCAGGTCGAAAAACGTGCCGCTGCCCCCCGGATCGGTGACCAGGATCACGGCGGCATCTTCCACGCCATCGTTATTCAAGTCGCCAAATGCCATGTCCGCCAGCCGCACCACCGTCTCGGTGGCACTGCCTTCCATGATCGCTTTGCGATACTCGCCATCCGTGAGCTGCACCACACCCTCCTTTACCCATTCCGATTGATAGAGGGTGTTTTGCAGCATGTCGGGCGTCAGGGAGGCGCTGCCGTGCGGCGCACACTCGTTGCGGAAAAAGGCCCATTCCTCGCACTCGCTGCCATCGGGAAACAGGCAGTAACCCACTTCGCCACCCGCTTCACTGCGGATATCCAGGGTGCCGCCCTCTTCCTCACAATGAACAGATGCCGGATTGGCCATGCCTACACCCGGCTTCTCGATGACCGTACTCCAGGTGGCCAGGGGCGTGCCGGCGGCGTCCAGCATACTCAGGACATCATCCTGTATTTGGGTGCTGGCAACGGATGCCAGTAATCCCAGGAAGACGCTTTCTTGATCCATGACGCCCGCGGGTGTTTCGCACCACATTTCGGTGGCGCCGGCGGTACCGAAAGTGAGAGCATTACCGGAGATTTCGTACGAGGCAAAGTAGTTATTGCACCCGGCCGTGCCCTTGATTTGGCCATCGCTAAAGGCCAGGGTAATGGTTGTATCAGGAAGCACGTCCACCAAGTTGCCGTCGCTGCGGCGATAAGTTTCCAGCGTCCAGTTCGTGCCGTCCAGGGCAGGGTGCGGCGGGGGAGATGAGGGCGTTGGGGTGTTGGGGACGGGCGGCAGAAAACTACCCGGTGCACAGGCGACCAGACCGAACGCTACCAAGAACAAAACAAACAATAAACCGCGTTTCATGAGAACCTTCATTTTTGGGGATTTCCTTTGATTTTGTGCCGATAATGATACCGGTTGAGAGTGATGCACCGCCGATTTGTCGGCTTGCTATCCCTAAGACGGTCTCCCGCAAAAACAAGTTCCCTCATTTGCATAAGGTGTCGCTTGCTTTATGTCATTTCACAAAACCAGCACCTGTCTGGTATACTGCAAACGGCTTCATCGACCTGTTGAACCTGGACATCATAATCTGCCATTTTTCCGGAGGTTCTCACGTGCGCGTTTCTGTCTTGCAAGAAAATCTGGCCAAGGGACTATCGATTGTAGGACGAGCGGTGGCCACCCGCAGTACGTTACCTGTTTTAAGCAATATATTACTTGAGACCGACCATGCGCAGCTCAAGCTGTCGGCCATGAACATGGAAATCGGCATCAATTGTTGGATCGGGGCGATGATCGAGGAAGAAGGCGCCACCACGGTACCGGCACGTTTGCTGAGCGACTTTGTGAACTCGTTGCCCAAAGAACGTATCGAGATGGAATTAGACCCCGCCAGACAAACCCTGCATCTCGAATGTGCACGCTATGATGCCAATATCCGTGGCATCGATGCCTCCGAATTTCCCATCATCCCCACACATCGGCGGGAATCCGGCCTGCCCTTTGTGGAGTTACCGCCACACAAACTGCGGCGGATGATCGAGCAGGTGGCTTTTGCAGCCGCCACCGATGAAAGTCGCCCCACCCTGACCGGCGTCTTTGCCCGCTTCGATCAAGACCGGCTCACCCTGGCTGCTACAGATGGCTTCCGCCTGGCCGTGCGTTCCACCATCCTGGAAGAACCGGCACCGGGCTCGGTGGGGGTCATTATCCCTGCCCGAGCGTTGATCGAATTATCGCGCATCCTTGGCGTTGTGGACTTGGGGGAAGAGGATGGTGTGGATGTGACGGTGACAGAAGCACGCAATCAGGTCATGTTCCATCTGCCTGGTGTGGATCTGGTCAGCCAGCTCATCGAGGCCACCTTCCCCGACTATACCCGCATTATCCCCGACGCCTACGGCACCCGGGCCGTGGTCGACACAGCCGAGATGCTCAAAGCGCTGAAGGTCGCCTTCCTGTTTGCCCGTGATTCGGCCAACTTTGTGCGCCTGCAGATCACGCCCGGCGATCCCGGCCAGATCAAGTTCACAGCCACCAGCGCCGACTTGGGCGACAACGAGGGCGAGGTCGATGCACATGTCGAAGGCGATGCCCTCGATGCTGCCTTTAATGCCAAATACATGATCGATGTCTTATCGGTCATCGACACACCGCAGGTCATGTTCGAAGCCGTCTCAGCCAGACGGCCGGGGGTATTCCGACCGGTCGGCGTCGGTACGGAAGAATATATTCATGTGATCATGCCCATGAGCCCCAAATAAGCCTGCGGGGGTGTGCGACGCCGTCGTCTACACGTCGAGGTTGCGGACCTCGTTGGCATGGGTGTTGATGAAACGACGTCGGGGCGCCACTTCGCCCCCCATCAGCATATCAAATGTCTGATCCGTGGCCGCGGCATCTTCGATTATAACCTGCAAAGCAGTACGCTGTTCCGGATTCATGGTGGTCTGCCATAGTTGCTCGGGGTTCATCTCGCCCAAACCTTTGTACCGCTGCACGCCCACACTCTTGCCCGGAAAACGACTGACCAGGCGTTCTTTTTCGAGTTCGGAGTAGGCATAGTGTTGCTCGCGACCCGACTTGATGAGATAGAGGGGCGGCTGGGCAATGTACAAATGTCCGGCCGAGATCAAAGGCTCCATGTAGCGGAAGAAAAGTGTCAGCAGCAGGGTGCGGATATGCGAGCCATCGACATCGGCATCGGTCATGATAAAGATGCGGTGATAGCGCAGATTGGCGAGATTGAACTGATCGCCAATGCCCGTGCCCAGGGCCGTGATCAGGGCCTGGATTTCGCGATTGCTCAGGGCTTTGTCGAGCCGGGCCTTTTCGACGTTGAGTATCTTCCCCCGTAAGGGCAAGATCGCCTGAAAACGCCGGTCGCGGCCCTGTTTGGCCGAACCGCCGGCGGAGTCACCCTCGACGAGGTACAGCTCGGCTTTGGCCGGGTCTCGCTCCGAGCAGTCGGCCAGCTTGCCGGGCAGCGTCATGCTCTCGAGCGCGCTTTTGCGAATGACCAGATCGCGAGCTTTGCGTGCGGCAGCGCGGGCGCGGGCGCTGGTCGCGCATTTATCGACAATTTTCTTGGCCTGGCGGGGATTGCTTTCCAGCCATTCGCTGAATGCCTCCGCCACAACAGACTCCACCTGATTGCGCACTTCGTTGTTGAGGAGCTTGACTTTGGTCTGGCTCTCGAACTGCGGGTCTACCAGCTTGACGCTGATGATGGCGGTCAGGCCTTCACGGGTATCATCACCGCTGAAATTGGCATCTTTTTCTTTGAGAGTGCCTTGTTTGTGGGCATAATCATTCACGCAGCGGGTGACGGCGCTGCGCAAACCGGTAAGATGGGTGCCGCCATCGGGCGTGTTGATGGTGTTGGCAAATGCGTACACCGATTCGCTAAAACCATCGGTGTACTGAATCGCGGCTTCGACCACGGTCGTTTCGAAGCTGCGTTCGATATGAACGGGCTCATGTAAAACGGTACGGTTTCGGGTGAGGTGGCGGACAAAGGAACTGACCCCTCCCTCGAAATAGAAATTCATCTCCCTGGCTTCCGGTGGGCGTTCATCCACCAGGCGGATTTTCAGGCCCCGGTTGAGAAAAGCCATTTCGCGGAAGCGCTGTACCAGCGTCTCGAAGCGGTATTCGGCGTCGTCATCGAAGATGGTTTCGTCGTACATAAAGCGCTGCTGGGTGCCGGTGTCGTTCTTGCTTGTCTTGCCGATGACTTGGACATCGGTCACAGGCACGCCGCGCTCGAAGCGTTGGCGGTAGATCTTGCCATCACGGCGCACGGTCGATTCGAACCATGTGCTGAGGGCATTGACGGCGCTGACACCGACACCATGCAGGCCGCCGGAGACTTTATAACCGCCACCGCCAAACTTCCCACCGGCGTGCAGCTTGGTCATGACCACGGTCAATGCCGATAGACCGGTTTGTTTTTGGATGCCGACCGGGATGCCGGCACCATCGTCGATGACCGATATGCTTTTATCTTTGTGAAGAACGACTTCGATTTGATCACAGCGTTCCGCCATTGCTTCGTCTACGGCATTGTCTACGACTTCGTAGACCATGTGATGCAGGGCAGCCTGATCGATGCCACCGATATACATACCGGGACGACGACGGACGGCTTCCAGTCCTTCTAAAACCTGGATTTGATCAGCCGTATAAACAGCAGCAGATTTCATGTTTTTGGGAGTTTTGGCCACAGGTATTTATCCTCAAGAAACAAGGTGATGAGTTAAGAACTGGCGTCTGGCAAAACGGAATCCGTCACCTATAGGCGCATTTTCGGCCACGAATTGCACGATTTCTAAGTCAGGGCGGAGTGAGCTTCAGGGCTCAGGGGAAGGAGGGAATGTCTCGTTCGATGCTGCGGTGCGCAGGGGGGGCTTGGTTTGCTGCCAGTGCTGGTAACGGCTGCGATAGAAATAGAGACTGGCGGCCATAACCGAGGCGCCGATGTAGGCGTTGCCCAGCATCCCCACTGAAATGCCCAGTGTCGAGCCGTTTAACGCCAGCCAGATACGGGCAAATCCTTGCGTGAGCAAGAGCGAAAGCAAAATGAAGCCGATGGTGGAGGAGACGTTTCGGCCCACAACATTCAGGCTGCGCCAGATCGCCCGCGCCATGTTGACCCGGTCGATGGCAATGGCATTCACCACGAATTTGAGCCCGACCACCAACCACAATCCGAACAACGAACCCACGAACAGAAGTGTCCATACGGCAATGGTGGCGCCGTTGACGCCGGCCAGCAACATCCCCACGAGCGATACTAAGCTCAGTATGATAAAAAGGACCAGCATGGCGGCAAACAGCATCAGGGTGTAAAGTCCGGTATTCAGCCATATCCATCCGCACCGTCGCAGAAAATTGCTAAACCCGCGCAAATCCTGGTCCAGCATGTTCACAATCCCCGCCAGCCAGATGCCGCCAATCAGGAGACCGGCGGGTATCAGGGTGACGATGGCTACCAGCAGTTGCTGCCAGCGTTCGATGACGATCAGCGGGTTGGCGCTTTGGGCTGTGGCAATGGTGCCGAATTGCCCCCAATAGGAGGGGACGCCGATCACCACTCCCGAAAGCAGGTTCATGAGGTTGATGCTGTTCCCCAGCAAGTGCATGTTTTTGGTTACGAGTTCAGCATTCTGGCTCAGATCAGATGGCAGGTTGGGTTGGCTGAAGAGAGTCTTAATCAGGTGATCTAAAAAGGGCGTGAGTGTAATCTGAGGGCCTCGCCATAAGAGAAGATCGAGCAGCAGCGGCAGGGCCAGGAGCCACGGGTATCTGCCAATCAGGCTGAAGCCGCGCTGTAAACAATCTATCACACTCGGGGGTTTTTCGATTTGCGGGGTATCTGAATTCATACCAGGAAGTGCTCGCGATGCAGTGGAGTCGTGGCTTGGGCCGCGTGAGGAGGGGACGTGTTTTTAGCTTATTATGTACTTGTATTATACCACAACTGCTGCGAAAATAGAGCTTTTAACGCAGAGTGGGTGGCGAGAGCGAGCCGCTGTCAACACGATCGGTCGCCGCAGGGCGACCAGCGGCCACCGGCCCCATAGCCCCGATTTCAATCGGCGGGTCAAGGCGCGGCACCCCGCCGCGCACCCGCCTTGACCCGTTCAGGGCCTGCTTTGAGAGAGCCGAAGGGAGACACACTATCTGTGAAAATTCGTAAAATCTGTGGCAAAAAAATGCTTTGCTAAGCGGCATATGTCCTTTTCGCCGACTCCAGTAAAAAGCCCCCCGCGTATGCCCCGATATTGACAGCCACCGGGGAGCAGGCTAAACTTGCGATCAACGGTTTCCGGTAAAGGCCGAGCCGGCCCTGGCTCACTCCCCAACTCGATTCTGACCCCTTTCTATTCTCAGGAGATTGTCCATGTCTTCCATTCTTCAGTTCCCCGACTCATTTCATTGGGGCGCGGCCACGGCATCATACCAGATCGAAGGCGCCTGGAACGAAGACGGCAAAGGCGAATCTATCTGGGATCGCTTCAGCCATACGCCGGGCAAGATCATCGACCATAGCACCGGGGATGTCGCTTGCGACCACTATCATCGTTGGTGCCAGGACCTGGATATGATGCAGGAATTGGGCTTGAAAGCGTATCGTTTTTCCATTGCCTGGACCCGCATCTTCCCTGATGGCCGGGGGCAGGTCAACCAGGCAGGGCTGGACTTTTATGATCGGCTCGTCGACGGGCTGCTGAGCCGGAACATCACGCCATATGTGACGCTGTATCATTGGGATCTGCCGCAGGCGCTGCAAAATGAGGGCGGGTGGCCGCAGCGACGTACCGCCGAGGACTATGTGCGCTACGCCGAGACAGTTGCCCGCAGGCTGGGTGATCGCGTGAAACACTGGATCACCCACAATGAACCCTGGGTAGCGGCCTTTATGGGCTATGCTTTGGGCATTCATGCCCCCGGCATTCAGGATTTTCCGCAGGCGTTGGCAGCCTCCCACCATCTTCTGCTTTCGCACGGTTGGGCCGTACCGATCATTCGCCAGCATAGCGCCGGGGCGCAGGTCGGGATCACGCTCAATTTGCACGATGTCGTGCCTGCTTCACCCAGCCATGCCGATGCGAAGATGGCCCGCCAACTCGACGGCTATTTTAATCGCATGTTCCTGGATCCGGTTTTCGGGCGCCATTATCCGGCCGATATGCTGGCGTTCTTCGAGCAGCAGTATGGGGCCAGAATGGATGGTGTGCAGGAAGGCGATCTGCAAGCCATTGCCGCCGACATTGATTTTCTGGGCGTCAACTATTACACGCGCCAGGTAGCCCGTGATGCCTCGGCCCCGGGCAATCTGCCGCGCACCATCAGCACTGACGACTCGGAATTTACAGAAATGGGCTGGGAGGTGCACCCCCATTCATTGTACCGGTTGCTCAATCGCCTCCATTTTGATTACCAGCCTCGCCAAATCATCATCACCGAAAATGGCGCCGCTTTTGTCGATACGGTATCGGCAGATGGTCGTATTCATGATCAGCGCCGGCTGGCCTATATCCACGAACATCTCAAAGCTGCCCATGCCGCGATTCAAGGCGGTGTGCCCCTGACCGGCACCTTTGTGTGGTCATTGATGGATAATTTCGAATGGACGTATGGTATCACCAAGCGTTTCGGCGTTTATTATGTGGATTATGAGACGCAACAACGCCTGCCCAAAGACAGCGCCCTCTGGTATCGGCAGGTGATCGCCGATGGCGGTGTCCCCGCGGCGTGAGGGTCTTATAGAAGTATCCTAGCTGTCATTCTGAACGCAGCGAAGAAGCCCACCTCCCATGAATCAGGTGATCCTTCACTACGTTCCGTTCAGAATGACACGTTTTTTGGTTGCGGCCGCAGGCTGCGCTATGGATTCAAGGGCAAAATAATATGGTCGGAGAGGATGTTCCCTGCTGCATCCACAAAGGGCAGTCGCGCTGCCGTCTGTGGATCATACAGGCCAATCGCCAAATAGTAGGGAGGTCGGGGCCGGAGTGCTGGCAGGGTCAGCGTGTGCGCATCGCCGATCACTTCACCGGCCAGCCATGAGGTGCTGGGATGCCGGCCCTGCGCCGGTTCGGTATCGCTTTGTCCGCGCAGCTCGTCATTGGCATCGAGCAGATGCACGAAGCTGCTATACCGTTGCTCCGTCGCTGCCGCAGGAATCCAATACAGGGTGATATTCACGGGGCTGCCGGGACTCTCCCCCGCCACCAGATCGTAGCCCACCAGCCGGTGTCCCCCGGCCAATGTCAGGTCGAGAGGGTTTTGGGGATGGGGCGTGGCAAAATCGTGAGGTCGGGCGTCGATGTCGATCTCCGCCAATGGCAGAAAATCATCTCCTCCCCACATCACGCGGGCCCCTGTTTGGCGGTCGAACAGGCCGGTGATGAGCCGATAGTGGCCCGGCGCCAGTGCGGCAGGGATGCGTAGACGGTGTTGGCTACGGATGGGGACAGATGCCGGCCATTGGCTGGTGGGCAGCCAGGCCAGCGGTGGTTCTTCCAGGCCGGCTACTACCTGACCACGGTCATCCAACAACTGCGCAAACACGAAATAATCCACCTGCGGCACTGCGTCGGCCTGCCAGAACAGACTGAGTCGGATATCATCGCCGGGCAGATAAGGCGCATCGTTGCGACTGTGCCCCCTAAAATGCCAGCCTGTGCCTGCCACGTCGGCAGCATATTCAGCCGGAAGGGTCGCTCCTTCGGGGGATAGGAGGGGGACCTGCAGTGTCCCCAACCAGGCCTGCGCCGCCGGATTATCGCCAGCCAGCACCAGGGGCTGATCCTGGGCGTTCAGGAGCGCCGCCCACACATCATACTCGCCTGGGGGCGTGCCCCCGGGCAGGGTGAGGGCGATGCGGTCGCTGTTGCGCCACGGCCCCGCAGACGCCTCCAGGGCTGGCCACGGCTGTGCAAAGGGATTCACGTCCCGCTGCGCCCAACGATAGCCGGCGGGCCCGCTGAGCCACAGCGAAAAGGTCAACTCGTCGGCACGCAGGGGCTGAGAACCCTGCCATGCCAGATCGAAGTAAATACGGCGGGCGTCCCGCTTCACCGTCGCCTGGGTCAGGGTGATGCCGGGTTGCCAGCTCAGCGGTGAGGGAAGAGTTGCCGTATCCACGGCCGCAGCTCCCGGGCGCGTCCAGGCCGTGAGCCGGGTTTCTGTCCCGTACCAGCGATTCATGAGTTGGTAGCTGTGCTGTCCCAGATAATCTTCGGCAGCCGATTCCAGTAAACCACCCAGCGCCAGATGCTCGGGAAACCACACGCCTCCCTGCGCCAGACGTGCATCCAGCACCCGGGCGACATCCGGGCCCCAGGCTTCGTTGGGGCTGGCGATGATGGCTGGGCGCGTCTCGGGCGGCCAATAGGCCCAAAAATAACCGATCTGCCACGGAAACACGGCGAAAATACTGTCATTCGCCTGCACATTCTCCTGCACGGTGGCGATGATCGGTCGATAATCACGCTCGGCATAGCGCGGCGTGCTGTAAAATCCCCACAGACTGATTCCTTGCAATCCCAGCAACAGTCCCGCAATGAGCAGTGCTGCTGCCGGTGCCTGCCGCCACATTTGAGCCAGCCCCAGGGCTATCAGCAGCCACAAAGCCGGCGCTGCAATCAAAAGCACGCGCTCAAAACGGTCGGGGATGAACGGTGCCCGCAGTTGTTGCCCAAAACCAATGCTCAGGGGGATCAGCAGCACCAGCAACAAATACAGCTCGGGCGCAGGCGTCTGCCGGGGAGAAGACTTGGGTCGGGAAAGAATCAGCGCTGCCGCCACCGGTATCAACAAAAGCAGGGGCCAGGGCCACAACCAGGCCAGATTTCCCTCCAGATGTCCGACCATGAAGGCGCTGAGGTGCCGTCCCACGTAGGGCAACAGGCTAAGAGGCGTATCATTATCTTTGCCGATTTTATACGCCACATACTGCAAGAGCTGTGGCCCCGCATAGACCACCCAGGGCACATACAGCACAGCCGCCCCGGCCACGGCGCTCAGCCAGGCCCGGCGCCGGCCCCGAGCATAGATCAGAGCCCAAACAGTCTGCGCCAACGGAATCAGGGCAAAAAGATACAACGTGTATAAACCACCGACGATGCTCAGGCCGTAAGCTATCCCCCAGCGTAATCTGCGCCCCGACGACCTCTGCGCCCAGCGCCAGCCGCTCCACAGGGCCGCCAGACTGAAGGTGGTCGCCAGCCCATACATGCGGATTTCCTGGCTGTAGAAAATGGCAAAGGGGTTGATGGCCACGAGCGCCGCAGCCAGCAATCCTACCCGCCGCCCCCGTAGATCCCGACCCAGGGCATAGGCCAGGGGAATTGCGGGCAGACCGGCAAAGATGCTGAAGCTGCGCAAAACCACCGGCGACATCCCCATCCCCTGCGTCCACAGATGCAGCAGGGCATAGTACAACGGGGGGTGGATGTCGGCAGCCGTGAGCCGGATCATGTCGAGCAGCGGCTGGCCGGCGAACCACACGCTGTATCCTTCATCCCACCATAAAGGCTGAAAATCCAGCCGCAGCCCGCGGCCCAACGCCGCCAGCAGCACGATGCCGACGAGTAGCAGTCGATGTGGAGGAGCAGAACGGAGCCGCTGCATAGGGTGAGAGATGCTGGCTGTTTGAGCGCCCTGGCGCCGGGGCTTATTGGGCAGCCAAAAAGCCAACGTAAATTTCCCGGCGCTGATTACCTTGCTGTGTGGTAAATGTTACCGGCGGCGATTGGCGCACCCCCGCGGCGTCGATCAAATAAGCTTCCCAGGTGGCCGTGTCGGGATTCATGATCTCTAATTTGATATTGTAGAGTTGGCGGTTGCCGTATTCCTGGCCTGGTGGCGCCGAATATTGGAAGACATTGGCCGAGGGCTCGCTGGTGACGGCAACGGCACCGTTACGTTTGACTTGCAAGCGCCATCCCGGCATCGGCTCGCCATCGCCGCTGGTGCCGCGGTAGACTTTGACCCAAAGGGTCACCCACTCATTGTTGGTGGGCATGAAGATGGGGCCAATCCCGCGATAGAAGAGCAACGGCGGTGTGGGCGTGGGGGGAATGGGGGTGAAGGTAGCTGCCGGCCGCGGTGTGGGCGTATGGGGATTCACCACCGGCACATCGCCCAGCGGCCCCCTGATCTCCAGCAAATCACCACGCACCCAGCCGGACTGATTATCATCCAGGCAGCAAATCTGCCACCAGTCGCCCGCAGGATTGGCACCGATAATGCCGTAGCTCTCGCCCTGATGCACTTCGCCGACACGGGCAAATGAGATGGCGGGCCCACTGCGCACATTGACACTGGGGTTCAGGACGCTGGCATGGGCCACGGGCACCGGCGAAGGCGTGGCTGTGGCCGTGGCTGATGGCACCGGCGTAGGCGTGACGGTGGGGATGGGCGTAGGGGTGAAAGTGGCTGTGGGGGTAATAGTAGGCGTGGGGGTGACCGTGTTGGTAGGACGCAGGGTGGGCAAGGGGGTAGCGGTGGGTGTTGGCGTTGGCGCCACAACCATGCGTCCCACACTGGTGCAGCCCAGAGTCAATCCCAGGAGCAGGAGCAATAGCAGAAGAGGTCGGGATGATGTGGCCAAGGCTCTGTGCCGGATGCTATTTGGCGGTAAACTGGATGAAAATCCACTGCAAATTGCCGGGGTTGGTGCTGAATTTGACGCTGTTGCTTATCTGATTGCCGCCGCCATCGACCAGCCAGACTTCCCAATCTGCGGGGGCCTGATTAGGATATTCGTACTTTATGTTTTGCTGCCGATTGTCGCCACAATCGGGGCAGGTGGCGTCGCTGGACCCTGGCCGCGAAACTTCGCTAAAGCCGGTATCTGCGCCCGCACGCCTGGTTGCCAGACGGTACCCGGCCAGCCAACTGCCATCTTTGCTCTGCACGGCGCTAAAGATGTTGAGGAAGCTATTGCCGGAGGCATTGAGCAGAGGGCCACTGGCCTGGAAGGGATAGCTGGGGGTTGGCGTGGGGATGGGAACGGGGGTGTTGGTGGGGCGAGGTTTGGGGGTAGGTGGTGGTGTGGGGATGGCTTGCGCCACGACGATGCCATCCACCGCCGCCGTCGGACTCGTCCAGCGCTGATCGTTGATAATCCAGACGGTCTCACCCTTTGCAGTTTGAATCTGGAACCAGTCACCGGCCTGATTACGAGCCAGAATCTCGAACTTCTGCCCTTGCGTGGCCTTGCCAACGCGGGCATAGTTGGTGCCGGGCCCGCGGCGCAGGTTGACCGAGGGAGCCGTCACTTCTACCTGGGGAATGGTGGGTGTGGGGGTGGCGGACACTTCGGGGGGGGTGGGTGGAG
>JAADGC010000034.1 GCA_013152585.1 Chloroflexota bacterium
GGTGATCGTGAGTCGGCAATGCACATCGTTCAGTTATTACACCGCGAAACTGACTCTGAAGTTCGTCTGGCTGCAATCATGGCGTTAGGCCGCATCGGCGGAGATAAAGCTCAAGAGGCGCTGAACTGGTTGCTGACCTGGGAAGATGAGGAGATAGATGCAGCGGTGGCGCTGGCCTTGGAAGAACACGCTCTTTCCGATACATCCGTTATCGGCATCATCGATGAAATCCTGGCAGAGGAAGGCAAAGAAGCGATCTACGATGATGAGATATGGGATGATCCGCTGGATGCCGAAATTCGCCGACTGTATGACGAACGCGATGACTGGGCGCACTCATGAGTGGAGAAGGGCTGGCGTCGTTGGGTCAGATATTTGTACAGGTGCTGGCGCCTATTCTGATGATGGTGGGTGCGGGCTACCTCCTGCGTAGCCTGTTGACCATTGAGGTGCGCTCGATTTCTCGCATCGTCTTTTACATTCTGGCTCCCTGCCTCATCTATAGCTCACTGGTTTATCTCGAATTCGATCGCAGCGTCACGCAACACAGCTTGCTTTTCGCCGCCCTTGATATGGCCGTCATGTTTGGGCTGGCGACCTCGCTGGCGCGGCGCTGGCACTATCAGGGGCATATGGCCCATGCCTTTGTGGTGACGAGCATACTCCTGAACAACGGCAACTATGGCTTACCGCTCAATCTGTTTGCCTTTGGCGAACAAGGCTTCAGCTACGCCCTGATACTCTTTACCTTTAACTCCCTGGTGGGCACGACCCTCAGCGTCTATCTCTTTGCCCGTGGCGAAAATGGTGGCAAGGTGGCTCTGCAGCGCACGCTGCAAACACCTGTCGTGTGGGCAACGCTGCTGGGGCTTGTCAGCAGGCAAACCGGCGTGGTGCCCACCGGCGCCATCATGGAGATGATTACCGACACAGGCCACGCTGCCATTCCGGTTTTTCTCATTGTTTTGGGTATGTCGCTGGCCCAGACATCCCGACGTGCGCACCTGCAATCTGTGTCGCGACTGGCGGTTTTGCGTATGCTGGGCGGGCCAGCGGTGGCCGTGGTGCTGGCAAAGCTGGTGGGGCTAGGGGGCGTTGCCCGTTCCGTCGCCATTTTGCAGGGTTCCATGCCCACGGCAGTCAATTCGATTGTACTCAGCAACGAATTTGAAGCGGCCCCCGATTTTGTCGCCGGCGCTGTTTTTGCTACCACCGTCGTCAGTATGGTCACGCTGCCGGCTTTGCTGCTATGGCTGGGTTAGTGTGCCCGGCATAGACGACTGAAAACGATTTTTGACTCTTGTGACGACACGCAGTTTTATGTGGAGAGAACACCATGGCTTACAAAAACATGCAGACCTTCATCACCGATCTGGAAAAGGCCGGAGAATTGCAGCGTATTGCAGCGCCTGTTGATCCCTATCTGGAGATCACCGAGATCACCGACCGCATCAGCAAGGGCCCCGCGGCCCAAAACAAAGCCCTGCTGTTCGAGCGCGTCAAAGGCTCGGACATGCCGGTGCTGATCAATGCCCTGGGCAACGAAAAACGTATGGCTATGGCCTTGGGCGTGAGCGAGCTGGAAGAATTGCGGCAGAATTTGGCCCGACTGATTGATCCCAAATTACCGCGGGGCCTGGGCCCCACTTTGGGTCGGGCCAGTGAGATGCTGGGGGCGCTGCGTAGTGTGGGCTTGAAGCCAAAGATCGTCAGCAACGCGCCCGTGCAGGAAGTAGTGAAGACCGACGAACATGCCACCCTGGCCGGCATCCCCATCCTCACCTGCTGGCCCGAAGACGGCGGCCCCTACATCACCATGACCACGGTCATCAGCCGGGACCCCCTTACGCAGGTGCGCAACGTAGGCATGTATCGCGTGCAGGTCTATGACGAACGCACCGTGGGCATGCACTGGCAGTTGCACAAGGGCGGGGCCGAGCACGAACGTACGGCCCGAGAGCTGGGTCAGGAACAGATTCCCGTGGCCATCAGCCTCGGTGGTGATCCCGCCATCATGTGGTCGGGCAGCGCTCCCCTGCCTCCAAACATCGATGAATTCCTGCTGGCGGGTTGGTTGCGCGGCAAGCCCGTGGAGCTGGCGCACTGTGTCAGCCAGCCCCTCGAAGTCCCGGCCCATGCCGAGATCGTGATCGAAGGCACCGTCGATCCGGCCGAAAGCCGCCTGGAAGGCCCCTTCGGCGACCACACCGGCTACTACACCCCCACCGACCACTACCCCGTCCTGCATATCACCGCCGTCACGCATCGCCGCAACCCCATCTATCCCACCACCATTGTGGGGATGCCCCCCATGGAGGATTACTGGATGGGCAAAGCCACCGAGCGCCTGTTCCTGCCCCTGATGCAGTTGTTCCAGGGCGAAATCGTGGATGTCAACATGCCGGCCGCCGGCGTCTTCCACAACCTGATCTTCGTCTCGATTAAAAAGCGTTATCCCGGCCACGCCCGCAAGGTCATCAACGGACTCTGGGGCCTGGGCCTGATGATGCTGACCAAAGCCATTGTCATCGTCGATGCCGATGTCGATGTGCAGAATCTGGATGAGGCCTATTTCCACCTCTTCAGCAATGTGGATTGGAGCCGCGACGTCATCATCCAGGACGGCCCCGTGGATGCCCTCGATCACGGCAGCCACCACTTTGCTTTTGGCGGCCGCATTGGTATCGACGCCACCCGTAAACTCCCCGGCGAAGGCTATACCCGCGGCTGGCCCATCCCCATCACCATGAGCGAAGAGATCAAAGAACGTGTCACCCGTCGCTGGCAGCAATATGGGTTTGATGCGTGATGGCTCTTTTGGATTTCGTGGAGGGTGCACTTCAGACTTTCCAAAAATCACAATGAGACCCCTGAGATGCGGTCGAACCCAGCTAATTGCCGCCAGCACCGCACCATAGCGGACAATTCCGATGACGGTCATGCCGCCATGATGCACATACAGGCTCTGCGGGTTGCCAGCGTCCGCCGTTACAGCTAAAATCAGTCAGTGTTACCAACCTTGGCAGCATCCTCGCCCCCAAGTGAATCGCGGATTCGCCTGACGGCGTCTCACCCTCAAATCATTTCCAACTCGCTTGCATATCTCATGAACCCCAACGACATCCTGAAAAAAGCCGCCAACGGCGAACGTCTGACCCCGGCCGCAGGTCTCGAACTTTACGCTGAAGGCGATCACGAAGCCATGCTGGCTGTCGCCCACCAACTGCGGCTACAGCGCACCGATCCCGCGGTCGTCACCTATCTCGTCGACCGCAACATCAACTACACCAACGTCTGCACCACCGACTGCCAATTCTGCTCGTTCTATCGCATTCCCGGCCATAGCGAGTCCTATGTGCTCGGCAAACACGAGATCGGGGCCAAAGTGGAAGAGCTATTGGCCTGGGGCGGCACGCGCATTCTCATGCAGGGCGGCCACCACCCCGATCTGCGCATCGAATGGTACGAAGAGATGCTGCGCTGGCTCAAAAGCACCTATCCCGAAATCGAGTTGGATTGCTTCAGCCCCTCTGAGATCGAAAACATCGCCCACATCGAAAATATGAGTATGGAAACCGTGCTGGAACGGCTGCACGAGGCAGGATTGGATGGCCTGCCCGGCGGCGGCGCCGAAATTTTGGATGACGATGTGCGTAAACGCATCTCCCCCAAAAAGACCGAAACCGAGGTCTGGCTACACGCCATGCGTATTGCCCAGCGTTTGGGCATGGTCACCAGCGCCACCATGGTCATCGGCTTTGGCGAAACCCTGGAACAACGCGTCGCCAGCCTTACGCGTCTGCGAGACTTGCAGGACGAATCATTGGCCGCGCACGGCAACGGCTTCACGGCCTTCATCATGTGGACAGCCCAACTGAGCGAGACCAACAGCATGGGCCGCAGCCGCCATCGTCACAAATACGGCGCCAACTTCGATGAATATCTGCATACCAACGCCTTCACTCGCATCTATCTCGACAACTTCAGCAACTTGCAGGCGAGCTGGCCCACCCAGGGGCTGGACACCGCCCGCCGTGCCCTCACCGCCGGCGCCAACGATTTTGGCAGCACCATGCTCGAAGAAAACGTCGTCAGCCAGGCCGCGGCCTACACCGAGCGCGAGCCCCGCATGAGCGTGCATCGCCTGCACGAGCAAATCCGCCAGGCCGGCTTTGTGCCAGCCCAGCGCGACAGCCGCTACTGCATCGTGCGCAACTTCGATCATGCCATGAGCCAGGAAGAACTTGCCCCCCGGCCCATTCCTACCCGCCTGGATGTCACCCAGGCTCCGGTTGCGTCCTCCTGACAAAATCTGTGAAGGGGAATGGTCTACGGATCATACCACGCCAGCGAAGCATCTCACCGTTACATGTGCGGCCAGACCCTTCGCTTCACTCAGGGTGACAGTGCCCCGCGCATCACGCTTCCTATGTCCAAACTTCGTACTTTTTTCGAAATGATCAAATTCGAGCACACTATCTTCGCCCTGCCCTTTGCCTATCTGGGCATGGTGCTGGCCTGGGCGCAGACAGATGCCGTGGCTACCGTGGGCGGCCGGGGGATGGTGTGGCAATTTATCTGGATCACGGTCGCTATGGCGGGGGCGCGCACCGCGGCCATGGCCTTCAATCGCGCCATCGATGCCGAGATCGATGCCCGCAATCCCCGCACGGCCAACCGTCCCATTCAGAGCGGTCATATTAGCAAGCAAGCCGTGTGGGCCGCGGGCCTGATCGCTTTACTGCTCATGCTGCTGGCCGCCTGGCAACTCAATAGCTTCGTGCTTAAATTGTCGCCTTTGGCGGTGCTGGGGCTGGTGGGCTATGCCTACACCAAACGCTTTACCTGGTTGTGTCACCTGTGGCTGGGATTGGTGGATGGGGCTGCGGCCGCGGGCGCCTGGGCTGCGGTCACCGCCAGCTTCGACCACGCCATCCCCTGGTTGTTGTGGGCGGCTGTGGCCGTGTGGATTGGCGGTTTCGATTTGATTTACGCCTGTCAGGATATCGAGGTAGACCGTCGCCAGGGATTGTACTCGATTCCGGCACGATTTGGCATCGCCCCAGCCCTGCGTCTGGCCCAAATTGCCCATGTGATCACGGTGCTGCTGCTGGCGGCGGTGGGCCTGAGCGCCGGCCTGGGCTGGTTCTATTGGGTGGGATTGATGATCGTGGCCGGATTGCTGGTCTACGAGCATTCGCTGGTCAAGCCTGATGATCTCAGCAAAGTCAATCTCGCCTTTTTCGCCATGAACGGCTACATCAGCATCATCGCCCTGCTCTCCACCCTGTTGGGGTTGTGGTTGTAGCTGGCAATTGAAGGCTGGAAGTTTGTTTGGCTTCAGCACGAAACTGGCCCCAAGCGGTATTTGTTTATACAATGAGATGGTGCCGAAAAACACGCCATCGCTCGGTATGGCCGTGGCCAGAATATGCTAACCGCTCCATCATCCCTGCCGGCGGCCTCCAATCACCTCACCTTCCATCCTATACCACTTATGCTTCCTACCTCTTCCCCACTCGGCTCTTCCCCCGAACTTGCCGATATTCAAGCCAAAATCGTCGCCGGCGAGCGCCTGAGCTACGATGACGGCTTGCGTCTGTATCGCAGCCACGATCTCCTCACCATTGGCCAACTCGCCGATCTGGTGAACGCACGGCGCAACGGCGGCCAGAATGTCTACTTCAACCAGAACCACCACGTCAACCCCACCAATGTCTGCGCCTTTCATTGCAACTTCTGCTCCTTTGCCCGCACCAGCGACGAATCCCCCGGCGCCTACACCTGGACGCCGGAGCAAATTGTCGAGCATATCCGCCCCGACGTGCATCCCCGCCTGACCGAGTTCCACATTGTGAGCGGGTTGCATCCTGTGCTGGGCTTCGCATACTACGAAGACGTGCTGCGCGCCCTCAAGCAAGCATACCCCTGGGTGCATCTCAAAGCCTTCACCGGCGTCGAGATCGACTTCTTCGCCCAACTCACCGGCCTCGACCACGAAACCGTGCTTCGCCGCCTGATGGATGCCGGCCTGGGCTCTATGCCCGGCGGCGGGGCCGAGATCTTCCACCCCGATGTACGCCGCAAAATCTGCCCCGAAAAGGCCGACGCCGACACCTGGCTGGCCGTGCATCGCACCGCCCATGGTCTGGGGCTGCGCACCAATGCCACCATGCTGTACGGACACATCGAAACCTATGAGCACCGCGTCGACCATCTGCTGCGGTTGCGCGAGCTGCAGGACGAAACCGCCGGCTTCCAGACCTTCATCCCCCTGCGCTATCACCCCGAAAACAACAACCTCGGCCGCCGTCTCGACTGGACTACGGCCCACGATACCCTCAAAACCATTGCCATCAGCCGTCTTTTACTCGATAACTTCTCGCACATCAAAGCCTACTGGGTGATGCTCACCCCACCCATCGCCCAACTGGCCCTTCACTTTGGCGCCGATGACATCGACGGCACAGTAGTTGAAGAAAAGATCTACCACGACGCCGGCGCCACCACCGAAGAGCAGCTCGATAAGTTTGACCTCTTACGCCTGATCAAGGCCGTTGGAAAAACCCCGGTCGAGCGTGACACCCTGTATAACACAGTCGAAATCTACGACCAGCCTATCGAGCACTACGCCCCCGATAGCCGCAAAACGCGCAAAGGCGAAGTCAAGATCGCCCACATCGAACTGAACTGACGGCGTATGCCCGGCGTCACGGATTCGCCTGCCGCTTGCTCATCGCGGCCCATCCTCCGCTCTCCTCTCCCCCCCATCCACTCTCCATGCTCACCATCGGCATCATCGACTATCTCAACGTCGAACCCATGTATTATCGGCTGCAAGAGCGTCTGGCCGGTCGCCCCATCGCCTTTCGTCGCGGGGTACCCTCCGAGCTCAACCGGGCACTGGCGGCCGGAGAGATCGATCTGGCCCCTATCAGCGCCATTGCCGCTGCCGAAATGGCCGATCAGGTAGCGATACTGCCCAATCTCTCGATTGCCACCCTCGGTGCAGTCAAAACCGTGCTCCTTTTTAGTTGGATGGCCGATCCTCGCGAGCTGGATGACGTGCGCATTGCCCTGTCTGATGAATCTGCGACTTCGGTGGAACTGGTGAAGATTCTGGCGCAGCACTTCTGGCAGGTGAGCCCGCGCTATTCTGTCGAGTCCCAAGACCTGGGGCAGATGCTGCGTCGGGCTTCGGCAGCATTGCTCATCGGCGATGGCGCCCTGGTCGAATCAGCCCACCGCCGGGATATCCCGGGCAGAGGTCAGCCCCATACTTTTGATCTGGGCGACGAATGGCTGAAATGGACGGGGCTGCCCTTTGTGTTCGCACTGTGGGCGGCGCGGCGGTCGGCCCTCCCCCTCATCGATGAACAGGGCGTGGTATCGGCCCTGTATGAGAGCAAGGCCGAAGGCCTGGCGCATATTCCCCAAATCGCCCGCGCTTACGCCCCCCGGCTGGGACTCCCCCTCGGCGTGCTCACCAAATATCTACACGATTTACGCTACGATCTAACCCCCAGAGATCGAGCGGGACTGCTGACCTATCTCCGGCTGGCGATCCCCGGCTTTCAACCCGAGAGCGTCCAGTGCTGGCTGCCCAGTGCCGGCCTGCGCCCCACCTTTGCGGGCATCGAGCCTGCGGATGTTGTTGCGGGCTTGTAGAGAGCCGGGCGTTTTATAACGCAAGGCTGCCAGGGCGTGGCAGGAGAGAAGGAGAGAGTGATCAGATGTCATTGGGGGCGAAATAAAACCCCGCTACCTTTGAGCGGCGGCGGGGTTTTCAGTGGGGTCAAGTTTCTACTCCAAACGCCACCTTGACCGTGGCCTTATAATCGGTGATTTTGCCATCTTTGATTTTGGCCGTCCAATGCAAGACTTCGACGCCCGTGATGCCGTGCAATGTTTGAGCAGCGGATTTCACGGCAGCTTCGACCGCATCGTCCCAGCTTTTTTCGGACGAACCAACGAGTTCGATGACTTTAGCGACTTTAGCCATAACAACCTCCCGATAAGGTGTGAACGGTACCTGAGCCAAACACTATCAACCTCTTGGACCCAGGCCCTGAAAGTGAGTGAAGAGGTGCCTGTCATCATACCCCAAACGCAACTGCGTGTAAAACATCCCTGGCGGGGAGCAGCAATCCCCCATTTGGCGTCAACATAATTGGATAAGAGTGTTGGTGCCTAGCAGGAATACTACCCCTCACCCCGTCTCCCCCCTCTCTCGCCAGACATCTGTCAAAAAACGCCGCTTCCCCTTTTTTATCTTTGGCCCCCTCCGTGCTATGCTCTCCCCTATGAAACCATCATCGTTAGCCACCTTTGATTTGGAATGGGTTGTGGCATTGGCCAAAGAGGCCGGCGCCATAGGCCGGCGCTATTACCGCCATACCACCGCCGAGCGTAAAGCCGATCATACCGTGGTCACGGCTGCCGACCGCCTCATCGAAAATTTCCTTGCCACCGAAATCCATCGCCGTTATGCGGCCGATGGTATCCTGGGCGAAGAAAGCAGTAATAGCCAGCGCCAGGCCGATTGCCAGTGGATTCTAGATCCCATCGATGGCACCAGCATGTTCGCTGCCGGTTTGCCCATCTGGTGTGTGAGCATTGGCTATATGGTCGAAAATGAACTTCGCGCCGGCGTCGTGTATCTGCCTGTGGTGGATGATTGCTTTGCCGCCGACCTCACGGGCCCGGCCACCTGCAACGGCCAGCCCATCTCCGTCGCCCCGCCGGCGATCATCGATGAAGAAAGCATGATCATCAGCTCTGCCGATATCCATCGAGACTGGGAGAGTTCGTTTGTGGGCAAAATACGAGGGATGGGATCTTGTGCCGCCCACGGCTGCTACGTGGCCCGCGGCAGCGCCATCGGCGCCCTCAATACAAAAACAGCCTTGTGGGATATCGCTGGCGTGCTGCCCATCTTAGAACGGGCGGGTGGCGGCATCACGCTCTTCGATGGCTCGCCGCTGCCGATCAGCGCCATGCTTGATGGCAGCAAAGCCCCGCAGCCCATCATCATGGCCTCGGCGCCCTACGCCCAGATCATCCGCCAGGCCCTCAGGCCCAAACAAAATCCTGCTGCCTGAACGTGAAGCTACTCGTTCTCACCCCCCAGCTCCCTTATCCTCCCCACCAGGGCACCACCCTGCGCAATTACAACCTGCTCAAACGACTGGCGCCACAGCACAGTATCCGCCTCTTCAGCCTGTTGGCGCCGGGGGATGATCCGGCGGCGCCGCCATTGCAGAGCCTCTGTGATCATCTGCTGACAGCGCCGCAACCCCGGCGCCGTACCGCCGATCGTCTGCGCCATCTCCTGCTTAGCCCGCTGCCCGACATGGCCTTGCGGCTGTGGTCGGGGTCAGCCCTGGCGCAATTACAGGCGCACGTGCGCCAGCATCGGCCCCACATCATCCAGGTCGAGGGCATCGAGATGGCGCCTTACTGGCTGGCCCTGGCGCAGAGCGAGCCCGATCTGCCGCCGGTGGTCTACGATGCTCACAATGCCGAGGCCCTGTTGCAACAGCGCGCTTTTGCTGCGGATGTGCGGAGACCGCGGCGCTGGGTTGCCGCGGCTTATTCCGCTGTACAAACCCTGAAACTACGCCGCTACGAACAACGCATTGTACGGGCAGCCAGCGGCATCGCTGCGGTCAGTTCGGCTGATGCGGTGGCCTTGCAACGACTGGCGCCGGTCGCTCGTCCCCTGCAGGTTGTCAGCAACGGCGTTGACATCGACGTCTACCAACCCCACGCTCCCTACCCCAATCCCTACCCCCAAACCGGGCCCCACATCGTTTTCACCGGTAAGATGGACTTCCGCCCCAATGTGGATGGGGTGCTGTGGTTTGCGGAACAGGTCTTGCCACGGTTGCAGGCTGCGATCCCCCAGGTGCATTTCTGGATTGTGGGCAAAAGCCCGCACCAGCGACTCGATCGCCTGCACCAGCACCCCGACATAACCATCACCGGCGCTGTCCCCGATATCCTGCCCTACATCGCCCATGCCGATCTTTATGTCGTGCCCTTGCTGGCCGGGGGCGGCACCCGTCTGAAGATTCTGGAAGCCATGGCCATGGCCAAACCGATTGTCTCTACCCGGCTGGGTGCAGATGGTTTTGCCGTGGAAGATGGGGAGCAACTGGCCCTGGCCGATACGTCGGCCGAGTTTGCAGCCCGTTGCCAGAAGTTGTTGCACGATCGCCAAAGTGCTGCGGCGATGGGACAGCGTGGGCGGATTTTTGTAGAAATACGGTATAATTGGGACTGTATCGTCCCTCAGTTGGCGCATCTTTACGAACAACTGGGGCGATCATCTCACTTTAACGTTTGAACCAATTTAGAACTGTGGAGGTTCGTCGACATGCCCCTCGGTTATCATAGCAAAATCTTACACGTTTATCTGGATCGGCTGGCTCTGGAAGTAGAAACGCCGCCGGAAGAGTTCTATCGCACTTATGTGGGCGGGAGTGCCCTGGGCGCCAGCTATCTGCTCAAGCATACCCCTGCCCAGGCTGATCCGCTGGGCCCGGAAAACACGCTGACACTGGCGCTCAGCGTGTTGACAGGCGCTTCTGTGGCCGGTCAAAGCCGCATTACCGCTGTGGCCAAATCTCCGCAAACCGGGGCCATAGGCGATTCCCAGGCGGGCGGATTTTTCCCGGCCGAGATGAAGTTCGCCGGCTTCGACGCCTTTGTCATCCATGGCCAGGCCTCCGCACCGGTGTATTTGTGGGTGCACAATGGCGAAGCTGAATTACGCCCGGCCGGGCATCTCTGGGGCAAAACCACGGGCGAGGTGGATGATATCCTCAAAGAAGAATTGGGTGACAAGCGCATCGAAATTTTGCAGACCGGTATTGCCGGCGAAAACCGGGTGCGCTATGCCGCCCTGATCAATATGGCCAATCGCGCCAATGGTCGCACCGGCATGGGCGCCGTCATGGCCAGCAAAAATCTTAAGGCCATCGCCGTGCGCGGCAACATGCGTCCCGAAGTTGCCAATAAGAAAGAACTGAACGGGCTGGCTCGCTGGGGTGCCAAAGCGTTCCCGGAATCGGATGTGTACAGCATGGGCGTTCTGGGCACGGCGTCTGTGGTGTTGCCCCAGAACAAAGCCGGTGGACTGCCCACCCACAACTGGGATAGCGGTACTTTCGAAAACGCCGCCGCACTCTCGGGCGAGCGCCTGTCCGAGACCCTTCTCAAGGGACGTCATTCTTGCTATGCCTGTAGCGTGCGCTGCAAGCGTGTGGTGGAATTGAACGAAGGTCCTTACACCATCGACCCCCGCTACGGCGGCCCCGAATATGAAACCCTGGCCGCACTGGGTTCTTATTGTAATGTAGATGATCTGGTCGCCGTGTCCTATGCCAGCCAACTCTGCGGAGAGTATGGGTTAGACTCCATTTCCGCCGGGGCCACCATCGCCTGGGCCATGGATTGCTTCGAACAGGGGCTGATCACTACTGCCGATACCGGTGGCATCGAATTGTGCTTTGGCAATGCCGAGGCCATGGTTACTATGGTAGAGCAAATTGCCCGTCGCCAGGGCTTTGGCGATATTCTGGCCGAAGGCTCGGAGCGGGCGGCGGCGATCATAGGTCGCGGTACAGAAGCACTTTTGGTCACGGTCAAGGGTTCGGAATTACCGGCCCACATGCCGCAGGTCAAGCGTTCGTTGTCGCTGATCTACGCCGTCAATCCCTTCGGCGCCGATCATCAATCGCACGAGCACGACCCCGCCTGGAAATACTATCCCGAGCGCATGGCAGAGATTGGCCTCAGCAATCCGCAGCCCAACAAAGTGCTCAACAAAGAAAAAGTGCACTATGCTCTGATCACCGAATATCTGTACAGCGCCATGGACACCTACAATGTCTGCCAATTCGTGTGGGGGCCGGCATGGCAGCTTTATAGCACCGGCCAGATGGCCAAGATGATCCAGGATGTGACCGGCTGGGACACCAGCATCGATGATATTATGACCGTAGGCAAGCGCCGCCTGAACCTGTTGCGGGCTTTTAATGCCCGCGAAGGCTTCACCCGCGAGCAGGATAAATTACCCAAGAAACTGAGCAAGGCGCTCAAGGGCGGCCGCAGCGATGGCATCGCCCTGGACCCCGAAGAACTGGAACAAGCCAAAGATCACTACTACGCCCTGGCGGGCTGGGATGTGGCCACCGGCACCCCCACCCGCCAGACCCTGGAAAGCCTGGATCTGGGCTGGGTAGCGGATATGCTGGAAGGATAGACGTGAATGATTTAAGGAGCGCCGCATCACGGATAATCGCCGCATCACGGATGCGGCTAGCGCTTGTCACGGATGCGGCGACAAAGACAAAACTTTGCCCCCAATTTGAATGTACCTTGAGTAGTTCTACTCATTTTGGTGAGCGTATCGGGCGGCAGCAGTAGCGCCAGCTTTGCCTACGATGGTGACGGCAACCGGGTGAAAGCAACCATCGTAGGCGACCTGGTGGCGTTTGAACGTTCGTCAGGCTATGGGAACTATTATGGCCGGCGCTATGTGTTCCGGGATCATCATCACCCTCTCACCTTCCCAATCCCATAGCCTTCCTCACCCCGCCCTTCGTCCCCTGTTCCTCGCAACTCGCCACGCCGCTTCACCTAACCGGCCGGGCGGCCTGTATGGGCGATTAATTAATCGCCCATACATCGCCCAGACAGGCCTGACAGCCCGTCTTCAACCGGCAAAACGCTTCAAAAATC
>JAADGC010000162.1 GCA_013152585.1 Chloroflexota bacterium
CGCAGAAGGGGTAGAAATGGTTGAAAATTGGGTGTATGATTACCCATGAACGCAGACAGAGTTACCCGAGCGACTTAAAAGGCAAAGAATGGGAGGTGCTGGAGCCGCATCTTCCACCACCAAGCAAACGAGGTCGGCCCTTAGAGTATTCATTGCGTGAGATTCTCAATGCGATTCTTTACATTCTGCGAACCGGATGTGCCTGGCGGATGATGCCTCATGATTTGCCTCCTTGGCAGACCGTCTATTACCATTTCAACAAGTGGCGTCAAGATGGCACATGGGAGCGAATCAACGCCGTGCTACGAGAGGAATTGCGACAAGCCGCAGGGCGAGAAGCAACACCCAGTGCTGGCATTATCGATAGTCAATCAGCCAAAACGACTCGCACTAAAGGCGAAAGAGGCTATGATGCAGGCAAAAAGGTCAAAGGACGCAAACGACATCTGCTAGTTGATACCATCGGGCTCATTCTATTCGTGGTTGTGACACCCGCCGATGTTCAAGATCGAGATGGCGCTAAGCTTGTGTTTCAGCAAATTCGCAATCGTTTCCCTCGTCTGAAATTGATTTGGGCCGATGGCGGTTACCGCGGCAAGTTGATCTCATGGACCCAAACTGTTCTGAACTGTATTCTCGAAATCGTCAAACGAAACGATGATGTCAAAGGTTTTCATGTCTTGCCTCGACGATGGGTGGTCGAACGCACTTTTGGCTGGCTTGGTAACTATCGCCGTCTCAGCAAGGAGTATGAAATCTTACCTGAAACAAGCGAAGCGATGATTTATGCCGCTATGATTCACATCATGACTCGACGTCTTGCCCGGTCTACTGCAATTCGGGCTCCGTAAAACTATTTTTCAAACACTCTCTTAGACACATTCTCAAGGAGACAGAATCATGCCCGAACCAACGCTGCACGATCTCATGCAGGCGCCCGCGCTCACGCTACCGGTCGACGCGTCCGTGGCCCAGGCGCGGGCGCACGGCCAACAGGTGCAGGTGGTGGTGGATGACCGGCAACACCCGCTTGCCATCCTCACCCCCGAACATCTGGCCCAACTGGCCGGCGACCTGCCCTTGGACGCCCAACGCTCAGCCTTGCCCAGGGCCACCCTTGTTTCGCCCCACACCCGCCTCAGCACCGCCCTGCACGCCATGCGCTACGACAAATTCATCCGCTGGTTCGTGGTGGTGGAGCAGGGGCAGATCCTGGGCATCGTCCCCCCTGGGCGGGTTTTCGAACAGGCGGTGGCCAGGAGTGAAGGCACAGCGCTCTGGGCCGGCGGCACCCTACCCGGTGATCCCATCACCCCCCCGGCCGGACTCTGCTATCACTGCCTGCTGCATGCCGACCACATCTTTTCACCCGAGGCCGTCGAAGATCGCGATGCCCTTGGCCGCGCCCTCTGCCCTCACGACGGCACCATGCTCATTCCCGAGCATCCCTGCTGTAAGGAGCCATAGATCATGCTGGTCACTTATCTCGACAAACTCAGCAGTTTCTTCGATCGTCGCTTCATCGTGGCCTACTGGGTACCCACCTTCATCGTCCTGGCCGTGGCCGTGCTGGGTGGCAGTGCGGCCCAACAGGGGACGACCGCGGCCCTGAAAACATGGACCGCTGCCGATGCCAGCTTGCAGGCCATCCTGGCCCTGGCGGCGTTGTTGAGCGTCACCGTGCTGGCTTACCTGTTGCAAGCCCTCACCACCCCCCTTCTGCGCCTGTACGAAGGCTATTGGCCTCGATGGCTGCGAGGTCTGGCCCGGCGAGCTCGTCGCGAACAGGTGCAGAGCCGTCAGAAGCGCCTGGCCGACGATGATTATCGTGCTGTTTACCTCGGCTATCCCCGTGATTCTGATCGCATCCGCCCCACCCGACTGGGCAACACCTTCACCGCCGCCGAGGAATACCCCTTCCAGCTCTACCGCCTCGACGCCGTCCTCTGGTGGCCGCGGCTCATGCCCCACCTGCCGGAAGACTTTCGCGGCCAGGCGGATGCGGCGCTGACGCCGTTGCTGGCGCTGGTCAACCTCAGCGCCCTCTTTCTGCTGCTGGCGGTGGGAGGCGGTACCTGGCTGGTGGGCCAGGATCTGTGGGGTGTCGAGCAACCCCTGTGGCGCTTCCTCCTGGTCTTCCTGGGCGGACTGCTGCTGGCCCGCTGGTTTTACCTGGCCGCGGTGGCCCAGGCCGCGGATTACGGCACCCTGATCCGGGTTGCTTTCGATCTCCACCGCCACAAGATACTGGAAGCCATGCACATCCCTCGTCCCACCAGCCTGCGCGACGAACGCCTGCTCTGGGACGTTCTCAACCAATGGGTCTATCGCTACATTCCGCCCTGGGATCTGGGATGGCCCTTCGACCCCAAGCAGATGCCTGATACCGATCCCTTCCCCTACGACACCCACCAGCCGCCGCCAGAGTCCACCGCAGACAAACCCCAGGCCATCGACCTCACCTTCAAAGGCTCGCTCACCCTGCGCCAGGAGAAAACAAAAGATGACAAAGACGACTGAGCCCGCATCTTCCTCGGCCCCCTTCTTCACCTTGGGGCGCATCACTCTGGCATTGAGCCTGCTGCTGACGTTGTTGGGTGCGTTAATTATCCTTTTCATCCCTCCCATCTCACCTCCTGCCACCGTTACCGCGGTTGTGGCCTCTCGCGCTCTTCCTCCCTACACTCACATCATCGCGGACGATGTATCTCTCACGGATGTCCCCGAAGCCACCAATGTATTTACCGATACGACCCAGGTCATTGGCCGTCTGACCATCGCAGCCGTGGCCCAAGACGCCCCCCTGGTCATCACCCAAACCTTAGCCCTGCCCCCCGACGTCTGGCTTATGACCCTGCCCATCAGCCCGACCCTGGCCCGTCTGACTCCCGGGGATACGCTGCTTCTTTTCGCCGTCGATCAGGCACCTATCACCGTGACCTTGCTCGCCCGCGGCGAAGGGAGCATCGATGTAGCTGCCCCAGCAAATGAGGGGCCAAGGCTGGCGGACTGGCTGGCGGCCGATCGCCGGATTATCGTTTTACGCCCGCTGGCTCCTTAAGCGCACCCACCGCATAAACGGGGGCGCCCCCCAGCTTGCCCTGCCCGGCAAGAGTCGCATCGAAACGCATCCCTCTCCCCCACAGCCTTGCGCTCCGGCGCCTGGGCCTGCTATCATGGTCATCGCCTGTTTCCGGCTGGACTCTGGAGGTACACATTTTGCGCACTGTCGTCACACTACTTGCCCACACCCAAATCGAATCCGTCCCGCCGCCAGATCACCCCGTGCGGCAGGGCGCCGGGACATTGGCCGAGAATCTCATCGAATATGCCGGGCGCGTGTGTTATCGCTCCGAAGCCCGCATGGGCACCCAACCAGCGTTCATCTCGCTGCGGGTGCGTGAAGGGCACGAAGATATTATCGAACACGTGCGTTTTGTGTTTCGTGTCGAACAGCAGCCACTGGATGAGGATGTGCTGCTGCTGGCCAATCAACCGTCGGTCGAGTACACCCGGCTGGCCGGGGAGCAGTGGATTTTCAGTCTGAACGCCCGCAACATTCGTGATTTCTGGCGGCAATCGCACTCGCCACTCGCCCGGGCGCTGGTGGCGCTGGCCCAACCCGTGCTGCCCACCGTCTACGCGGATATCGAGCGGCAAGAGGAAGCAGGATCATGAAAGTCACCTTACTGGGTTATATCCCCGTCGATGATCTGCCCGAGCCCGAAAAACATGGGGCAGCCACGTTTCTCATCGAAGGCATCTCCCGCACTTGCAGCCACCAGATCGTGCGCCATCGCCTGGCCTCGTTCAGCCAGGAATCGCAGCGCTACGTGAGCCTGGATAAAGGCGGCTGGCAGGCCATCATCCCCCCGGCGGTGCAGCAGAACGAGGCCGCAGATCAGGCCATGCACGAGATGTGGCGCAGCCTGCAGGGGGCCTATACTTCGCTGCGCCAGGCCGGCATTCGCAAAGAAGATGCGCGTTTTCTGCTGCCCAATGCCGCCGAGACACGGCTGGTCATGTCGATGGGCTATCGGCCCCTGCGCCACTTTTTCTGGTTGCGCATCGATAAAGCAGCCCAGTGGGAAGTGCAGGACGTGGCACGAGCCATGTTGCGGCAGGTGTATCCGTTGGCGCCCGGGGTTTTTCAGGATATTTGGGATGCTTACGACATGGCCGGCGCCGACCCTGCCGGATCAGGTATCGAATAGCACGCGGGCTTCCCAGCCCTGTCCGGCTGGGGCTGGCGCTTTGACGCTCAGGCTATGGATGGCCTTGATGTGGGCCATTTCGTTGCGCCCCCGGCGCCCTGTCACCGTGGCCACCAGTCGTTGCGCCGCTATTTCCCGTACATCATACTCTAACCACATCACGCCCTCTGCCTCCGACAGCCATAAAAGCTTGGCCAGCCAGCGCCGTAACAGATCTTCGACATCCTCACCTGCAAGCTCGACAAGCTGCTGTACGGTGGCGCCGTCCGCCTCGGCAGCACCCTGCAACGAAAACATGGCCAGGGCGCTGTGAGCAAAGAGCAGCGCCTGACTGTCTGCCCACACCTGCACGCCCCGATCGGCGGTAGAGGCGATCTCCCGGAAGCGGGGCTGCGTGGGCACAACGGGTTCTGACAGTAAGATTTCGATGGCGCGCTGCCGGTCCCGTTCGATCTGGGCCACCAATGCCTCCAGGCTGGCGAATTTCACCTCGTCCCGCAGGCGGGCCACGAACTCAAGGCGCAGGCAACGGCCATAGATGGGTGCATCGAAGTCGATGATGTGAGACTCGATGGTGCGATGTGTGCCCTGCACAGTGGGGCGCAGGCCGATGTTGGTGACAGCCAGATAGCGCTGGCCGCCAATCCAGGCCCAGGTGGCATAAACGCCGTTGGCCGGAATCACGCGTCCGCTGGCCGGGGAGAGGTTGGCGGTGGGGATGCCGATGGTGTGCCCGCGATGGGCGCCGTGCACTACAATGCCCGAGAGGCTGTAGAAGCGCCCCAGCCAATCAGCCGCCCAGCGTACATTGCCAATCTCGATCAGGCGACGGATGCGGCTGGTGCGGATATTCTGTTCTTCCCAATAGAATTCGGGCACCCTGTGCACCTGAAAGCCGTTTTGGGTGCCGTAGGTCTGCAAAAAAGCGACATCGCCTTCCCGATCTTTGCCCAATGCAAAGTCGGGGCCCACCCACAGTTGGCGCAATTGCAAATGACTATGCAGGCGGTGGATGAACCTGGCGGCCGGGGTATGGGCCGTGTTGAGGGTGAAGGGATGCAGGATCACGAAATCGAGGCCGGTTTCTTTGTAAAGAGCCAGACGCTCGGCCAATGAGCTGAGCATGGCCACCGGTTGGCCCGGCCGCAGCACGGTGCGCGGGTGCGGATGAAAGGTGAGCAGCCCCACGGCAGCACCGGCTTCTTGGGCGGCGGTGCGCATGGCGCCGATCAGCGCCCGGTGCCCCCGATGCACACCGTCGAAGGTGCCGATGGTGAGGAATGTAGGGCCGCTGAGGGCGGCGTGATCGATGGATTCGTAAACCTGCATGAATCAGAACGTGGAGAGCATGGTGGGGTCGATGAAGACCTTGGAGGGAGCGAGGAGGGCGCTTTGGGGAGACACGCGGCCGATGCCCAGGCACCGACCGTCTGGCCCCAGAACCTGGTATTCGTTTGCTTCCAGCTCGTTAGCCAGACTGATTGCCTGACCATAGGCGAAGGCCCTCACTTGCACCTCGGTCAGGGTAATGGTGGGGAGGCCAAGTGAAATGCGGGACAGGGGCACGAGATAGTGCTGCCAGTCTTCTGTGTTTTGTTGCAGCGTGGCCAGAGCCACAGCGTTATCCACATGCCAGTTGCCCGATGCCAGCCTCCGTAACTCCCGCACATGAGCGTAGACACCCAGGGCCAGACCGATGTCGTGTACCAAGCTACGCACATAAGTGCCCGACGAGCAACGAATGCGCAGGGTGATGTCTGGGGACTGCCACGCTTCCAGCGTGATGTCGTCGATAACAACCTGCCGGGCTGCTCGTTCGACCTCGATGCCGGCTCGAGCCAGCTTGTACAGGGGCACGCCCCCCTGTTTGATCGCCGAATACATGGGCGGCACCTGCTCGATCTCACCGGTGAAGGGCTGGAGGGCGGCGAGGATGTCGTCGCTGCGGAAGTCGGGGACGATTGCCGTGTGCGTGGTGTCGCCTTCGGCATCGTAGGTGGTGGTGGCGGCGCCCAGGCGCATGAGTGTGCGATACACCTTGCGCCCGGCCTGCAGATAATCGCTGATGCGGGTGGCTGTGCCAATGCAGACCAGGAGCACCCCGGTTGCCAGGGGATCGAGAGTGCCGGCATGGCCCACGCGTTTTTGGCCGATGAGACGACGGACGCTGGCCACCACGTCGTGCGAGGTCATGCCGGCCGGCTTATCGATACAAAGCACACCGGGCGGCGGGAGAACAGGAGTCATGGAGATCGGGGCTACGAAGACAGCACTTGCTCGATCAGGCGGGAAAGCACGAGCTCTTTGATTTCGGGCAGCATGCCCGAAATGGTGCATCCCGCCGCCAGGGGATGTCCACCCCCACCCAATGCAAAGGCGACCTCGGCGATATTTTGGCCCGGACGGGCACGAAAGCTGCATTCGACTTTGTTTTCGGGCAATTCAGTAAAGACTACGGCTGCTTTGGCTTCGTAGGCGCCCAGGATAAAGGAAGTCAGGCCTTCGGGGCGGACGATGCCATCGAGGCCTTCGCGCATGACGAGGCTGTTGGTGGCATGGATGACACCCCGATCAAACTCTACTGTCTCCAGCGCCCGACCCCACAATTGGATAAGGTTGAAGGAATGACTGTTGAGGGTGCGCTCCATGATGCGGTTGAGCGAGGCGCCGGCCTGCATGAGCGCGGCGGCAATGTCGAGCACACGAGCAGTGGTGTTGTTGGTGCGAAAGCCCCGGGTGTCTGTCACCATGCCGGTGAGCATGCAAGTGGCGAGATCCGTATCGATTTCGATGTCGAGGGCCAGAGCCAGATCGTACATCATCTGGGCTGTGGCCGCAGTCGCGGGTTCGACCCAATTGATCTGGCCAAAAGCGACATTGGTCACGTGATGGTCGATGACCAATAGGGGCAGGTTTTTGTGCTCGCCGGGATCGTAGATGCTTCCCATGCGGGTGGGATCACTGCTATCAACGGCGATAATCTGATCGACAGCATAATCCCGCACATCGTTGGTAATGCGATCGCTGCCGGGGAGAAAACGCAGGGAAGCCGGTGGTGGATCCTGGCAGGCAAGGATGGGGTCTTTGCCCAGGCGATGGAGCATGTGGCCCAACGCCAACAGGCTGCCAATGGCATCGCCATCCGGGGCCAGGTGGGCTATGATCAGCGGTCGGCGGCAGTAGTTGAGGGCTTCGAGGAGTTCAGCCGGGGGCTGAGTGGGGAGAGAGGGATCAGTCAATGTCTTCACCAAGGATGTCGGGTTCTTCGGAGCTTGAGGGTGGTAGTTGTGCAAACAAGGCATCGATACGTTGGGCTTCGATGACGCTGCGGCTGACCCGGAAGACCAGGTCGGGTACATGCCGCAGCGTGAGACGACCGGCCAGCGAGCTACGCAGAAATCCCCGGGCATGTTCGAGAGCCTGTTTGACCTGTTCGACGTCGTCGTCTTCTTCCAGCACACTGACGAAGATGCGAGCGGTCTGCAAATCGAGCGAGACTTCGATTTCGTTGAGCGTGATGTTGGTGAGTCGGGGATCTTTGAGACCGAAGCTGAGAATACTGCCAAGCTCCCGGCGCAGCAGTTCTTCCAGGCGTTCTTTACGGAAGGTACGGCTCATGAGTGGGCCTCCTCAGGGGCAGGTGATGCGGATCAGCGCACCCGCACTTTTTCATAGGTTTCAACGATGTCACCTTCTTGGGGCTTGTCGAGGCCGCTGATGGACAACCCACATTCATAGCCCATGCGTATTTCGGGCACGTCTTCCTGGTAGCGCTTGAGGCTGGTAATATGTCCGTTGTAGTATTCCGTGCCATGGCGCGAGACTCGGGCAATGGCGTCGCGTCGTATCACGCCATCTTGCACCAGGCAGCCCAAGACCTGTCCCTGACCACGAATGCGGAAGATAGCGCGCACTTCGGCTGTGCCGATGCGTTTTTCTTCGTAGATGGGTTCCAGCATGCCGGTCATGGCTTTGGACATGTCGTCGATCAGTCGATAGATAACGTCGTAGATCTGGATATCGACGCCGTTGGCTTCGGCCTGGCGTTGGGCGACCGTATCGACTTTGGCGTGGAAGCCCAGGATCAGTGCCCGGCTGGCAGTGGCCAGCATGACATCGGATTCGGTGATGGCGCCCACGTCCTGATGCAGAATGCGAATTTGCACTTCATCGTTGCTGAGATCGTTCAGCGAGTTGATGATAGGCTCTAATGAGCCCTGGACATCCGCTTTGATGATGAGGTTGAGGTCTTTGACTTCGCCAGATTGAATTTGGGAATAGAGATCGTCGAGCGAAAGGCTTCTACGGGGAGTAGCCAGCTCGCGTGATTTATCGATCCGTTCCTGGGCGATCTGGCGGGCGATTTTATCATTTTCGACTACCTGGAAGATGTCGCCGGCCGACGGCACTCCATGCAGGCCGGAGACGATGACCGGCATGGCGGGCGTGGCTTCTTTGATGGCCTCCCCCAGATCGTTAATAAGCGAACGGATACGTCCCCACACCTGACCGATGACGACCGAGTCACCCTGGTGCAGGGTACCACGCTGCACCAGAACCGTGGCCACATTGCCCAAATGGCGGTCCTGTTTGGCTTCGATGACAGTGCCAATGGCCTCGCCTTCGGGATTGGCTTTCAAGTCCATGACATCGGTGACCAGGAGTACGTTTTCCAGCAGTTCGTCGATGTTGATGCGTTTTTTGGCTGAGAGGGGAACGATGGTGGTTTCGCCTCCCCATTCTTCGGGCTGCAGGCCCATATCGGCCAATTGTTGTTTGACGTGGTCGGGATTGGCGTTGTCTTTGTCGATTTTGTTCAGGGCAACGAGGATGGGCACGCGTGCCGCCTGGGCGTGGGCAATGGCCTCACGGGTTTGTGGCATGACGCCATCGTCAGCGGCAATCACCAGGATAGCGATGTCGGTAGCCTGAGCGCCGCGGGCGCGCATGGCCGTGAAGGCAGCATGACCGGGCGTATCCAGGAAGGTGATTTTGTTGTCGCCCACGGTTACTTGATAGGCGGCAATATGTTGGGTGATGCCACCTGATTCGCCGGCAACCACGTTGGTATCACGAATGGCATCGAGCAGGGTCGTTTTACCGTGGTCGACATGACCGAGAACGGTGACGACCGGGGGGCGAGACTGGAGCTTGCTGTCATCTTTTTCCATTTCCAGCAGGCGCTCGCGCAGAGTTTTGGGGCTTTCGGCGCCGGCTTCTACTTCGGGCTCGGCCAGTGTTTCGCGCCCCACTGCGATTCCCAGCTCTTCGCCCACGATGGTAGCGGTGTCGATATCGATGAGCTCGTTAATGGTGGCCATGGTGCCGTAGCTCATGAGTATCTTGATGATCTCGATGGGGTTGGTCTGCGTGAGCTGAGCCAGGTCGCGAACGGCAATAATTTCGGGAATTTCGATTTTTGTGGGACGTGCTTTTTTGATCACCGGCGGGGCGGGTGGGGCCGTCTGCGGGGTGCTGGTTGTTGTCGTTGCAGAAGAGGAGGAAGTTTTTTTGCGACGGCGCTGCCCCCCCCGGGCGCGGGGACGGTTGCTACGCCTGCGGGCGAGCGCCTGGCGCGTGCCAGCAGGACGTTGGGGATCGGTATAGGCTTTGGGGTGGTGAGGAGTCATTGGTTTTTGCATAGAAAAATCCTCCCTTGCGAGTAGAAATGACTGGAAGAATAAGGAGACAGGTAAATAGCTTGATGATCTGTCGTTCAACCCCGGGAGGACTTATTGAGCTAAGGATGAGCAAAGGCAGGGCTCAAAACATGACTCGAACTCCCGAGGGAATCAAGAAGGCGAACGGGGATGAGGATGTGGCCTGGGCCACTTGGGTGTGCTGTTGCATGGCATTCATGCCGGGGAGCCAGGCGGAACGTGTGTGTGTTTGGCAGCGGCAGCATTGAGACGGGCGCGATCGTCGGGGCTGAGGGATGTCTTCAGCGCCCGGGCAAGAGCGTTGCTGGCTTCAAGTTGGCGCCAGCAGGCTTCGTCATCACATACATAGGCGCCGCGTCCAGCCATCTTGCCTGTAGGGTCAATACACACGCCATCTCCCGTACGCACGATACGGGTGAGTTCCCGTTTGGCTAAGGTGCGCCGACAAATGATACAGGTACGTTGGGGGGTGTGTTTGTGCTTGCCTTTCATTGTCGCAGACAATGAGGAAACCGGGTGAGAGGTCTAAATGTCTTCGAAATCGAGGTCGTCGACATCAAGATCAGGTTGTCCAGTCTGATCTCGTTTACGCCGTTTGACGGCGACCACACGTCCTTGATTTTCGTCGAAAACCAGGCGGCGGTCTTTGCGACGTTTCTTTTTCTTTTTTTGAGGAGAGGCGCTTTCTGCATCTTCGGTTTCTGCGTTTGTTTCTTCTTTGAAGACCTGCCGGAAGAGTTCATCATCAAAACTGGAGGTTTCCGGCTGTTTCTCGAAGCCAGTCATGGCGTCGGATAGTGCGGCAGCAAGGTCATAGGTGGGTTCGGCTTCGTCTTCGGCAGCGACAACTGATTCCGATTCGAGGCTTATTTCTTGCAGCGCTGCTTTGGCCAGGGCTTCGTCGCCCACGACTTCGGCCAGACTTTCCTCGAACAAAGGTTGTTCGCTGCCGTCCAGAGCCTCTAAAATAGCTTCGGATTCCAGAACGTCGGCAATGGGAGCGGTCTCTGGCGCTTCTTCTTCCAGCATACGGCGGGCGGCTGCGAGCAGATCATCTGCCTGGGATCGTTTCTTGCGCTCCTGGCGGATGCGTTGGCGTTCTACTTCATCCATGCCTTCGGTGCTGGCTTCGGTTTCGCTCTTGATGTCGATGCGCCAGCCGGTGAGTTTGGCCACCAAGCGGGCGTTTTGGCCTTCTTTGCCGATGGCCAGCGAAAGCTGGTTGTCGGGCACCACGACCATGGCGGTCTTGTCATGTTCGGGGAAGAGGAGGACATCCACGACGCGGGCCGGGCTGAGGGCGTTGGCAACAAAGCGCTCGCCATCAGGATGCCATTCGATGACATCGATTTTTTCGTTGTTGAGTTCGTTGACGATATTTTGGATGCGTATGCCACGCATGCCTACGCATGAGCCTACCGGATCGACGCCGGTCTGGGTGGCGGCCACGGCCACTTTGGAGCGGGAGCCGGCTTCGCGGGCAATGGCCTTGATCTCAACCGTGCCTTGTTTAATTTCGGGGACTTCTTTTTCCAGCAAACGGCGCAACATGTTGCGATGCGTGCGGCTGAGATGGATGACAGCACCGCGGTTGCCCCGCGAGACCTCATTCACATAGGCCAGAATGCTGGAATTGGGGCGATGGCGTTCGCCGGGGATCTGGTCCGTTCGGCTCAGCACACCTTCGGCGCGCCCGCCGTCCAGCGATACAACGAGGCTGTTGTTGGTGTCGATGGAGCGTACAACACCCTGGATGAGTTCCCCTTCGCGGGTGGCATATTCGTCGTAAATAGCATCTCGCTCGGCCTCGCGAATGCGCTGCAAGATGACTTGTTTGGCGGTTTGGGCAGCGATACGGCCAAAATCATCCGTGGTTTTCTCGATCAGGATCGCATCGCCAACTGTGGCATGGTCCGGATCGATTTCGGCGGCTGCTTCGGGGGATATTTGGGTTTGGGGGTCTTCCAGTTCGTCGGGTGGAACGACATCCAGGCGGGCAAAGATGCGCATGTCTCCCGTTTCCGGGTCCAGTTTGGCTTCGACATTGTCGGCATTGCCAAAGTTGCGCTTATAGGCGGTGACAAGAGCCTGTTCGACCGCTTCGATGACGACCTGCGGGCGTAAGTTGCGCTCGGCACAGATCTGGTTGATGGCCATGAGCAATTGTTTATTCATTGCTGGTATTACTCTACATAACAGGTGAAACAAGTGAGATAGACAAAGAAAAAAGTGGGGGTCGCCCACTTTCGTCAATGCAGTCTACCATTCGATAGTTTCATTATAGCCGGTTTTATGCTGTCCGTCAAGAGTGAGATGCGGGAAGCAGCAATGAAGAGTACCCCATTTTTGGCGCAGAACCTCCGCATCGTTCTTTTTGACAT
>JAADGC010000009.1:0-12144 GCA_013152585.1 Chloroflexota bacterium
CGTGCGTAGCGTGGCAGGTCTGGCAGGTGATGCCGAATTCAGCCGTCTCTTTGGTGACATTGGTGGGATCATCCCGGTAGTCTTGCGAGTGACACTGGAGACAGGAATCCTGCGTGAACGGCAGGTTGCGGATGTTCTCCAGGGCAGAACTGTGCCGCGAGGCCTTCCATTCTGGATACTGCTGGTGGTGGCTCTTGGCATGATAGGGGTCGGTGGCATCATCGGGGTTGTCGAACCACCATTTCGCCGCCGAGGTGGTCACATCGTAGATGTCGTCCAGGTGGACGTTACCGCCGGGCACGTAGCCTTCGGGCCAGCTCCACTGGCCGTCTTTGGTCTTGCCGCGGGTGTGGCAGGAGCCACAGACTTCGGGGTCGGATTTGGCATAAATGGCGCGATCACCCGGTTGGCCCAGGAATCCGCCGGCGAGATGGGCCTGACCAGGGCCGTGGCACGATTCACAGGCCACCCCTGGTTCGATCCATTGTTTGGTTTCGACGTTGTAGCCGGTGGTATGACAGCCAGCACAGCCGTCGCGGTAGTCGCCGTCGTGGCTATAGGGCACCCACTCCTGAGTGGCGATGTTCCATTGGATAGGCAGAATGTGCCATACGCCATCGTCGCCGATATGGATGTAGCGCTGTTTCCACTTGGGATGGGCGCCGATCACCCAATCGACATCGTCCAGGGTGTAGGTGACACCATCCATCTCCACGGGGAATTGCCCCACGATGTCGGCTTCGGCTTTAGGCCGTACCTTCCAAGGATGCAGAGTTTGTAGCCAAGAGGCATGAATATCAGAATGGCAGCCTTGACAAACGACTGACCCGAGATAGCCTGCTTTGGCCTGGTCTGGATTCAGATTGGCGGTGGGTTGACCTGGATCGGCCAGCGAAGCTGAAGCTGACCCAAGCGTTACAATCAGAACAAGACTCAGGAGGAGTAGAAGTGTAAATGTGGTTTTGCGTTGCATGAAAAATCCTCCTCTAACTAATGGCCCATGAAATTGGGCCGGTACACAGTGTTGAAAACGAAATCCTTCCTACCTCTTTTGTCTGTCGATAGGCACCTCCTGGGTTGAAAGACGGACACATGTGCATCAAATGAAACTCATTACATCCTGATGCACAAGTTGTTATGATTCAATGTTCAGGTGCACGAACATGATAGCACGGTTATAATTTTATAGCTATGATCTAGATCAGATTAAAATAGAAGGGGGTAACAGTGCCTACTGGTATTTCTTCTCATATTTCTTTCACTTTCAGACACAGTCTACCCTAAATGTCTGTCTAGCGAAACTTTGCCTCAAACCACTAAGAAGCAAGCGCTGATGACGCGGACAAATTTAACGCGGAGCCGAACGGAGATAGCCCCAGCCGTCGCGCCCAACCCCGCCGATTGCAATCGGGGCTATGGGGCCTTCGGCCACCCGGCCTTTTTACCGATACCCACCCTCTCGCCAAACATAGGGTTTCGGATCCAGGGCGTTGAATTGCACGGTGTCGCCTTCCGACAAAGACCAACTGCCCCACATCACCACCGGTTCCCCTTCGGCGCCGACCGGTGTGTCGATTCCCAGATCGTTGCCGCCGCCACGACCGAATACGCTGAACACCCACATGGGGCGGGAATAGTCTCGCAGCCAGGTTGCCAGGTTGCCACCGGCCACCCAAACAGGCCGTCCTTTGGCATCGAGCAACAGTTGTGGCACCAGCAGACTATCTCCCTCCAAATCATCTTCCACTTGCGGGCGCCCGACCAGCCCCACCCAGCTACCCACTTCGGGCAAAGGAGCCTCTAATGTACCATCGATGCTGAACCAATACACATGCTCACCCCGGTGCTGTTGCGCCAGGGCCAACCGCCACGATTGCGAGCTGGCTTCTCGGTGCACCAGGGGGCCGCTTACGTAAAGGACGTAGTATTCAGGCAGGGGGCGGCCTCGCCTGCGGGATTGGGCGTCCAGATCACCAAAGCGGGCGCCGGCATCGGGCGTGTCGGCAGACAGCTCGATGAAATCTATGGGGATGGGCGCCGCCACCGGGGGCGCCGCTGTGGGGGTGGCAGATGGCGGCGGGGACGTTGGTGGGTGTGCGGGCAGTGCGATCGTGGGAGTGGCAGGCAACCCCGAGAGCAGGGGTCGCAGGCGGCCTCGAAATAGGATGGTGACCAGGGTCAGGAGGATGAGCACGCTAAGCATCCACGGCCACAGACGACGTTGCTTGCGGGTTGCGGTTGCCATGATCTGCACCAACACAAAGGTCACATTGTCGGGGGCGCCCCGCTCCAGTGCCAGTTCCAACATGTTGTCGGCAGCTTCGTCCAGTGAATAAGCCGCCATAAAACGCTGTAATTCCTCGTCTGTAAGCAGATTGCTGAGGCCGTCGCTGCAGAGCAGCAGCAAATCATGTGGCTGCACATCCACATGCAACAGGTCGGGGTGCGCATCGCGGTCGGGACCCAACGAGCGAGTGACCACATTGCGGTAGGGATGACGCCGCGCTTCTTCGTCGTTGAGCACGCCCGCCCGTCTTTGCTCTTCCACCCAGGAATGATCTCGGGTCAGGCAATCCAGATGGCCTTCCCGGAACAGATATGCCCGGCTATCCCCCACATGGGCGACGGTCAGCGTTTGCTCATGAAGCACTGCGGCCACGAGTGTGGTTCCCATACCGGCAAGCATGGTATCGGCGCTGGCCTTTTGGCGGATGGCCTCGTTCCCGCGGGCAATTGCCGCCCGCAGATTGGCATCGATGGCTTGTTCATCGTGGCTGTAATAGGCCTGAAACAGGGCGTCGATGGCGGTGCGGGCAGCAACATCACCAGCGGCATGTCCGCCCATGCCATCCGCCACGGCAAAAAGATGCCCACGGAGTGCGATGAGGCTATCGAGAGAAGCCGGGGCTTGCGGCCAATCGAGGACGGTCTGAGCCAGGTCTTCGTTGATCTCGCGCACGCAGCCGGTGTGGGTACGGACTTGTACAGAATAGTATGCGGGCATGTCAATTTATCCTATTGAAGCAAGCCATAGTGACCAAGAGTATACCACACTCGGCGGCCATGGAAATGATGCTTTTGCGACGATAACTGCACGGGATGATAATTGCCCGCACGCCGTGCTTGTGCAGGGTTGCGACTGTCACCTATAATGCAGCTACTTTATTCCCTATGATCGGAACCTCCCATGACCATTACCCTGGCCGACATCCTGGATGCTCGCCGCAGCATCGCCCCCTATCTCAACCCCACACCTTTGTACCACTATCCCAGCCTCAGTCAGATGGTGGGCGCCGAAATCTGGGTCAAGCATGAAAATCATCAGCCGATAGGAGCCTTTAAGGTGCGGGGAGGCATTCATCTCCTGCGGCATCTGCCCGCGGCCCAGCGCCAGGCCGGTGTGATTACGGCCAGCACCGGCAATCATGGCCAATCCATCGCCTACGCCGCCCGCCTGTTCCAAACCCGAGCCATCATCGCCGTGCCCGAAGGCGCCAACCCGGCTAAGGTGCTTTCCATGCGTCACCTGGGCGCCGAAGTCGTATTTCGCGGTCAGGATTTTGACGCCGCCCGCGTCTGGGTGGAGCAGGAGGCGCAACGCCAGGGCTATCGCTATGTGCATTCGGGAAACGAGCCACTGCTGATTGCCGGCGTGGGCACCCTCACCCTGGAAATGCTGGAACAGCAGCCACGGCTTGATGCGATACTGGTGCCGGTGGGCGGGGGCAGCGGCGCTGCCGGCGCCTGCATCGCCGCCAAGAGCATCCAACCCGACATCATTGTGATCGGCGTGCAGGCCGAACAGGCTCCCGCTGCCTACCACTCGTGGCTGGCAGGGGAACTCCGGGAGGCCGGGATGAATACCTTTGCCGAAGGCCTGGCCACCCGTACGGCTTTTGCCCTCCCCCAATCCATCCTCCGCACCCATCTCGATGACTTTATCCTCGTGAGCGAAGATGAGATGCGTCAGGCCATCGTCACCTTATTGGCCCACACCCGCAATCTGGCCGAAGGCGCCGGGGCGGCAGCCCTGGCAGGGGCGCTAAAACTGCGCCGCCAACTGGCCGGCAAGCGCGTGGGCGTGGTGCTCAGCGGCGGCAATCTCAGCATCGATCAACTCCGCACAGTTTTGGCCGCAGAAGGCTCGCCCGCTTTCCAGCTCAGCTAGGTACTTCCATCGCTCGAATTCTGCACGAATGATCACCATCCATCCGGCGAATCGAATTCGTCGTCTCATGGCGCCAGGACCCCGCAGGGTCTGTGCTGTGGCCTCACGACCGCTGCAGGTGACAAATGACTCTTTTTCTTCCTCTGCGTCTCTGTACCCCTGCATTAAAATCTGATCGCGTTATCAGCATTTGTTTCTCGTCGGTTTGAGGCGATGCCTCACTACAAGGCTGTCGCAGAAGTCGGTCTCGTTTTTGATAGGATGCAGATGAACGCTGCTTTTTCTCTTCTATCTGCAAGAATCAGCATCCCCGTTTTTTCCCGACACACTGCTAGCCCACCCATCTATTTCAAGGAGCGTTTTATGTCTGCTTATATTCTCATCATCGAAGATGATCCCGCTATTGGCAAGTTGCTACGACGGGCCTTGATCCTCGAAGGCTACGAAACTTCTCTGGTGGCCAGTGGCTCCGAGGCCTTGCAGACCTTTCAGGACACCCAACCCGATTTGATTATTCTGGACCTGATGTTGCCGGGCATGGACGGCATCGAAGTTTGCAAACGCATCCGCGAAGAAAGTAGCCTGCCCATTCTCATACTCACAGCCCGGGATCAAGTAGATGATCGGGTATTGGGGCTAGACAGCGGCGCCGACGATTACGTAACAAAACCCTTTGATATCGATGAACTGCTGGCCCGTATTCGTGCCCAACTGCGCCGCACCGAGCATGCCCCCGAGAACCTGCAACTGGAATTTGCCGATCTTGTGGTTGATACCGCGGCTCGCGCTGTGCACCGTGGCGAACGCGAAGTCGAGCTCACGGCCCGCGAATATGATCTGCTGGAATTATTCATGCGGCATCCGAATCAAGTGCTCACTCGGGCGCAGATTTATGATGAAATTTGGGATTATGACTTTGGTGGGGAAAGCAACATCATCGAGGTCTACATCCGCTATCTGCGCACCAAGCTGGAAGCCGGCGGAGAACCGCGTCTGATCTACACCAAGCGCGGCGCCGGCTACATCCTGCGCAAAGCCTGATTGCGGTCAGCCTATGTCTTTGCGTCTGCGTTTGACCCTTTGGTACAGCGCCCTGCTGGCTGGTCTGCTGTTTTTGATAGTGGTGATGTCGCTTTCATCCCTCGATAATCGCGTGCGCGACGAAATCGACATGGAGATCAAAAACAAGGGCGACCAGATCGTAAGCTTATTAGAGATCACTGCCCCGTCTAGCCCGATAGCGGATTTCCTGTTGCCCACATTGGGAGCATCATTCGAAACCGAGGTTTTTGTACAGGTGCGTGACGCCAATCGGCGCATCACCCATCGTTCCGACAATCTCATCAACACCACCCTTCCCCTTCCCGAAGCGTTGTATCGTCAGGCGCTGAATGGCCAGGCCGGTTTTTATGCGCTCAGCTCACAGCAGCCAGATGATTTGCGCGTTTATTTTGCGCCGGTTACTTTCGGCGGCGAAGTCATCGCCATTGTGCAGGTGGCCCGGCTCCTGGCGCCCGAGCAAGCCATCCTCAGGGAATTGGCCACCAGCTTTTTCTGGATCATCGCCGCCGCCCTGATAGTGGGGGCGGTGGTGGGCTATTGGCTGGCGGGCGCCGCCCTGGGCCCCATCCAGGAGGCCACCAGCACGGCCCTGGCTATCACTCGCACCGGCCGTCTCGACCGCCGCATCCCTGTACCCGACCATCGTGCCGACGAGATCAGCACGCTGATCAACACCTTCAATGAGATGTTGGATCGGTTGCAAGAGCTGTTCGAAAAACAAAAACGTTTTTCCGGCGATATTTCGCACGAACTGCGCACACCGCTGACGACCATTCTGGGCAATATCAGCCTGCTCAAACGCGCCGACACCTTGCCCGCGAATGAAAAACAGGAGATGCTGGCCGAAACCGAGGTGGAAGCACAGCGTATGCGCCGCTTGATCTCTGATTTACTATTGCTGGCGCAAGAGGATACGGATATGGTTATGCCGCGAAAACGCGTGGAACTGGATACGCTGATGCTGAACGTCTACCGCCAGATTAAGCGTCATGCCGCACATATCGAGATCAACATCGTGCATGAAGATCAGGCCGTCGTCATGGGCGACGCCGATCGTCTACGGCAATTGTTGGTGAATCTGCTGAATAATGCCGTGCAATACACCCCGGCCGGGGGCAAGATCGAGCTGGGGTTGCAGTGCCTGGGCGAGCAAGCTCAGATCACGATCAGCGATACAGGTCAGGGCATCGCCACCGAGGACCTGCCCCACATTTTCGACCGTTTCTATCGCGCCGACAAAGCCCGTACGCACGGCGGCACAGGGTTGGGACTTTCGATTGTGCGCTGGGTCGTCGATGCCCATCATGGCGAGATCGACGTGGAATCGACACCCGGCAACGGCACCACCTTTCATGTGCGCTTGCCCCTGGCACAAGGCTGCGACACCGCCTCCCAGCCATGCCCCTGACACCGGCCCTGATCCGTTGGTTGCAAACGCCCGCGGCCGCGCCCTGGCTGGCGCAATTGACGGCCCAGCCCCCTACCGACGCCGAATTATTGGCCACGCTCATGCGTCTGCGCCGGCATCTCACGCCCGCGCAAGCCGCCGCCGTGGTGGAGACCGCACGGTTGCGGCAGCGTGCGCAGAGCAAATTCCCCGCTCAGGCCGGGCGCATGTTTTTCAGCCGTACGGCCTATCAGCAAGCCAGTTCGGCACTGGTGGCTGCGTACACGGCCCGGCGCTTTCGGAGCTACGGCTGGGTGGGGGATTGGGGCTGTGGTCTGGGCGCCGATAGCCTGGCTCTGGCCGCACACGGCCCCGTGCTGGCGCTGGATCGGGATGCCCTGGCGTTGGCGCTAACGCAGGCCAATGCCGCCGCCCTGGGGCTGGACGAGCGACTCTGGCCCGTCCGCGGCGATGTGCGACATCCACCAGCTTTGCCCCCCGCTGCCTGGGCCGATCCCGGCCGCCGCACTGCTTCCCGCCGCCTCTTCGACCCCGAATCGTTACACCCGCCGCTGAGCGCACTGCTGGCCCAGCAACGCCACACGCCCGATTTAGGCATCAAACTCATGCCCGGCCTGCCCCACCAGGCGATTCCACCGACGGCCGAGGCGGAATGGATCAGCCTGCAAGGTAACCTGAAAGAAGCGGTGTTGTGGCTGGGGGGGCTGTGTCGGCAGCCGGGACGCCGGGCGACGGTGCTGCCGGCGCAGGCCAGCATTGCCAGCGAGGGGGCGGTAGCCCCGGTGGCGGCCCCCGGCGCCTATCTATTCGAACCTGATGCGGCGGTGATCCGGGCTGGCGCTGTGGGGGACCTGGCGAACCGCTATCATCTGTGGCAATTCGATGCCCAGATCGCCTATCTTTCGGGTGATGCTGCCCTGGATACGCCTTTCACGCGGCGTTGGACCCTCCTTGAACATCATCCTTTTGATCTGAAAACCCTGAATAAACGCTTGCGGGCCCTGCAAGGCCGGGTGACCGCAGTCAAAAAACGCGGTTCTGCCATCGAGCCGGAGGCGTTTCGGCGCCGTCTGGCCCATCACCCCCAGGGTCAGCCCCTGGTGGTGGTGCTCACTCGCCTGCTGGACCGCCCCTGGATGCTGATTTGTTCTGAGAGGCAACCATGAAACAAACCCCACCTGCTTATGATCAATTGCTGGCGCTGAGTGCTGCAGTCGGGCGGCAGTTGCGGGCGCAGAATCGCACGCTGGCGCTGGCCGAGTCGTGCACGGGCGGCCTGGTGAGCAGCCTGCTCACGGATGTAGCCGGCAGTTCGGCCTACGTATTGGGCGGCATTGTCTCGTATAGCAACGAGGCCAAAATGCACCTGCTGGGTGTGCAGGAAAGCACGCTGCTGGCGGTAGGTGCGGTGAGCGCAGAAGTCGCGGCCGAGATGGGGCGCGGGGTGCGAAGGTGTTTGGGCAGCGATGTGGCGCTGGCCGTGACCGGCATTGCCGGACCGGGCGGGGGCACGGATGAGAAACCGGTGGGATTGGTGTATGTGCATCTGGCTGCCGCGGACGCCGACTGGGGCGAAAAGCATGTGTGGCCGTTCGATCGCCGGGGCAACAAGCTGGCATCGGCGCAGGCCATGCTGCAATTGCTGCAACGGTATCTGGGCCAGCCGCAAAAAACCGGACTGCAGAAGGGGACGGGGGAGCTGCTGGATCAGCCGGTGGTGGTGGAGGCGCGCTTCCGGCATCAGCAGTGGCAGCCGCAGGCGGTGTGGTGGCAGGGGCAGCGCTGGCCGATTGTGGGTTGGGGTCGCCAGAATGCGCTGGCGGATGGACGCACTGTGATCATGGTAGAGACCGCGGATGGGGCGCGGCTGGAGTTGCAGGTGGATGTGCAGGGAGGCGAGTGGCGACTGTTGCGGTTGTGGCGTGCGCGGCCCGTGGCATGAGGGCAGCCCCGCGGCTTCAGAGATAACCCAGCGAGCGCAGGCGTTCGCTGATGGCTCGCTGTTCGGCTTCCGATAGTTGGGGATCGAAGGCGATGCCCGTCGGCGGAGGTGGGGCGTCGACAGGCGCCAGGGGTGGCCGGGGGTGCGACCACAAGGGCAGGATGGCGCCATCCATGGGCGGGGGAGCAACGCCGAGACCATGCAGGATGGTGGGGGCAATATCGACGAGGTGGCTGTGGCTGAGTCGGCGGGGGGCAATGTCGGGACCGGCGGCCAGAAAGATGCCGTCGAAGGTGTGGTTGCCGGTGATGTCGCCGCTGCTGGTGAAGGCGGAGGGGGCAAAACCGAAGCCGATGGCTGTGTTGAGGGCGGGGTCGGGGTCGTGGCGGCGGGGTTCGATGATGATGTCGGGGGCGAAGTCGGTGTAGGGGCCAGGGTAGGCTTCGTGACGACGATACGCGGCTATGATGGGGGCGGCGCCTGTGTCGGGATCGCGCAGTGCCAGCAGGCGATGAATGATGGTGTCGGCAAAATGATCGGCCTGGGCCGGGCTGAGGATGCCCTGGGGCTCGCGGCCGCGGATATTGAGACGGATACCGGAGGTGGGGGCGTAGAAGGCGCTGGTATGCTCCCAGTCGATGCTCTGCAGGGCGCTATCGGGGGTGGGGCGCCGTTGCCAGTCACGCAACAGGGGCAGGCGTTGTTTGATGCGTCGCAGACGGGGGCTGGTACGCAGGCGTTGCCACAGCGAAGGAGACACGGGGGCGGTGGTTCGGCGCCGCAGCCAACCCTGCGCTTCCAGCCACATGTTGGGGCTAAAGAGACGGCTGCAGGGCGCAAAACCATGGTCGCTGAGCAGAAAGAGGGTGGCGTCGGGGCCTACGGCGGCGACGAGTTGGCCGATGCCCTCATCGATGGCCTGATAGGCGGCCAGCAGAAGGGGCATGAGGGTGCGGGCCTGCTGGGCATCGTAGGCGGGGTGTGTGGGCGAGAGCAGGTGCAGGGTGTAGTGCTGCAGGCGGTCGGTGGCAGTGAAGACGATGACGGCGGCATCCCAGTTGTCTTGGGCCAGCATCCATTGGGCAGCTCGGCTGCGGGCACGAATCGCCTGCGTGGTCTGGCGAATGAAGTCGGCCAGACCGAGGCCCGTGCGCTCGACATTGATGACGTAGTCGGGTACGGCAGCCAGGAGTTGGTCTCGCCAGGCAAGGGGCTGGGTGAAGGGACTGCGCAGGTTGGGGGTGAGCATGCCGGCAATGATGCCGCCCTGGGGCAATGGCTGGGGCGGGTAGGTCATGGGCACATTGAGCAGGGCCATGCGTTTTTGGGCGGCTGCCCATTGCCAAAAGGTGAGGGCTCGCAACTGCAAGGCGTTGTTGAGCCCGTAGTGGCTGCTGTGTGGTTGTTGCCTGCTAAAGCTGAAGATGCCATGATGCCCGGGGAGGAGGCCGGTGGCAAAGGTGCTCCAGGCGGTGGAGGATTCGGGCCGTAGGGTGGAGCGCAGAGAGCCCCAGGCGCCACGCCGTTGCAGGGCCGCCAGATGCGGCAGGATTCCCTGCTCGATCCAGGGGTCAAGGATGCGCCAATCGGCGCCATCGAGGCCTATAATCAGGTACATGGTGCTCTTACAGATAGCCTAATCCCCGCAGACGATCTTGCACGGCGCTGATTTCATCATCGGTCAGTAGGGCATCGGTGTGGGCTGGGGGCAGGGGGAGACGTTGCCGGGGGGGATGTTGGGTCAGGCCATCGGGCTCCCAAATGCCGGTGATGAGGTGGCCATCCATATCGGTGGGAATGGGCAGGCCAGCCAGGTGCAGCAGGGTGGGAGCGATGTCGGCGAGATGCGGCGGGGTGTGTAACCGGCCGCTGCGCAGGCTGGGCCCAAAGGCCAGAAAGATGCCCTCGGGACGGTGATCGCCGGTGCGCAAGAGTTGGGTGACGGGGGTGATGAGGGAAGTGCCCACGGTGGGCACGACGGCGTAGTCGGGATCGAGGGTGAGGATGAGGTCGGGGAAGCGAGAGGCGTAGGGGCCATGATAGAGCTCGTGGCGGCGCTGGATTTTGTGCACAAGCGGACGGCGGCTGCCAGGAATGCGGAGTTTGGCAGCCGTAGCACTGATCGTATCGAGCAAGTCAGGAACGGCGTCCGGCGCGACGATGCCGGTGGCAAAGCGATGCTGGTGGTGCAGAAAGACCCCGCCGACATTGTTGTAGAGGGGCTCGGCCCAGGCCTGAGTCTGGGACCAGTCGATGGCTTCGGCCAGATGGCCGTGTTGGCGCAAGGTTTCGCGTGCGTCTTGAGGCAGAATGCGTTTGGCAATATCGCGCAGCCAGGGGGTTTGGCGCTTGAGCCGCTGCAATATACTGCTGCCCCCACTGTTGCGCAGGCGCAGCAGGCCCAGTTCCAGCAGCCAGTTGTTGAGATGGCACCAATGGCGGGCGGCGGGGCCGAATCCATGATCGGACACCATGAACACATGGGCATCCGTGCCCGCAGTGCGCACCAGGCTGCCGATGATGCTGTCGAGAAGGTGAAAGTATTGCCGAATTTTGGCTGAGACGGCAGTGTCAAGATAGTCGGTGCTGGTAGCGGGCTGAGTTTGCAGGTAATGCCAGAAATGATGAAAAATGCGATCTGTGCCGGTGAACACGACGGCCAACACATCCCAGGCCTGATTCTGCATCAGACGTAAGGTATGAAAGCCGCGGCGTTCGGTCATCAGCATGATTTGGTCCAGCATGATGGTCGGGCTGGGAAAGTCGGCGGGGGAGAGGGCGGCACCCGGGCGACCGTAATCGAGATCGATGATGTAGTCCGCGAGTTCGTCGGCGAGCTGGGGCGGATGCGTCCAGTCGGGCGCTTGCGGTGGGGTGAGCATGCCGCTGATGGCAAAGTCGCCCCCCGGGCGCAAGGGATACGACAGGGGGATGTTGATGAGGCCGACATGTCTGCCGGCATCCTGCAGATAGTCCCACAGGGTCGCCGCGTGTACATGGCTGCTGTTGACAGGCGGGCCCTGATTGCGCAGCGAGGCCGCGGGTTCGGTGGCTTTGTGGATGAAGTTGAGCACGCCGTGTTGGCCTGGATTGACGCCGGTGGCGAAGGTGGCCCAGGCCGGGGCCGTAAAGGGGGGCGTGGTGGAGATGAGGTCGGACCAGATACCGTGGCTACGGAGCCGGGCCAGGTTGGGCATTTCGCCGATGTCGGCCAAAGCACCCAATATCTCCCAGGTGCCGCCATCTATGCCGATGACGAGGATGCGGGATGCTGGTGGAGAATATGTCATGGAGGATGAAGCAAGATGAATGGTATTGGCAAAGAGACTCGTATTTAGTATGGCTCATAAAGGCAGGATTGGCCAAGTTTGCAAGCCAGGCTACACCTTTACGTTGAAGAAATCCCGATGCTCTCTGCACCTTCCGTATCCCTGTGAAAAATCTGCCCGCGCTTTCCCGCCCGGCCCGGCTTCAGCCCAGGGTGCGTCCCTTGTTTTTGGTGGCGTGTGTTGGCCGCATCATGGATGCGGCCAACACACGAAAAAAGGAAGCGCTCGGCGCATC
>JAADGC010000009.1:12170-12545 GCA_013152585.1 Chloroflexota bacterium
CAAAATCCTGACGCACACCCTTTACCCCAGCCCTGTTTTGGGCCAGCCCAACGACGTGCTATACTGTGGCGAAAATCGCTACGAAACCGAACGCATCTGACAGGAACATAACAATGAAATCATTTTCTCGCATTCATATCCTTCTGATCGCTGCCGTGCTCCTTCTATTCAGCGTGGCCTGTGCAGTGACGTCTTCGTCCGGGGGAGGCGAGACCGCCGCCGAGACCGTCGCCGCCCAGCCAACCCTGCATCCCACCTTCACCCCCACGGCCATCCAGCCGGCGCAGCCGACGCAGCCACCCTCCCCCACCCAGGCGCCATCGCTCCCTACCGCCACCCCTGCCGCGGCTGTCACCAGCTCGCCCACCGATACCC
>JAADGC010000094.1 GCA_013152585.1 Chloroflexota bacterium
GCGCCCGAGGCAGAGAACGAAGTCGAGGGCGACACCGCTCCTCCAGTGCCTGCGTCCACTCCTGGCCCCCCTTCGCTCCCCCCAACGCCCACTCCCCCTGCCTCCAAACGATGGGGCTGCCTGCGCCAGCTCGGCCTGCTCCTGCTCGCCGCTCTGCTCGGCGCCTTCCTTGCCCTCCTCGCCATCTACCTCATCAACGGCACCCTCAACTTTGGCCGCCACGAAGCCATCATTGCCCTGCACAGCGACGTCGACACACTCTCCACCCAGGTGCAACAGCAAAACACCACGGTCTCTGACCTCAACAGCGTTGTCCAGGACACCACAACCCAGATGGACGAGCTCGCCATCCAGGTGCAAACCATCGACCGGCACCTCAACATCCTCGCCGACGATCTCAACGCCATGCGCGATGACCTCGTCACCCTGGCCGAACAAAACGCCGCCATCCAACAACAGCTCACCGTTATCGACACCCAAATCGAACGTCTCAACCGCACCGCCGAGCGCTTCGACACCTTCGCTGCCGGCCTCAAAGAACTCGCCGACGCCATTCAACCCCAAACCATCATCACCCCCACGGCCACCATCACCCCCACCCAGCCCATTACATCCACTGCCCCTATCACCAGTAGTGCCGCCACACCCGTTCCCGACATCATCACCGAATCCGCCCCAAACGCCGTCAGCGGCAGCCTGGCCCTGCAGATATTTCCCTCCCGAACAGCCATCTTCACCCCCACCCCGGGTAATAGTCTCATCCTCGGCCTTGTCTGGGACGATCTCAATGGCAACGGCCTGCCCGAAGCCAACGAAATTCCCCTACCCGCCGTCCGCATCACCCTCAAAAACATCCAGGGTGAAACCATCGCCAAAACCGACACAACCGGCGACGGCCGCTACACATTCCCCGAACTCACCCCCGGCGCCTACGTCCTCACCGAGTTCGATCCTCCCGGCACCACCTCCATCACCGCCAACAGCGTCACCGTCACCACAGTCGCCAACAGCATCGTCGAAATCAACTTCGCCGACACCCACCTGCCTTAATCCGACATCTCCCGCACATAAAAATCCAATTGTACACTGCCATAGCGTCGCGTATCCACGCGTTCCAGATGTTCAAGCGTCACTTCCTCATACTCCTTCGGGTGAATCTGCACAACCACTTCGCCCGAGGGAGTTAATATTTCTGGGCGCCGGTCAATCAACTCCAAAGCCTTGCGCCACAAACCCTGATACTGCGGCGGCGCCACAAACACCAAATCAAATGGCTGCCAATTGGCCACTCGCAACAGCTTGAACGCATCCCCGCGTAATACCGTCGCCAGCTCATCCAGACGCGTATGCGCCAGATTCCGGCGGATCACCTTCAGTGCCACACCGGCCCGCTCCACAAAAACCACCTCCGCTGCCCCCCGGCTCAGTGCTTCAATTCCCACCGCCCCCGTCCCCCCAAACAGATCCAAAAAACGCGCCTCCACCACAGCCGCCCCCCAGATATTAAACAACGCCTCCTTCGCCCGATCCGTAATCGGCCGCGTGCCCCCACCCGGCACCGACTCCAGCTTACGACCCTTCGCCTTCCCGGCAATCACCCTCATTCCCGCACCTCCACCGGCGCCAAAGCACCTTCCGGCCGCCCTGTTAGCAAAAACTGCCGCCACGCTGCCGCATTCAGTAAATCCCGATCCACCACAAACCAGGCCAGCAACATCAGGCCCAGCACCTCAAACACAATCAAAATCGGCTCCTGCAACACGATCTCCGTATACGCGTGTAGCATCTCCTGCACACTTCCCACATGTCGCCACTGATGCCAGCTCCAACCCCGCAACGGCCATAGCAGCGTCTGCGTAAAGCCCCACATCCGGTCCTCCAGCAGATGCGCCGAAAAGGCTGCCAGATACACCCCCCAGGTGCGTAAACGACCCGTCGCCCACGCAAACGTCCACAAAAACACGTGTAGCAACAAAGTATGCCCGAAAAACAGCGCTGCATTCGCGTTCGGGAACACAAACAAAGCCAACGGTTTATCGATCAAATCAGGAGCCCAATTCATCAACGCCACCTTACGATAATCCGCCTCCGGGAACCAGCCAAACGTGCGTTGGGCCAAATTCAAACCGGCCCATGTCCATTCCAAATGACCTGTCGGCAACATAAAAACAACCTCAGACCCCTATTATAACCTGCCCGCACCCACAGCGCCTAAATCAGCACCCGGCTCATGAAAAAAATACCCCTTCCCCTGCTCCTCATCGCCCTCATCGTCCTCATCGCCCCATATCCCGCCCGCTCCGCCGCGCCCCCGCCTCCCGCCCCCACCGACATTGCCACCTGGCGTGCCGCCCTTACCCAACCTCACGCTCCCCACGAAATCCTCCTCCGCACCACCCAAACGCAGTATCTCACCCCTGCCGCGCCCGGCCTCGGTCTCCTGCCCGCGCCCGGCGTCCTCCTCTCCACCATTCCCCGACTTCAGCTCGCCCGCTATCGTATTACCGGCGACCTCGCCCCCATACTCGCCGCCCTCAACCGCCATCCCGCCGTCGCCTTCGCCGAACCCAACTACCTTCTCACTCCCGACTTCGCTCCCGACGACCCCTACTACCAAAACTACGCCGCCAACGACAGCATTTCCTACGGCGGCTATCTCAACCGCATCCGCATCAGCCAGGCCTGGGACATCACCCTCGGCCGACCCGAGATCATCGTCGCCGTCATCGACAGTGGCATCGACCTTGTCCACGAAGACCTCAAAGGCGCCCTGTGGACCAATCCTCGCGAAACACCCGGCAACAACATCGACGACGACCACAACGGCCTCATCGATGACGTCTACGGCTGGAACTTCGCTGCCGATGACAGCAACGTCAACGACTGGTATGGCCACGGCAGCCACGTTGCCGGCATCATCGGTGCCCGCATAAACAACGGCAAAGGCATCGCCGGCATCGCCCCCAAAGTGCGGCTTATGGCCCTCGGCGTCTTTACCCCGCCCGGCTTTGGCACCTACGCCGACGAAATCAAAGCCATCCTCTACGCCGTTGACAACGGCGCCAAGGTCATCAATCTTAGCCTGGGCAGCACATCCTACAGCCGTGGCGAACAAAACGCCATCGCCTACGCCGTCCAGCACGGCGTCGTAGTTGTCGCCGCCGCCGGCAACAACGGCCGCGAAATCTACCACTGGCCCGCTGCTCACGCCGACGCCATCGCCGTCGGCGCCACCACCGCTACCGATACCCTTGCCAGCTTCTCCAACCGCGGCGACTTCGTCGATGTCGTCGCCCCCGGACTTATGATCTGGTCCCTGCGCATGGGCGGTGGCTACCGCACCATGAGCGGCACCAGCATGGCCACACCCCACGTGGCCGGGCTCGCCGCCCTCATCCTCTCCCGCAACCCCACCCTTAGCCCCACACAAGTCCGCGACATCATCCAGAACACTGCCACCGATCTCGGCGCCCCCGGCAAAGACAAAGCCTACGGCAGCGGCCGCATCGACGCCTTCGCCGCCCTGCAGGCCACGCCCCCCTACACCGGCACCTTCCCCAGCCTCGACCCCACCTGGCCCCCCACCCGCATCTGGCCCCCACTCTGCGAAAACATCACCCCCGCAGGTGATTTCGAGCTCGCCGGCTCCTGGATACTCACTGGCACTGCCGCCATCACCGACACCGTCGCTCACAGCGGCACCCACGCCCTCTTCCTGGCCGGGAGCCCCACCCAACAGGGCAGCGCCACCCGTCTGCTCACCCTCCCCTCCAATACCAGCCTCGCTACCCTCGCCTTCAACATTCACATCGAAAACGACGACCGCGACCTCGGCGACGACCCCACCGACCCCGGCCGCGACCACCTGCGCGCCTGGTTCCGCACTGCCGACGGCACCCCCCTCCTCGAACTCCTGCGCGCCGGCAACGCCAACTACGATCTTGCCGCCGGCCTTCCCTGGGACCGCACCCTCCACATCCTCTCCCCCTCTGAAATCGACCTCCTCCGCCAACAGTCCGGCTTCCAGCTCTGGCTCTACGCCGACAACGGCCCCGACCCCCAGCCCACCCGTTTCTACATCGACGACGTCCGTTTCTGCGTCGCCATGCGCCCCCTTCACCTCCCCCTCGTCCTCAACGCCGTCCCGTAGCCCTTCCCTAACCATTGTCAGATCGTCCCCTGTGTGCTATATTTTCCCCACCTCTTCTTTTTCCCTCCCCCAGCATCATGACCCTTCGCCAAATCGTCGTTCCCTGCATCCTCATCACCATCCTCGGCGCCGGTGCCCTGGCCGCATTCACCTACTACAATCCCCCATCATTTGCGGCCATGGTATTAGCACTCATGCTGGTCGGCATCACCACGGCCGCCGCCACCGCCCCTGTCCTGGGCCGCGTGCAACAAAAAATCGTCCCCCAAACCCCGGCCAGCGTATTACCCCGTCTCGCCATTCGCCAGGGCATTTGGGCCGGACTCTATGTCATCTCCCTGATCATCCTGCACCTGCAGAATTTGCTCGATGCCATCTTCATGCTTGTCCTCTTTATCATCTTCATGTTGTTGGAAAATTTTCTGCAAACACGGGGAGACATCCCGACAACGCCGACCCGTCGCCCTCGCTCTGGGCGCAGTCCCAGGCAGCGCCCTTCTGCCACGGCCAAAACATCTTTTCAGAGCACCTCCAAGCGTAAGTCTGCTACCAAAAAAACGACACGAAAGTCCTCGAAAAAAGCCAAATAAAGCTAATCGAGATCGCTGGTGGGGAGTCGGAAGGGGGGCGGGGTTTGGCTTCGGCCCATCGTCACATCCAGGGCATGAGCGAGGGCAACGCGATCATCCCACGCATATTCCACCTGGCCAAAGCACATCGACTGCTCGTGCCCTTTGCCGCAGATCATCACCACATCGCCGGCATCAGCCGCCTGCAACGCCTGCATAATCGCCTGATAGCGATCCGCCACCGCCAGCACATTTCCTCTCACTGCCCGGCAGGCCGCCACACTGGCCGCCATGATCGGCTGTAAATCCTCCGTGCGCGGGTCTTCGGCGGTCACAATCGTCAGATCCGCCAGACGCCCGGCCACCTCCCCCATCATCCGTCGCTTCTCGACATCGCGTAATCCGGCCGACCCGAACACCACGATCAGGCGCCCGCTCGTCAGGCTCCGCGCCGTACGCAAGGCCGCTTCCAGCGCAAACGGCGTATGCGCAAAATCAACCAGGGCCATAAACGGTTGACCCCGGTCAATCCGCTGCATACGCCCCGGTATCTGTGGAGGATGCCTCAGGCCCTCCAGAATCGCCGTCTCATCTACTTCCAGGGCAAAGGCAGTAGCTATCGCAGCCAGACAATTATACACATTAAAACGACCCCATAGCGGCGTCTGCACCGTCAGAGCAGGCCGGCCCGCCCCCCGAACTTCGAACCGTAGCCCTCCTGCCTTCTGTTCGATATCCACAGCCTGCACATCTCCCGACCCTATGCCATAGCTGAGCTGCGGCACATCCACCCACCCCCGCAGACGCGCATAAGCACCATCATCCGCGTTCAAAATCAACCGCTTGGGGATGCCCGCCTTGGCCTGCGATGTTGCCACCAACTCCAGCAGCCGCGCTTTTGCCGCCAGATAAGCCTCGTGGGAGCCATGCTCGTCCAGATGCTCGTGCGTTACATTGGTGACCACAGCTACATCATAATCGATGCCCGCTACTCGCCACTGGCTCAAGCCATGCGAAGTGGTCTCCACCACCGCGTACTGGCTGCCGGCCTCCTTCATCGCCCGCAGATAGCTTTGCAACTGCGACGCATCGGGCGTCGTCGTGTGCAAGCCCGTATCCAACACCTGCGCCCCGGCGCGGGCAGATACCGTCGTCAGCAGGCCCGTCCGCAGCCCGGCTGCCGACAACACGGCGTCGATCAGATGACTGGTCGTCGTCTTCCCGTCGGTCCCCGTGACGCCGATCACGCCCAACTGGCGGCTGGGGTACCCCTCCCACGCCGCTGCCAGCAGCCCCAGCGCATAACGCCCATCTGGCACCTGCAAATACGGCACAGGCAACTGCAATGCCTGTTCCCCCACCACGGCTCTGGCTCCGTGCGCCAGGGCATCGTCGATAAAACGATGTCCATCGACCTGCACGCCGCGATAGGCCACGAAAAGCGCCCCAGGCTGTCGCTGTCGGGAATCAGAGATGATCTGGGATATCTCGATATGCGGTTGGGAACAGGGCAGCCCCAGCACCGCTGCCATTTCGCCAAGGGTCCGTGCCATCGCCTAAAAACCGACCGAAGTCCAATTGGTTCCGAACAAAATGCTACAGGCAAAAACGATAAACAGACACAGAAATAGCACGCCACAACCGCACCCACTCACCGAGCAGCCGCGACCAAAACCAAAATTATCTTGCAAAAAATCAAAGATCCAGGTCAGAATAGCCAGCTTCACCAGGCCAGACAAACATCCATCACGATCGTTCATAGAAACCTCATCGCAGAGAAAGATCAAAAAAACGCCGCCCCATCATAGCATGAACCCCCTGTCCTGCCAAAGCAGATGCAGCTTGCTTCCCGCTCGTTCATGCCTCCCCGCCGCGGCTCCATTTTCGCCCCCCAAAAAGCGCCCACATTTTCATGCGGGCGCTTGCATCCGAGGAATCAGAATAAAGCCGTTAGAAACCGCGCGTGTTCACCATCTGCACCGATTCCACGGCCCAGGCGATGAAGGGCTGTGCCAGGATGCCGATCGCCAGTACCATCACGGCACTCACGACCAGTGACAGATTCAAGCCGGAACTCACCTGCAGTGGTGTCTCGTCCTCGCTGTCCTGGAAGAACATCAGCCGGATCACGTTCATATAGTAGAACGCGGCTACTATCGCATTCACAGCCGCAATCGCGGCTAAAACCAGAAAGTGCTTTTCGACCACGGCCGCGAACACATAAAACTTGCCCAGGAATCCGCCCGTGGGCGGAATACCGGCCAACGACAGCATGAACACTGTCATCAGCAACGCCAGCCCTGGCGCTCGCTTGCCCAGACCCTTAAAGGTGCTGAACTCGCTGGAACCGGCATATCGCTCCACGGCCAGTACCACAAAGAAAGCACCGATATTGGTAAACAGATAAGCGAACAGATAAATGAGCATGCCATTGAGGCCCGTAAACGTACCGCCGGTGGGGTTGTAGGCCGCCAGCCCCAGGACGATGTAGCCTGCCTGGGCGATAGACGAATACGCCAACATGCGCTTCACGGAGTGCTGCTTCAGGGCAGTCAGGTTGCCCACCGTCATGGTCAGAATCGCCAAGCTGCCCAGAATGGCCATCCAATCCGGCGTGAATTGGGGAAACGCCGTGATGAACACGCGGCCAGCGACGGCAAAACCCGCCGCCTTCGACGCTGTGGCCAGGAACGCGGTCACAGGCGTGGGAGCGCCATCGTATGTGTCGGGGGCCCACTGATGGAAGGGCACCAGACTGGCCTTAAAGCCAAAGCCGCCCAGCAGTAACACGATGGCGGCAACGCCCAGTAGATGCTCCGGGCCTGTTGCGGCCTTCATCAGCTCGCCCACGGCCACCAGATCCGTCGAACCCGTGGCGCCATACACCAACGATATACCGTAGAGCATCACGGCGCCGGCACTGGCGCCATACAGGAAGTACTTAATCGCAGCTTCTTCCGAGCGCCGATCATTGCGTAGAAAACCGGTGAGAATATACGACGTAATCGAAAGGAATTCGATGCCCAGATAAACCAACAGGAGATTCGTGGCGCTCACCGCTATGCTCACTGCCAGGGTAACGAAAACCAGCAGGGCATAGTACTCGCCCAGATAGCGGCTCTTGCCCTTCATGAAATCCATGGAGGACAAGACCACGAGTGAGACGGCAATGATGGCCAGCACCTTAAAAAAGCTGGAATACGGATCTACGGCGAAAGTCGAGGCTACAATCGTTGCCGGATTATTCATTGCCAGCAACAAGGCCATGATCAGCGCCAACACCAGACCGATCAAAGCGATCACTGCGGCTGTGCGCCCTTCGTCGCGACGGCGCATTACCAGATCGGCGCCGAGCACGACGAAGCCAGTGATCAATAAGATCAGTTCAGGGGAAAGCCAACGAATGATTTCAGAAGCGTTCAAGGTTCATCCCTCCTAGCGTGATTAGAAGAGGCGGGAGAGGATGTCCACCGCAGTTTGATTGAAGAAATTGAGAATGAGGCTGGGGAAAATACCCAATAGGATCATGAGCGCCACCAGCGGCCACAGCGTCACCTTTTCGAAGGTTTCCATATCGGTGGGGCCATCCGCATGTTTACCATACACGGTCGTCCAGTGATCCCACTTCTTGGCCACATATTCGCCCAGGAACACACTCTGGATGATGCGGTAGAGGATATAAGCCGCCGTGATCACGATGCCAATCACACCAATGGTCGCTAGCACAGGCACGATGCCAAAGGCACCTCGGAAAACGAAGAACTCCGCCCAGAAGCCGGATAGACCCGGCAACCCCAGCGAAGCAAAGCCGGCAAACATCATGGTGCCATAGAAGACAGGCACCATCGTGCTGAGCCCGCCAAACTTGGCCAGCTCGCGGGTATGCGCCCGTTCGTAGATCACACCAACCAGGAAGAACAATGCCCCGGTGATGATGCCGTGCATGAACATCTGCAGGCCGGCACCGTCAAAAGCCATGGTGGCGTTCTTCAACATACCTTCCTGGCCCTTCATATTCAGGGCCACGGCCGTGGCGCCAATACCCAGCATCACATAGCCCATGTGGCTTACCGACGAGTACGCAATCAGCCGCTTCAAGTCAGTCTGGGCCAGCGATACAAAGGCACCGTACACAATGCCGATCACCCCCAGCAGCGCTACAATCCAGCCGTACTGAGCAAAAGACTGCGGGAACAAAGGCAACAGAATCCGCAAAATCCCGTAAGCTCCTAACTTCAGCAATACCCCGGCCAGGATCACAGAACCGGCCGTGGGCGCCGCGGTATGGGCATCGGGCAACCAGGTGTGGAAGGGAAAGCTGGGAACTTTGATGGCAAAAGCGATCAAGAAAGCCCAAAACGAGAGCGAAGCCGCCAGCGGCCAGTCGGTCCACACACCTATTTGCGCAGCCTTGATGATGTCAAAGGTGCCCGTGCTCAGGTACACGCCGATGATGGCCAGCAACATGAACACTGAGCCTGCCAGAGTGTAAAGGAAGAACTTCATGGCGGCATATTGCGGCCGGTCTTTTGCCTGCCCCCAGATGCCAATCAGGAAATACATCGGCACCAGACCAATTTCCCAGAACACATAGAACAGGATCAGGTCCAGGGCCACGAACACGCCAAACATGCCTGTGGCCAGGAACAGGAACAGCACAAAAAACTCTTTTACGCGCTTGCGAATCACCCGGGTTGAGTAATACACGCCCAGGAACGAAAGTAGAGCGGTCAAGAAGATCAGAGGGATGCTCAGGCCGTCAGCGCCAATATGATAGTTCACACCCAGCGCCGAAATCCAGGAAAGATTGACATCATAGGCCATTCCGCCGGAACCGTGCGCCAGAAAACGTATCCAATAATCGATGGCCAACCAGGTGGAAAGCGCCAGCGGAAGAAAACTCCACACAATCGAGAATTGCTTAATCCGCTTGGTGTCTTCTTTCGGCATTAGCATAACAATGACGCTCCCCACCAGCGGCAGGAATACGATCAGTGTCAAAACCGAATTACGAAGAAAGTCCATTGAAATCTCCTCCTCGGAGCGATATGGAGATAAAACTAAGTCGAATAACGATAAGGGTCGAAGGAACGAAGTGGGGACAATGCCCCACGAGTTTACATCAGACGAACTGAACCATAGCCAGCAACACCAGCACGGTGAGCAACAACACCAGCAGGTAGTTCTGGGCCTGTCCGGTCTGCAGCAGGCGGACGACGGAGCCCGCGGCTTGCGTTACCAGCCCCAGACCATTGACTGCGCCGTCGATCACAGGCTCGTCGATAAAGCGCCGCAACGCGCCCGCAAACCAGCGGCCAATTCGTCCCACGCCGTTGACAATGGGATCGATGAACCAGCGACTGTCGAAGGCATAGCACATATCCGCGAACCAACGGGCAAAACGGACCACCGTGGCATGATAGAACTCATCAACGTAGTACTTGTTTCTCAGCACCGTGTGCACCGGTCCCAGCCACACCTGCAGCGGATCCGGTTCTCCCGTTTTCAGCGGCCGGCGACCATACACCAGCCAGGCCAGGAAAATCCCGCCCAGGGCGACGGTCATTGACGCCACCACCGGGAAGAGATGGAAGTCAAGCACTTCGTAATGCAGGCCATACACTTGGGCCTGTCCACCCATCAATCTGCCCAGGGGATTGTTGAGGATGGTGCCCAGACCGGGGAAATGTTCGGGAATACCGATCCAGCCGCCGACAACCGCAAAGACGGCCAGCAACATCAGCGGCACGGTCATGGACGGCACACTTTCGGGGGCATGAGCCGCGGCTTCGGTGCGCGGTTTGCCAAAGAAGGTCAGGAATATCTGGCGGAAGGTGTAGAAGGCCGTCAACAAGGCAGCCGCAGCCAGCGTCCAAAAGACCAGTGAGTGCCCGTTCGCCCAGGCATCCGACAAAATCTCATCCTTCGACCAGAACCCGGCCGTGATCAGGGGGAAGCCGGAGAGAGCTGCCCCCCCCAGGATGAATGTCCAGCCGGTGCGTGGCATGCGCTTTAGCAGGCCGCCCATGTTCAGCATGTCCTGGGCATCGAAATAGCCTTCGTCGTGGCCCTGCTCATGCGCATGGTGATGTCCGTGCTCTACACCATGGATGACCGAACCAGAGCCCAGGAATAACAGGCCCTTAAAGAAGGCGTGAATCAGCAGGTGGAAAATAGCCGCCACCCAGGCGCCAATGCCCAGGGCCGCGAACATATACCCTAACTGCGAGATGGTCGAATACGCCAGTACGCGCTTGATGTCGTTTTGGGCCACAGCAATAGTGGCTGCGAACAGGGCCGTAAAGGCGCCAATGAACGCCACAAAGGTCATGGCCCCATTGTGGCCATGGCTGGCAGCCATAAAAATCGGCGACATGCGCACGATGAGATAGACACCGGCTGAGACCATGGTGGCTGCGTGGATGAGGGCCGACACGGGGGTGGGGCCTTCCATGGCGTCGGGCAACCACACATGTAACGGGAACTGGGCCGATTTACCGATGGCGCCGAAGAAAATCAGCATCGATATCAGTACCGCCCACGATGTCTCGCCAAACAGCGGCAGGTTCACCGTCATTGCGGCGATGTGCTGTAATGTGTCGCCGCTGAAGATCACCTGGAAGTTGAGATCACCCGCGAAGATGTAGAGGAATATCATGCCCACCATCAACAAGACATCGCCTACCCGGGTGGTGAGAAATGCCTTCAGGCCGGCCTCTTTGGGGGTAATCTGCTTGGGATCAGGATATTTCTTTTCATACCAGAAGCCGATCAGCAGATACGAACACAGGCCCATAATCTCCCAAAAAATGAACAGCATCAGCAGGTTGTTGGCGACGACCAGCCCCAACATGCCGGTGGCAAACAAGGAGATGTAGGCAAAAAAGCGGCTGTAACGCGGATCGAGACCATCCGTGTTCAGGGCTGGATCGAGATGGCCGGGGAAAGTCATGTAACCGGAGCTGTAGATAAAGATCATCGTGAGCACAAAGCCCACCATGAACAGCATCCCGGCAGTTACGGCATCTACAGCCACTCCCATGCTGAATGTGGTTGTCCCTGTAGGCAGCCACGGCACCATCAGATTAAACGGCTTTTTGACCAGCTCGGGATTCGTGAAGAAGGTGATCGCCACCAGCCACGATAAAATCCAGCTCACTGATACGGCACCAATAGCCACATTGGAACTCAGGCGCTTGTTGCGATTAGTGAACAGAATGATGGCAAAAAAGGCCAACAAAGGCGGGAGTGGTATCAACCACGTCAAGTTAAAAATGGATTCCGACATAAACGACCTCGAAGGATGTGCGTTGCGTCAGTGGAGTAGCAGATGATATAAGGGACCAGAGTTCAGCGGTGACGGCGCCGGTGTAACGTCCCTGTTCCATGCGCTCTACAACCATGTCGTCCATCGTTGCCGGATTGGTCGGGCAACGGGCCGGAGAGCAAGTGTTAGGGCATGGGAGGGATGAAGATGCGCGGGGTGCAACAGCCTGCCGGTGCGGCAAGCGTTAGCCTCTGAGCAAATCAATGTTATCGATGTTAATTGTCTTGCGAGTGCGATAAATTGAAATAATCAGGGCCAGGCCAACAGCGGCTTCGGCCGCAGCCACAGCTAATACAAAAATAGCAAAAACCTGACCCAGCGGCTCTTCCGGGCGTACATAACGCCAAAAGGCCAGAAAATTGATATTGACAGCGTTGAGCATGAGCTCTACGCCCATTAAAATGGCCACTGCATTACGTCGTGCCAGCACGCCATAAAAGCCAATGCAGAACAACGCCGCAGCAACGATTAAATACCAGCTAAGCGGTATGGCCATGGACGATCCTCCTCTTTAAAATAATTAACCATGTCGTTCCCGCGCCAGCATAATGGCGCCGATCAGCGCCACCAGCAACAACACAGAAGCAACTTCGAACGGAATGACGTATACACCCACAAAACTACTACCGATTTGTTCAATAGTATCAGGTGGCACCGGTGCGACCTGCGTGGCAAACGGTACTTTGCTCAGCAGCATCGCCAGCACAATAAATAACAATGCCGAGCCGCCGGCAGCAAACAACCACTGCTTGTTCATGGCGCCAGCCTCTTTTCCCATCATGCTGCGACTGAGCATGATGGCAAAAATAATCAAAGTGGCAATGGCGCCGATGTACACAACCACCTGCGAAACCGCCAGAAACTCAGCTTCCAGCAGCACATACAGCACTGCCACACCGGCAAATGTGCCTACCAGGAACAATGCCGCATGGAATAGGTTCCGTGCCGTCACTGTTCCCAGGGCCATGCCCAGGGTAAAGATCGCCATCAAGATAAAAATGACTTGTTGTAACATAAACGTCTCTTCCTTAACGCATAAAACGGGAGTTTTACAACCGCGGGATGGTGGGGGTAAACGCTCGCTTGGGCGCATACAGCGCTTTGCGCTGCGTTCGGCCCAACAAGGTGACGCCGGTCAGCAAAATAGCAACATTGGCTACCAGCAAGGTGATAGCCTCCAGCGGTTGCGGCAGATTCAGCTTCAGGATAATCGCCACCGCCGCGAACAATACCAGGGCCATCGGCACCAGGAATTTCCAGCAAAAGCTCATCATTTGATCGATGCGCAACCGCGGGAAGGTGGCCCGTACCCAGGCTTGCACAAAGAATAGGATCATCGTTTTGCCCAGGAAATAAATCACGCCCAAAGCCGGGAGCTGGTCCACGAACGGGCCCTGCCAACCGCCAAAAAAGATCGTGGTGCCGATGGCGGCCAGCACCCAGCTATTCATGAAGAATGCCAGGAAGAACCAGGCAAATTTCATGCCCGAGTATTCGATATTATAACCGGCCACGATTTCAGATTCTGCTTCTAACAGATCGAAAGGTGCCCGTTCACCTTCGGCCAAAGAGGCCACGAAAAAGATGAGAAAGGCTAACGGCAGGGTCCACACAAACCAGCCAAAGCCAAAGATGCTCCCTTGCGCCACGGCCAAACCATTCATGCGCATGGTGCCCGATACCATCACCGGAATGATCATCGCCAACACCAGGGGGATCTCGTAGCTCAAAAGCTGGGCGACCACGCGGAAACCGCCAATCAGGGCATATTTATTGTTTGACGCCCACCCGGCCATGAGGGCGGCCATCGAACCAATTGCCCCCACTGCCATCAAATAAAGCACGCCGACGTTGATGTCGGCGCCGATGACACGGTTGGAAAACGGGATCACGGCCAGGGCCATGATCACATGAAACACGGCCAATCCCGGCGCCAAATTATACGGCACCCGATCGGCATCCAGTGGCGTCACATCTTCCTTCGTCAGCAGCTTCAACGCATCTGCCACTGTTTGCAACAAACCATAAGGCCCCACGCGATTCGGACCCAAACGATCCTGAATACGACCGGCCAGCTTGCGTTCCAGCCAGATCAAAAAGATCACCAAAGTTAAACCAAAGATCAGCAATAGCAGGGCGCCAACCAGCGCCTCGATGACATGAATCCCGGTCTGGGACATGCCCGAGCTGATCAACAAGCCATGGAACCATGCGCCGATGGCACGTAAATCAATACTCGATAAATCCATAAATCTTCTCCATAATAACTAAGAATGTGGAAAAGCTACGTTGTGAACATCCTCGAACAGGATACGTCAAGCCAAAACAGTAGCAGTTGACAGGCCTATTGCCATTCCAACGCCTGCTTTCTCCAGGCATAAATCAGGCCCATAGCCAACATGGCGACAAACAGGAGCGCCTCGATGACCGCAAATAGACCGAGCTGCTTGAACGCGACTGCAAAGGGGAATAAAAACATGGCCTCGATGTCGAACACCACAAAAATGAGGGCGAACAGATAATACTGGGCGCGGAACTGTACCCAGGTTTCTCCAATCGTTTCCAGACCGCATTCATAGGTCGAGTTCTTGATTGGATCGGGGCGTTTGGGGCGAATCAACCATGTAAACCCCACCACAACAAAGGGGAAAGCAAGGGCGATCAGGGCGAGCATTCCAATAAGGCCGTACTGTTGAAGCATAAAGCTTTCTCCTGTGAAAGCAACTAAGATCGAACGAGAAGCCAACTCGGACAACAGAGCTAAAAATCGTGGCCCCTGCATCACACAAGGTGCCGTTTCTACGAAAACTCACCTGCGATTATAGCACAGATATTTTCTCACAGGGAAGTTTTTCACACAGTGAAATATGGATGAGTGTATCACAGAAACGATCAGGAATTCAAACACCGCGCCTGCATGCCACCAATTTACCGATTTCCCCATAATTTGGTAAGATGCTGACATGATCAAGAGTACGTCTGCCCCCAAACCCCTCTATCGTGTTGGGCGAGACACCTTCGAAACCGACACAGCCCGTTTGCAACAGGCTTTACGCCGTTACGAACAAGGAAAAGGTCTTATTGGCGGCGATCCCGGGCGCCGGCCTCCCCCCAAACATCCCTCCCCTCTCAACCAGCCCCCCGCGTTCCGCCTGCAAACATCTCGGCCGGCGCATCTCCAAGCCCTGCAAAACTTTCTCGTCACCGCCCCTCTCGAAATAGAAATCGGCAGCGGCCGTGGAGAATTCATCCTCGATTGGGCCGAACAACATCCCCGGCGCCACTTCCTCGCCTTCGAAGTCAAAAGCAAGCTCACCCGTCGTCTTCGCAAACAACTGCAAACACGCGGCCTGCAAAACCTGTGGGTTTCCGACGACGACGCCCGCTATGCTCTCCCCCGCATTCTCCCTCCCAACAGCGTTCATGTCTTCCACATCCTCTTTCCCGACCCCTGGTGGAAGCCCAAACATCAGATCCGGCGCCTCTTCGTCCCCCCCTTTGTCGAAATCCTCAGCATTCTGCTGCGCCCCGGCGGCATACTGCGCATTGCCACCGATGTTCCAGGCTACGCCGAACACATGCAAACCATGCTCGCCGCCCATCCCGGCCTCAAACCCAGCCAGCCCGATAGCATCGTCCGCTTTGCGCCCGCCACACCCACCAGTCGTCAGGTCTTCTGCAACGACATCCACCGTCCATACCAATTCATCTACTACAGCAAGCAACCTGCCTAAACCTTCCTTATTACCCTGGAGCATTTCCCATGTCCCGAGAAATCATCAGCACCTCCCAAGCCCCTGCCGCCGTCGGCCCCTATTCCCAGGCTGTACGCACCGCATCCCTTGTTTTCACGGCGGGTCAAATCGGCATTGATCCCCTCTCCGGCCAACTTCGGGCCGGACTCGAGGCGCAGACCAGGCAAATCCTGCAAAACCTGGATGCTGTCCTCAAAGCCGCCGGCACCGATATGGCCCATATTGTCAAGACCACGATTTATCTCACCGATATGGCCCATTTTCAAGCCGTCAATGCCCTATACGGCGCCGCTTTCACTGCTGCCCCCCCTGCCCGCTCTACGGTTGCCGTGGCAGCCTTGCCCCTGGGGGCCCTGGTAGAAATCGAAGCCATCGCCACGCTGCCCGCAGACTCATAAAACACAGCACAAGCAGGTAATTGATAGCTTTTGTTCTTGCCATCCCGGCCCAGGCGCGGTATACTGGTAAACCAATATCATTTGGAGGAGAAGGCTCTTATCCATGAATAACCTTGAATCGACCCAAGAACTACTTAATCAGGAGGTCGCAGAAGAGACAACGAACCAAGCCGATGCTGCTACCGAAGCGCAAGAGGACGTAAAATACGTCCATCCGATGGAAGCGCTACTGAATGATGACCACTACAATTTTCACGAATTGGAGACAGGTCAAACCATCGAAGGCACCATCGTCAGTATCGACAGTAACGGTATTATGGTGGACATCGGTTCCAAGTCCGAAGGCATTGTGCCTACGCGCGACCTGGAACGAGTGGACGCCGACAAACGTGAAAATCTAGCCGTAGGCGAGACCATTTTCACGCAAGTTGTCAGACCCATGAGTCGTGATGGCCATGCCATCTTGTCCCTGTCCCGTGCTCTGGCCGAATATGACTGGCAGCACGCCGCCGAACTGCTGGAATCGCAGGAGATCTTTGAAGGTGTAGTCAACGGCTACAACAAAGGTGGTGTCATTGTCTATATCGGCAAAGCCCGCGGCTTTGTGCCGGCATCACAGCTTGTCAGCGACGAAGGACACAAGAGTGAAGATAACGATGATCGCTTTGCCGGTCTCGTCGGCATCACACTTCAGCTCAAAGTCATCGAACTCGACCGCAGCCGCAATCGTCTGATCCTGTCGGAACGACAGGCTATGCGCGAATGGCGTCGCCACCAAAAAGAAAAACTCCTGAGCGAACTCCAGATTGGAGACGTTCGTAAGGGTGTGGTTAGTAGTTTGGCCCCCTTCGGTGCCTTTGTCGATCTCGGTGGAGCCGATGGCCTCATCCATCTCTCCGAACTCTCGTGGTCACGCGTCCAGCACCCCGAGGAAGTCGTCAAGATCAACGACGAAGTCGAGGTCAAGATCATTAGCGTCGATCGGGAGCGTAGCCGCATTGGCCTCAGCCTGCGTCAGTTGCAGCCCGAGCCCTGGACAGTCATCCACGAGAAATATGCCATTGGCCAGCTTGTCGAAGCCGAAATCACCCGGCTCACCACCTTTGGCGCCTTTGCTCGGATCGAAAACGAAATTGAAGGGCTCATTCACATCAGCGAACTCTCCGACAAACGCATCAGCCATCCCAAAGAAGTTGTGCAACAGGGCCAGACAATCACCGTACGCGTGATCAAAATCGAACCCGATCGCAGACGGATTGGGCTGAGCCTGCGTCGCGTAGCCGAAGAAGAGTACGCTGTCATCCAGTGGGAACCCGAAACCGAAGAAGAGGCCGACGAAGAGCCCACCGCCATGGCCTCTGCCATGATCGAAGCTGAGGCCGAAAGCGCCGAAGCCCAACTTGCCGACACCTCCGAAAACACCGAACCCACGGACGAAGCCGTCGTCGAGGAAGCTGACACCGCTGATAGCACAGAAGAAACAGCGGCAACAGAAAATGACGAAGCCGAGGCCGTCGTCATGGAAGCTGACACCGCCGACAGTACAGAAGAAGCGGCGGCAACAGAAAATGACGAAGCCGAAGCCGTCGTCATGGAAGCTGACACCGCCGACAGCACAGAAGAAGCGGCGGCAACAGAAGATGCAGCGGTTGAAGCCTAGCTCATAACGTTTCACCCCGCCATTGCAAACAGGCTGCCTCCTCCAGGCAGCCTGTTTTTTTGTCCGCCATCAGAGTGCGTCCCCCAAGCAAACCTGCCATATCCGTGGTGCGGCTGGAGCAGGCACGTCCATGCACTCCGTCCCTCACCCTGTTTGACAAAAACCGGCATTCAATCCACAATACAAATGGCTGATGTTGATCGATCGGGCTTCAAGGGGGAAGTCAACGCCGGTAAAATCCGCTTCATACAGCCATGCAACCTTTCCGTTGCCTGCAACGTCTCTATTTATGTACATCGTCTGACCGGAACCGCCGCCAGTAGTTGCGTATCGCCCCCCGATTTGGGCGAACGGAGTAAGCGTTACTGGTCATTATCCCGTCTTTGGTATAATAAGATCAGGAGGCTTACATCCGTAACCCCTCGCACCCGAATAAGGACAACCATAATGGCAGATAAATTTGATCGCTTTACAAAAAAATCCCGGCGAGTCCTGCAAGCAGCTCAGGAAGAAGCACAACGGCTCAACCACAGCTACATTGGCACCGAGCACTTGCTGCTGGGCCTGATGAAAGAAGAAAACGGGGTCGCTTCCAAAGTCCTGCACGAACTCGGCGTTGACCCTCCCCAGGTTATTCACGCCATCGAACAAAAAATAGGCAGAGGTGAACGCACGCCCTTTGGCAAACCCACCCTGGCCCCTCGCACCAAACGCGTGATTGAGATGGCAGTCGATGAAGCCCGTCTTATGGGCCATCACTACATCGGTACCGAACATCTCCTGCTGGGCCTCGTACGCGAAGGCGAAGGTATCGCCGTCAACATTCTGCGCGGCCTCGGCGTCAGCCTCGATCGCGTTCGTACTCAGACCGCTCGTTCCATCCTGCAAACCCAGCAACAGCCCGAGTCCTCAAAATCAGAAAGCGACACGCCCCTTGTCGATCAGTTGGGCCTGGATCTGACTGCCCGCGCCACCGAAAACAAACTTGATCCCGTCATCGGTCGCGAAAACGAAATCGAGCGCGTCATCCAGATCATGTCACGGCGCACCAAAAACAACCCCGCCCTCATCGGTGAACCCGGTGTCGGTAAAACGGCCATCGTCGAGGGTCTGGCCCAGCGCATCGTGGTGGGGGATGTGCCTGAACCCCTGCTCAACAAACGCCTGCTCATGCTTGACGTGGGCTCACTCGTGGCCGGCACGATGTACCGGGGACAATTCGAAGAGCGCCTGAAAAAGATCATCGAAGAAATCACCAGCGCCGAAGCCATCCTCTTCATCGACGAAGTACACATGCTGGTAGGCGCTGGCGCCGCCGGCAGCAGCGTCGATGCCGCCAACATCCTCAAGCCCGCCCTCAGCCGCGGCGAAATCCAGGTTATCGGCGCCACCACTCTTGACGAATATCGCAAATACATCGAGAGCGACGCAGCCCTCGAACGTCGATTCCAACCCATCTTTGTCGAAGAACCCACCATCGAAGAAACCATCCAAATCCTGCACGGCATCCGCTACAAATACGAAGAGCATCACCGACTCCACATCAGCGACGAGGCCCTCGAAGCCGCCGCCCGCTACGCCGCCCGCTATGTACCCGATCGCTTCATGCCCGATAAAGCCATCGACCTGATTGACGAAGCCTCCAGCCGCGTGCGCATGTACAAGACGCCGCTGGCCGCCAGCCTGCGAGAAACCTTCCGCGATCTCAAAACACTCCAGCGCCAAAAAGAAGAGGCCCTGGCCAAACAACACTACGATCAAGCCATCGACCTCCGTTATCGCGAAGTCGAACTCCAGAATCAGCTCGATCGGATGCGCCTCAGTTGGGATACCGCCGAACGCCCCTCGGTGGGGCCAGACGACATCGCCGAAGTGGTGGCCATGTGGACAGGCATCCCCGTCATGCGTATCGCTGGCGCAGAAAGCGAACGCCTGCTCAAGATGGAAGACTATCTGCAAGAACGCGTCATTGGCCAAATCGAGCCCGTCAAGGCCATCTCCAAAGCCGTACGGCGGGCCCGGGCCGGACTCAAAGACCCCAAACGCCCCATTGGCACCTTCATCTTCCTGGGCCCCACCGGCGTGGGCAAGACCTATCTGGCCAAGAACCTGGCCGAATTCCTCTTCGGCTCGCAAGATGCCCTGATTAAAATCGATATGTCCGAATTCATGGAGCGGCACAACGTCAGCCGTCTGGTGGGAGCGCCTCCGGGCTACGTGGGCTACGACGAAGGCGGACAACTCACCGAAGCCGTCCGTCGCCGCCCCTACTCCGTCATCCTCCTGGACGAAATCGAAAAGGCCCACCCCGAAGCCTTCAACATCCTCCTGCAAGTCATGGAAGACGGCAGCCTCACCGACGCCAAAGGCCGCCGCGTCGACTTCCGCAACGCCCTCATCGTCATGACCTCTAACGTCGGCGCCTCCCTCATCCGTCATGGCGGCCGCCTGGGCTTTGCCATCACCGATGACGAGAGCAAACGCAAGGAAGCCGACTACGACGACATGAAAAAACGCGTCATGGAAGCGCTGCAACGCACCTTCCGTCCCGAATTCGTCAACCGACTCGACGGCATCATGGTCTTCCGTGCCCTCGATATCGAAGCCATCAAGCAAATCGTCGATTTGGAGATGGTGCGGGTGCACACCCAATTGGCCGAGCACGAGATCACGCTTAAAGTGAGCGCTGCCGCCAAAGCCACCCTCGCCCAGGTCGGCTACGATCCCAAATTTGGCGCCCGTCCTCTGCGGCGTGCCGTAACGGACTACATCGACGACCCACTCAGCGAAGGCCTGCTCGCTGGTCGCTTCCATCCTGGCGACGTTATCCAGGTCGATCACATAGACGACGCCGAGCGACTTACTTTCGAGATTGTTGCCCACAACGACCCCGATACCGAAGTCACAGACAGCCTCGAAGCGATACTGGGCTAATCCCCGCCGCCTTGGCGATTTCGCGGCCCGCTTATTCCCAGACGCTCACTTAGTGAACGTCTAAAAATTACTTTTCGTTTTGCTCTCGCTGACTGAAGTCAGGCTCTTCAGGCCTGCGGCCAGGAGTCGGCCTTCGCCGACT
>JAADGC010000174.1 GCA_013152585.1 Chloroflexota bacterium
AGCGGAGCCACATTTTCGGCTTCGTTAAAAGTGGGAACGATTACGGCGTTTTTCAAAATGTTATTTCATCAGGGCAACTCGGGGCAGCCAATGTGAAGTGGGTGCAGCCTTCGCATTTTAGCATACCAGGGGGCGGCATTCAAATCGACAGAGCTTGGCGGGGTGCGTCCCCGGATTTTGGCGAGCCGTCCCGCCGATTGAAATCGGGGCTAGGGGGCCTGCGGCCGCCGGGGGCAACAAAATAAAGCGAAAGTCGTTGCCCGGTGTGGGGTCTGGCGTTCAGGATGGCTGGTTCAGCCACACCAGAATCGCTGTGAGCACGGCGCCGCCAATCGCCAGGGATTTCTCGCTGATAGTGTGCAGATACGCCGGATCGTCGCGCGGATCGACGTCGCCGATTTTCATGCCCCGGTGTACTTGCAAGCCCGGATACACCAGGCCGCGAATGACCCCGGTCAGGGAGGCGAGAACGGGAACAGTGCCATCCGGTGTGGTGACAACGCCGAGGCGCTGCCCCTGGTCCACGTGATCTCCAAGGTCCACCAGCGGCTGGAATACACCGCTGGCCGGGGCTCGGAGGACGCGCTCGCTACGGTAGCCCAGGGTGGCGCCGGGGATGCCGGTATCGGCTGCCGCGGCGCGGTGCCACCAGATGCGACCCAGATAATGCCCGCGGTGGGTCTCGATGGCGGCATGGCAGTTGCGCCCCCCCTCGAAACCGGGTCCCAGCCCCAGCACCAGCTCGGCCTGATCCAACCGGGCGGCGTTGTCTTGTTTGAACATGCGGGCATCGACGAGGATGCGGGGATGCAGGGCGGCGATGAGCTCGTCGCCGGGGGCGATCAGCAGCGGCAAACGCCCGGCCGGCGCCATGGCCAACGCCGCGGCGGGGCTGAGCACGCGTTCAGCCGTCACGCCTTCCACCGTGTGGCGACCACTGTACGCGGCCTGGGCAAAGGATACCGTGCGGCGGACAACGGAGGGCCGGGCTATTTCGGTGCAGATAACGGGAAAACCGCTCTGATGCAGGCGGGAGATCACCCCTGTAGCCAGATCGCCGGCACCTCGCACCACGGTCAGCCAATCAGGAAACAGCACGATTTTTCTGGGCCAGTTTCAGCGCCACTCGCTCGGGCGTGAGCGGTAGATCGTCAAACCAGATGCCGGTAGCGGCATAGACCGCCGCCGCAATGGCCGGCGCCGTGGGCACAAAGGGCATTTCGGCCATGCCGCGGGCACCCAGCGGTCCCTGGGGATCGGGTATTTCGAGCACAATGCTGTGCACTTGCCGGGGAACGTCAAGTACGGTGGGGATGAGGTAGGTGCTGAGCTTATCGGTGAGCACGCGACCCCGCTCTTGTTTGAAGTCCTCCAGCAGTGTCCAGCCCACACTCTGCGCCACCGCTCCTTCGATCTGGCCTGTGACCATGGTGGGGTTGATGGCTTTGCCCACATCATTGGCCGACCACAGCCGCAATACGGTGATGTGGCCGGTGTCGATATCCACTTCGACCTCGGCAGCCTGGGAGCAGTAGCCATAGCTGATGTTGGGGTCGGCAGCGCCGGTTTCGGGATCGTAGGGGGTGGTGGGGCGGGGCACGTAGCGGTATCGAGCGACGACAGGGCGGTCTTCCTCAGCGTCCCACAGTTGCAGGGCCATTTGGGCAGCGCCTTTGATGGCGTTGCCGGCCATAAAGGTCATGCGGCTGGCACTGGTGCTGCCGCTGTTGTCGGTTTGTTCGGTGTCGCTGGCAATCAGTTCGATTTTGTCCAGCGGCACTTGCAGCATCTCGGCGGCGATTTGGCGCATGATGGTGTGGGCGCCCTGGCCGACATCGGCGCCGGCGTGGTGCAGCACCACCTGTTCGATGTCGGCTCCGCCGTGCAATTCCACCGTAGCCCAACATTCATCCACAAAGCCGAGACTGAATCCCACATTTTTGTAACTGGTGGCAATGCCAATGCCGCGGGCCTTGTGGCTATGTCCCACATCCAACGAGTAGGCGCCATGCAGAGGCGATGCGGCGATCTGCGCCGGCTGATCGAGCGCCGACTTCTGCCAACCAGCAGCGAGCTTCTGCCAGCCCGCGGCCTTGGCGCAAGCCGTGAGTGTTTCTCTGACGGTAACCCCGGCCGGCAGTTTGCTCCCCGTGGCCAGCTCTGAGCCCTCGCGCCAGAGATTACGCATGCGCAACTCCACCGGGTCCATGCCCAAGGCGGCGGCGAGGTGGTTCATTTGCATTTCGGCGATCCAGTGGCCCTGGGGACTGCCAAAGCCGCGAAAAGCGCCGCCAGGGACATTGTTGGTGTACACGGAGCGGGCGTCGACGTGGGCGTTGGGGATGTCGTAGGGGCCGAGGGTGGCCAGGATGAGATTCCCCAGTACTTTGGGAGATGTGTAGGCATAGGCGCCAGCATCGGTGCTGACATCGATCTGCGCCGCAACCAGGCGACCGTCTTGGGTGGCAGCCCATTTGGCGCTGGCAACGCTGGCATGGCGTTTGTGATGTCCACGAATGGATTCGCTCCGTGTCCATTGCACTTTCACGGGACGCTGGAGTTTCCAGGCTGCCAGCGCCAGCACGATCTGTACACTTATATCTTCGCGACCGCCAAAAGCGCCACCAATGGCCGGGTAACGGACGACGATTCGTTCGGGAGGCAGGTTCAGGGCACGGGCAATCTGGTCTCGGTCTTCGTGCATCCATTGTCCGCCCACGATGACTTCGACTTTGCCGTCGGGTCGCACCCAGCCCACGCCTGCTTCGGGTTGCAGATAGGCATGTTCCTGGGGGTGGGTGGTGTAGCTGTGCTCTACGATGACATCGGCCTGAGCGAATCCGACTTCGATATCGCCATGCCGGATTTTGTAACTGAGGAGGACGTTACTTTCCCCGCGTTCGGGATGCACCAGGGGGGCATTGGCGGCCAGCGCTTCATCGATGCTATACACACCGGGTAAATCCTCGTAACCAATGTCGATCAGGTCCAGCGCGGCCGCGGCCTGGGCTTCTGTTTCGGCTATTACCAGCAAAACCTGATCGATAACGGAGCGAACCACACCGCCCACGCGACCACACAGCACTTCCTGGTCGGGCAGGATCAGCCCGTATTCGTTGAGGGGTACATCGTCGGCCGTGAGCACGGCCAGCACGCCGGGTGACGCTACCGCAGCGCTGAGACGCAGGTGGGTGATGCGGGCGGGGGAGCGTTCGCCAAACAGGATTTTCATGTAGCACTGGTTGGGCAGATTAAAATCACCGGAATAGAGTGCCTGTCCGGTTACTTTGGCGTGGGCATCGAAGCGGGGGAGGGAAGATCCAACAGCTCTCATGTCATTTCCTTTTGGGGATCAGGAGGAGGGGTTTTGTTTGCCGGCATCGACGATGGCGTCGATGATCTTGGCGTAGCCGGTGCAGCGACAAAGATTGCCGGTAATGGCCTGTGCGGCTTCGTCGGCGCCGGGATGCGGGCGTTCGCGCAGGAGGTTGGCGGTGGACATGATGAAACCGGGGCTACAATAACCACATTGCACGGCGCCGTTGTCAGCAAATGCCTGTTGCACGGGATGCAGATGGTCGGCATTTCCCAGGCCTTCTACGGTGACCACGACGGCGTTCTGGGCCCGGGCTGCCGGTGTGAGGCAGGCCATCACCGCAATGCCGTCCAGCCACACCGTGCAGGCGCCGCATTCCCCTTCGCCACAGCCCTCCTTGACCCCGGTCAGATGCCCTTGTTGGCGCAGGGCGTCGAGCAGGCTGAGATGCGAGGACTGCGGCAGGGTGGTGGGGTGCCCGTTAAGTGTGAGGTGGATGTCGGAGCTGGGCAGCAGTTCGGATGGGGCGGAGGCGGGGGGGAAATGGCCGTCAGTATCGCCCCACAACATGACCGGATCGGTCAGGCCGGGGGTGGGGGCATCGTCCGTGGCCAGGTGCGTGAGGGCGCGGCGGGTAATCACCCCCGCCAGATGGCGGCGATAGGCGGCTGAGGCGCGCACGTCATCGATGGGCGAGATGGCTTCCTGAATGCGCTGGCACGCCTGCTCGATGATTTCGGGCGTGAGTGTGTGCCCGCTCAGTGTTGCTTCGGCTGCGGGTGCACGCACAATAGTGGGCGCCACCGAACCAAAGACGATGCGGGCATCCCGAACCCTGTCTCCCTGCATGTCGAGCAAGACGGCGATGTTGACAAGGCTGATAGCCTGGGCGCGACGAAGTCCGGCTTTGATAAAAATGCCGCGGGCTGTGGGGGGTGGGGGGGAAAAACGGATGTCGACGATCATTTCGTCGGCGGCCATAGCGGTACGGCGCACACCCAGGAAGAACTGGGCCAGCGGCAACGTGCGGCGACCGCGCACCGATGCCAGCATGAGATCGGCGCCCAGCACCCACAAAGCCGGGATGGTGTCGTTAGCAGGCGAAGCCGTGGCCAGGTTGCCCGCCAGGGTGCCGCGGTTGCGGATCTGCGGTGCGCCCACTTCCCAACAGGCCTGGCGCAGCAGCGGGGCGTGTTGGCGAATCAGGGGATGAGCCACGGCCTGATTGTGGGTGACAAGCGGGCCCATGTGGATGACGCCTTGATGGTAGTCGATGCGATCCAAGTTGGGCAGGCGTGAGATGTCGATCAGCGTGGTGGCTGCGGGGGCGCCGTGCTCAATCTCCACCATCACGTCGGTGCCGCCGGCTATCAGGCGAGCGGGTTCGGAAACATGCTGCGCTAAGGTTTCGAGCGCTGCGTTCAGGGTTGAGGGAATGATAATGCGGGATTGCAGCATAGGATTATGGGGTAGCGTGTTGGGGTGGGATGTTAAAAGCCGTAAAAAGAGTCGTCCTGGTTCAGCTCCCGATCCTGAAAATCCAGTAAGCGGGCGGCATCTTCCAGGGTTTCGCATTGACCTGATGCAACCATATCGCGCAATATTTTCCACGCTTCTTCGTGCAACTGGCCGGTTTCCAGGCACATACTCCACGACTTGGGGGGCTCATGAGTCAGAGGGGACATGCTCTCACCTCCTTTGGCAGATACAGGGGGATGGAAGGTTGACGACGGGCGGTGGGGTGCAGGGCAATGGTGCGTCATTTTTATTGTAGCGCATCCCGAAGAGGGGGGCAAGCGCCCGTCCATTTTGGGGTGCGTTTCAGGAAATTGGGCGTAAGGTTGGAGGTGGCGCTGCGGCGCATCACGGATGCGCCGAGCGCTTCATTTTTTCGTGTATTGGCCGCATCCATGATGCGACCAACACACGCCACCAAAAACATGGGACGCACCCGTATGCGGCCGGTTAATTGACACCCTGCCCTGGAAACGCTATCCTTTGTCTATGACAAAATTGCATACCCTCAAAGCGCCTTCCCGGCGATTTCGAAAGCTCCGCCTTCTCCCCGGGAGCGAAATCGTCCGCCAGGAAACGAAAATATGACCGCATCATCACTCCATCAACACAGCTTTGTCTTCGACGCCCATTGCGACACCCTGGGCGCGGCGCTGCCCGGGCCCGGGCAGCGTGATTTGCGGCACAGGGGCAGCAAAGGGCATCTGGATGTGCCGCGCTTGCAGGCCGGGGGCATCAATTGCCAGATATTCGCTGCCTTTCCCGGCAAAGCGCGCTTGCAGGCCAGCCCCACGGCGGCGGTGCTGGAGCGGGTGCATGTCTTGCATGATCTGATCGCACTGGCGCCAGAAGACATCTGCCTGATCCAAACGGCCGCAGATCTGGCTGCATTGCGGTGCGATGGCCCCATTGGCGCTATCCTCAGCCTGGAAGGAGTCGAGGCGCTGGTGGGCCGCATGTCGCTGCTGCATATCTTCCATCGCCTGGGCGTACGCAACATCGGCCTGACCTGGAACCATCGCAACGCCGCCGCGGATGGGGTGCAGGTGGGATCGCAGGCCGGGCTCACTGCCTTTGGCCGGGAATTGGTCGCCACCTGTAACCAGATCGGCATCATGCTCGATTTATCGCATCTGAATCCTGCCGGCGTGGCTGATGTGTTGGCACTCTCGCATAAACCCGTCATTGCCAGCCACTCCAACGCCGACGCCCTGTGCCCCCATCCCCGCAACCTGACCGATGACCAATTACGCGGCGTTGCTGCCAACGGCGGCGTGGTGGGCGTCACTTTCGTGCGCGAATTCATCTCGCCAGACCCGGCCGCTGCCACTCTGGAACGCATGATCGATCACATCGATCATATTGTGCAGGTGGCTGGCATCGATCATGTGGGCATTGGCTCCGACTTCGACGGCTGCAACCCAATCCCCGAACTGAGCAACGGCGAGCACTATCCCCGCATCAGCGAAGGATTGAGCCGTCGTGGCTACACCCCGGCGCACATCCAACAAATCCTGGGCGAAAACTTCCGCCGCGTGTTCCTACAAACCCTACCTACAACATGACCCACCGTATCATCTATCTCGACCATTCCGCCACCACACCGGTTTCGGCCTCCGTGCTGGCGGCCATGATGCCTTATTTCAGCGAGCATTTTGGCAATGCTTCCGGCATTTACAGCCAGGGACGACGCGCCAAACAAGCATTGGAAGAGGCCCGTGCCACCGTCGCCAGCGTTTTGCATTGCCACGACGACGAAATCATCTTTACCTCGTGCGGCTCCGAAAGCGACAACATGGTGCTGCGCGGCGTCGCCTGGACCGCGCCGCAAACCGGTCGCCGGCGGCATCTGATCATCAGCGTCGTCGAGCATAAAGCAGTCATTGTCACTGCCCGACAACTGGCCCAGCTCTTTGATTTCGATCTCACCATCCTGCCGGTCGACGGCTATGGCCGTGTCGATCCGGATGCCTTGCGCCAGGCCATCCGCCCGGATACGATTCTCATCAGTATTATGGCCGCTAACAACGAAGTCGGCACCCTGCAACCCATCGCCGAACTCAGCGCCATTGCCCGCGACCACGGCATTCCCTTCCACACCGACGCTGTACAAACCCCCGGGCATCTGCCCATCGATGTCGATGCCTGGGGCGTAGATGCCCTGGCCTTGTCTGGGCACAAGTTTTACGGCCCCAAAGGAGTGGGAGTGGCGTACGTGCGCCGGGGGCTTGGCCTGCTGCCAGCGCAAACAGGCGGTGGGCATGAGGGCAAGCGTCGGGCCGGCACCGAAAACGTGGCCGGTATTGTGGGGCTGGCCACGGCTCTGCAGGAAGCGGACGAATTGCGCCCGCAGGAAGTCCCGCGCCTGCAGGCTCTGCGCGACCGTTTGCTCGCAGCCCTCCCCGATTTGATCCCCAACACCCGCATCAGCGGCCATCCCCAGCAGCGCCTGCCCCATCACGCCAGCTTCTTGTTTGCCGACATCGAAATTCAGGGCGTGCTCATGGGTCTGGATATGGCCGGCATTGCCGCCAGCAGCGGTTCCGCCTGCACCAGCGCCGCCCAGGCACCCTCGGCGGTGCTCACCGCCATGGGCGTCGACGCCAGTGCTGCCGCCGGCCATCTGCGGCTCAGTCTGGGCCGCAGCACCACCGCCGCCGACATCGACACCGTGCTCGATGTCCTCCCGCCCCTGGTGGCCCGCCTGCGCCTTATCTCCACCTGATTCCGCCCCGATGACATCTGCATTCTCCCTGCAACTCGATCTTGTTCCCGGCAAGTCCCCCGCCGAGACCACGGTCGTCGTTGCCATGAGTGGCGGCGTCGATAGCTCGGTGGTGGCTGCCCGCCTGGTCGACGCCGGTTACCGTGTGATCGGCGTGATGATGCGCCTGTGGTCCGAAGAGGCGCCCGGCCAGAGCCGCGAAAATCGCTGTTGCACCATCGAATCGACCAATGACGCCCGCCGCATCGCCGCCCAACTCGGCATTCCCTTCTATCTCATCAATGTGGAACAGATCTTTCGCCGCAACGTGGTGGATTACTTCATTGCCGCATACAGCAGCGGGCGCACGCCCAATCCCTGCGTGGCCTGCAACCGCACTATCCGTTTCGACCACTTGCTCAAGGTTGCCCTCGCCCTCGGCGCCGACTATCTGGCCACCGGGCACTATGCCCGTGTGCGTGCTACCCCCCAGGGCTTCGAGCTATGGCGTGGCATCGATACTCACAAAGACCAATCCTACGTGCTCAGCGTTCTCAATCAGCAAACCCTGCCCCATCTCTGCTTCCCGGTGGGCGATCTCACCAAGCCGCAGGTGCGGCGTCTGGCCGCCGACTACGGGCTCGATGTGGCCAGCAAAGCCGAAAGCATGGACCTGTGTTTCATCGCCGATGGCGACTATCGCCGCTTTTTGCAGGATTGGGCCGCCGAAGCGATTCAGCCTGGCCCCATTCGTCATATCGATGGCCGCATTCTGGGCGAGCACCAGGGCCTGCCGTTTTACACCATCGGCCAGCGCAAAGGCCTGGGCCTGAGCTCGCCCGAGAAACTGTTTGTGTTGCACCTGGAGCCCGAGACCAACACCGTGGTGGTGGGTGCGGCCGCATGCCTGGGCCAGGATCACCTTCGGGCCCAACAGGTGAACTGGGTTGCCGGTACCGCCCCCCCGACACCGTACGACTGCACCGTAAAAATCCGCTACCGCTCTCTGGATCATGCTGCCACGGTGACCCCTCTGCCCGGGCAGCAGGCCGATGTCCAGTTCCACCATCCCCTGCGTGATATTGCCCCAGGCCAGACGGCCGTCTTCTACGATGGCGAACGCTGTCTGGGCGGCGGTGAAATCATCTAATCCCGCGAGGTGAAACGTATGTCACTCCTGAGTCCATCCCTCCTCCTCATCCTCATTCTGTCCCTGATCTATGGCACCCTGTTTCATCTCTGGCGTGGCCGCACCTGGGGCGATCTGGGCCTTTTTTTGCTGGTGGCTCTGGTGGGGATGCTGGTAGCGCAGCCCTTGGGCACGGTGCTAGGGCTGAATATCCTCAAAATTGGCAGTACCTATCTTCTCGAAGGCACTGTGCTTGCGTGGTTACTCATGCTTGCAGTCGCGTGGTTGAAAGGGTAAAATAAGGATCTGTTTCATTCTGGCAGCTATTGTCTGGCGGAGCGCTGGTTTTTTTGTGGCCAGCGAACGCCTCCATCTCACAACACCCGAGGTTTTTGTGATCGCACTTATCCGCGACATTGCCATTATCTTCCTGGCCATCGAATCGATTGTGATCGGTGTTCTGTTGGTATTACTTTTGTGGCAGGTACGTAGCCTGGTGCTTTTGCTGCGCGACGAAGTGGGCCCGGTGATCCAATCCACGCAGGAGACGGCTGACTCGGTGCGCACGACCACGCGTTTTGTGGGTCAACGCATCGTCAAGCCCGGTGTCAATGCCCTGAGCTTCGCCGCCGGCCTACGGCAGGCCGCCCGCACGTTGAAGCAAACCACCTCTGCCCGCATCAACACCCCGGCGCCAGCGTCACAACCAACAGATTCCAGTCCCACGGAGGAGCAACATGATTAGTTTTCGTTTTGGTTTTTGGGTCGGTTTGATCGCCGGTTTGGTGCTGACCTTTTTGTGGAATACTGAAGAAGAGTGGGATGAAGAGATACTTGTGCCGGTGCCCGACACACCCGTCGCCGAACCGGCGTAGGAGGTTTGTGGGGGGGGGCGACCACGTGCTGGTCGCACCACGTGAATTCTTAATTCGTTATGAGCGATTGATCATACTCCGTCATCAAAAGAAATTGCAGAACGTGCGTTCTTGTCGAATCAGGTGTATAATATCCCTGTAAATGATTACCATTATTGCAATGTGCAGGGATAAATGGTGATGCATATTTGCAGGGAGATTTAGGAATGTTTTATCGTCAAAAAATCTTGCTATCCTTGGTTGAAATTTTCGGTGGCAAGTTATCAAACACAGACTTAGAAAAACTACTATTTTTGTTCTGTAGAACTACACAACAGAACCACTATGATTTTTTCCCGTATAAATATGGCCCGTTCAGTTTTATGTCCTATTACGACAAACGCAAGCTGACTGAAAGGGGACAGTTAAAAGACAAGGAGTATTTTGAGCTAAATACCTCAACATCTTACCTGAACAAATTAAAACCTAAAGATCGCATTTCTCTTCGTAGTTTTTTTATGCATACCTTCAGTCTCCGTGGTGAGGCTCTGGTCCGAAAGGTTTATTTGGAGTACCCCAGATATATAGTTAAGAGTAAGATCGTAAAAAACATCCTCACCCAAGAGGAATATGCTCGGGCAAGCTCGTCTTGGAATTTAGAGACAGAAAATACTCTTTTCACAATAGGTTACGAAGGAATCACTATTGATCAATATCTGTGTCAATTATTGTTTAACAATATTAATGCCCTGGTAGATATTAGAAAAAATCCCTTTTCCAGAAAGCATGGTTTTTCACAGAGCCAACTGGAAAAATATATGGCAAAAGTTGGTATCGAATATTACCATCTACCAGAGTTAGGAATATCGTCCAACCTAAGAAAAGGTTTGAATGGCAGACATTCTTATGAAATTCTATTTGAGTATTATGCTTCGACTATTCTACCTGAACAGGGGCAAGCGATTAACGAAATCAAGAAATTGTTGTCTGAACATCGACGCATCGCATTGACTTGTTTTGAGGCAGAATATAATATGTGCCACCGTTATAAAGTCGCTGAATTATTGGATTCAGATCCAAACTTAAATATTTCTGTTCATCACATATAAGACGAAATGTATTTGCCAGACAACATTCCAAAAGCAAAAGTGTTGGTTGCCGTAAAAACGTACCCAAACCCATCAGTCAAGTATGACGAATTGGTTTGTAATGCTGGTTTTCTGGAGACTGGAGAATGGGTTAGAGTTTATCCCATCAAATTTCGAGCATTGCCTTATGACCAGCAATACAAAAAATATAACTGGATCGAACTCGATTTGATCAGAAAGAAAGACGACTTTCGACAAGAGAGTTATATGCCTCGCCAAGGAATTGATGAAGACATAAGAATTGTGGGGGAGATGGGAACAGGCAAAAACAGGGATTGGGTTGAGCGAAGAAGTTTTGCTCTTAAAGAAGTATATACTTCAATGGAAGACCTGATTACCCAAGCTAAAGAGCCCCATATATGGAAGTCACTTGCAACAGTTAAGCCCAAAGAGATAGTTGAGTTTAAAATTGAGGAAGACGAAAGAGAGTGGAAATCAAGTATTATGGAAGGTTTGAGACAATTGAGCCTATTTGATCACCCTAGAGATAAGCAAAGCCGGGAATTACAGATTGTGCGAAAGCTTCCATATAAATATTACTACCGCTTTTTAACCGAAGGTGACTCTAAGCCAAGAAAATTAATGATAGAGGATTGGGAGATTGGGGCGTTATATTGGAATTGCTTGTCACAAACAGAAGGCGATGAGGTTGCAGCAAATGAGTTGGTGCGGCAAAAGTACGAAACTCAATTTCTTGAAAAGGATTTGTATCTATTCGTAGGTACAACAAAGGCCAATCATATCAAAGCGCCAAATCCATTCGTGATTATCGGTGTCTTTTATCCTCCTTTTGTTTCGCACCAGCAACTACCTTTTGACTTGTAGGTGGTAAATTTCGCTCAACATTGAAAACTAAGCGGACGGGTTGCAGCCCGCAAGGGTTGGCTGAGCGCTCTGTATCGCTTGTTCGCCGTTTATTTTTGGCGTTGAGCGAGACTCTGCATCACCGCGCTCTCTTTTTCCCCCGGTTCGCACTCCCACCACCTGGGCCGCAGCGCCGTCAGGCCGTTCCAAGATTTTGAATCCCTCAAAGGTTGAGGCACAATAGATGCCAAAGCAAAGGACAGAATGATGCAGATCGAACTATCGGAAATTCATGCCCGGAATTGTAAAGAGCATAGAACATGGTGGTCTGCCTTATTGTGCTCACGAATTGGGATGGGATCCGAAGACCATGCGAAAAGGAGGTCAGGAGCTGAAAAGCGGCATTGACCTTCCAGATACTGCGAGTAATCAAGGACGTAAACGGGTAGAAGAATGATTGCCACGATTGATTGAGGACAGCCAAAGTTTTCCGGCCAAAAGAGTACCTCCGCTGCTCCACTTCCTTTCAGCGCTCGCTAATTTGACAAGCCGCCGCAAAATGGATACACTGTGTAACGTCTTCCCGGGGCTGTAGCTCAACTGGGAGA
>JAADGC010000035.1 GCA_013152585.1 Chloroflexota bacterium
TGCTCTCAGTAGGCAGCCGATCAATCTTCGCGATGGTAGGGCTGGCCCAGAGCCTCGGGTTTGGTTGCGCCCCAGCGCGTGCGGAACCAGTCCGTGGAGATCAGCACCAACACGACGATAGTGACGATGAAAGGTACCATGCGCCATACATAACGGGACATCAGCCCGGGTAAGATAAATTGGGGGTTGAGCGAGAGTTGCCACAACAGACCAAACAGCAGCGCTCCCGCATACAAGATGTACGAATTCCACATAGAGAAAAAAACGAGCGCCAGGGAGATGAATCCCCAGCCCATGAGGAAGTTGTAATTCCATACAGGGTTGTAGTAGAGCGCATAGACAGCGCCAGAGAACCCCGCCAACATGCCGCCCAGGGTGACGCAACCATAGCGGATGAAGGTGACGTTGATGCCGGACACCTCGGCCACCGAAGGATTCTCACCCACCGAACGCACACGCAGACCGATACTCGTCTTAGCCAAGACAAACCAGGTGATCACCACCAACAGCACGCCCAGGTAGAAAAACGGCGATAATCCCAAAATCAAAGGCAGGCGTTTCATCCCCAGGGGTCCGGTGTAAGGATTGCCGATGTACGTGGTGGCGCCGAAGCCAAAAATCCAGATACCCATGCCGCTCACGACCTGATCGACGCCCAGGGTGATAGAGAAAAAGCCATGCAGCAGGCCCAGTAAAGCGCCAATGAGCAGGCCTGCCGCAAATCCCAGGACGTAATCGCCCGTTGTCTTGGCGACGATGAAGGCAAAGGTGGCGCCAAAGAGCATCGTGCCCTCGATGCCAACGTTCAAAATGCCCGAACGTTGATCGATGAGCTCGCCCAAACCCGCAAACGTGAAAATAGTCGCTGCTTCCAAACTTCTGGCAATGAAAGGCCACATTACGTTATTCCTCCTTTTTCATCCACATCATTTGATAGCGATAGAAGAACTGGAACATCACCAGGGTAATCATAAGGACGCCGAGGAGTGCATAATCGATACCAAAGCCCAGGTGTAACTTCCCCTGGGCAAAACGTCCACCAATGGACAAGCCCCCAAAGAAAAAGGCAACCGGCAAGGCCGCCAGGGGGTTTCCCATCGAAATCAGGCCGCAAATGATGCCATAAAACGCCAGATCTCCGAAGTAGCCGTAATTACGCGGGATCTTGAACACCCCGGGGACGGCGCCGAAATAATGATACGCGGCCAAACCGGCAAAGGCGCCCCCCATCACAAACACCAGCACCGAAAGCTTGCCGGTATCGATGCCGGCGTAGCGTGCGGCCATGGGATTATTACCAAAAGCACGGATCTTATAGCCCAAGCTGGTCTTGGCGAATAGAAATTGCAGGAGGATGACCAGAATCAAAACCAGGAAAATGGTGGTAGGCACATCCATGATGGTGGGGGCCCGAATGGATGCCGGCAGTTCGAAGCTTTCGCCCCGGCCGCCAGGATTCATAAAAACGCCCCCCTCCTTGATCATTTTGGAGGTGAGATAGAAGGCGATGAAGTTCAGCATCATCGTGCTGACGATTTCATTGACATTCCACCGACCTTTGAGGAAACCGGCAATCCCCCCCATCAGTCCTCCACCCGCGGCGGCAGCGATCATCATCAGGGGGATGACGAGACCGGCGGGGAGTTGTATGGTGCTCGAATCGCGGCCGCCAAATGCGTAAGCAACACCAAAGGCGGCCAACGCACCCACGTAAAGCTGCCCACTCATGCCGATGTTCCAGAGACCCGCACGGAAGGGAATAATAAACGCATATGTGACCAGGGCCAGGAAGATAAAACGGCTGATGGTCAAGCGTAGGCCATAGGTATTGACAAAGGCATAGCTGAATATCTCTTTGTATGCCGTGATAGGATCGACGTGTGCCTGAAAGAAAACAACGCTAAAGAGAACAAGTCCAAACAGAACGGCCAGAACCGAGAAGACCGCTGCTTTCCAACTGGGCAACGTGGCCCGTCTTACCAGTTTCAGTTGATAACCGAAAATCGTCATTGTCGTCATTTCTCCTGGTATGAGCCAGCCATCATGGCACCGATGGTTTCTTTTTTCGCTTCTGCGATGGGAATGAAATCGACGATCTTGCCTTCATACATGGGGGCCACCCAATCGCTGAGCGAGAGGATTTCATCCAGCTCCTCGGAAATCAGAATAATACCTGCCTGGTTTGACCTGGCCTCCAGCAATTTTCTCTGCACGAATTCGGTGGCGCCCACATCCAAACCTTGGGCGGGGAGATTCGCTATCAACAACAGCGGCTTGCGTGAGAACACTCGCCCCATAATGATTTTTTGCAGATTACCACCGGACATGCTATGAGCGCTTGTGTCAATGCCGGGCGTCGCCACATCAAATTCTTCGATGATCTCATGAGTCAGCCGCTGCATTTTTTTATAGTCCAGGACGCCCTTGTGGTTGAACTCCTCATCGAAGTAATAGTTCATGAAGATGTTATCTACCAGCGAAAAAGCCCCAATCGAACCGACATCTGTGCGCTCGGCGGGCGTATAGCCGATACCCATTCGCCACCTATTCAAAATCGACATGTTCGTTATATCCTGTCCCAAAAAGTTAATGCTTCCGCCCTCAGCTTTGCGAAGTCCGGCCAGCACCTCCGCCAGCTCGTGCTGACCGTTGCCGGCCACCCCGGCAATCCCCATAATTTCGCCTTCTTGCAGAATGAAGGAAACTCCCTCGAAAGCCATGATGCCCTTGTTGTTGCGGGCAGACAAATTCTCGACCTTCAGAATCTGGGCGCCGGTCGGCACCTCGGGTCGCTTCAGGTTGAAAATCACCTCCCGCCCCACCATCTTCTTGGCCAAAATCTGTTCGGTGGCATCGCACGTCTGTAAACGGGCTGTGACCTTGCCCCGTTGCAACACGGTCACGTGATCGCACAGGGAGAGCACGATCGGCAGTTTGTGGGTAATAAAGGGCACGACGCCCAGGTCCCGCCGCGTCATTTTCAGGATGGAATCCAGCAGCTTCTCCGTCTCTACAGGCGTCAGCGCCGAAGTCGGCTCATCTAAAATCAAGATTTTGGCGCCCCGGTAGAGAGCTTTCAGGATCTCCACCACCTGTTTTTCGCCTTCCGAGAGTTGCCACACCTTCGCTCGCAAATCCACCTTAAACCCATAACTCTCTGCCAGCGCCGCCACCTCTTCTTCGATCTGCTTGAGCTTCAGTACCCCTCTGGCCTGGGGATGCCCCAAAATGATATTTTCGATCACAGAATGAGCCGGGATCAGCTTGCGGTGCTGATGCACCATGCCAATGCCGGCTTCGATGGCATCCAGGGGAGAACGAAAATCCATCTTTTGTCCCCGAATGCTAATCTCCCCCTCATCAGGTTGCAAGAGCCCAAACAGAATGCACATCAGTGTCGTTTTCCCGGCCCCGTTTTCTCCTAAAACCGCGTGAACTTCGCCCGATTTTAACGTAAAATCAATATGATCGTTGGCAAGAACCCCATTGGGAAACCTCTTCGTGATTCCTTTGGCTTCCAACATGACTTCGCCTGCTTCCGCAACTACAAATTCGTTTTGTAATTGTGCGCCGCGCGTCGCCTTAGCATCTGCTAACATTTCGTTATTCTCCAGGAGTAAAAAGTATCGATAGTCAACGTGGCGTTGGATGAAGATGATTCCACCCAACGCCACTCCGGGATACTTGCGAACAGAGCAAGCGCTTTACCTCTCAACGCTCTCCGCTATGGCCGTCACTCTAGGATATCGGTACCATCTATATCAAAGTTAAACTTAGAAAGCAGCCACTCATCCGATGGCATTTCATTGGCGGGCTTCACCACAACGCCTTTCGCCGGCGTGGGCAGGCCTTCCAGGTCCAGCCCGGTGCCATTGCTGACGAATTCATGGGCGTAGAATGGATCCCAGACGCCCTTCATCATGTCGTCGCGGCGTTGTGAGATCAAATCAAGAATCTCCTGGGGAATGAGCGCCTTTGCGCCGTCGCTGATGGCGTCCACACCCACTTTGCCATCGTTCATCAGATCCACTGTCGGCTCTTTGGTGCCGTCAGCAAGAATCATGAAATCATCCATGCCCGGGTAGAGCACGGTTTCGGGAAGTTTGTCTTTGGCCAGCCATTCCTTGACCATGACGTTGTAGATGACCTCCCAGCGGGTATCAAAGGAAACAGCGACCGTGTTGGTATCCGACCACCCATACGTGCCCACGATGTCCATGTCTTTGCCGATGAACCAAATTCCGGACTCTTGCGCCACGTCCAGCGGCGAGCCGGAGTCGGTCTGTTGGGTGAGGATATCGACGTCATACTGATTGATCAGGGTTTTGGCAATGTCGCGTTCTTCCGTCGGCTTGTACCAGTCACCCACGTATTTGACATGGATCTGAACATCTTTATTCAGTAATTTGGCAGCATCCTGTACGCCGAGGGTGAAGCCAGCCTGGCGACGAATCACCTGCACGGAAGGAAATGCAGAGACGACGCCGATGTGGCCCGACTGGGTCAATGCGCCGGCGACCAGCCCTTCCAGGTACAGCGCCTGATATTGGCGTGGGAAAAAGCGAATAAAATTCGGTTTTGTCGTCAGATCACTGGCAATGACAGCACCGAAATACACATCGGGATATTTGTCAGCAATGTCTTCTAATGGCAATCCCATGAACTCAGCATTACCGATGACGATATTGGCGCCTTCAGCGATGAGTTCTTCGGCATAAGGGACGGCAACATCGGGGCCAACCTCTTCTCGGTACACGTAGTTAACAGATTCATATTTATCGCTGATGCGTTTTCCGGCCCGATCATGTGCCCCTGACCATGTCGTCCCCGCAATGATGCTGAAGTGCTCGATAGCAAGTGTAGCACCACAGGACGGTGCCGGGGCTGCGGCCACGGCCTCGGGTGCTGGCGTTGCTGTTGGGGGAGCTGCCGTTGGCTGCGCCGCACACGCAGCAACGACCAGAACTACAAGTACCAAAGCAGTTAGTATGACCAGTTGGCGAAACAGTCTAGCCTTTCTCCGATCAAGAAGCTGATTCTTCATAGGTTTTCCTCCTTGTCCAAGTGTAAGCGCAAAATGCGCAAAAAGAGTGTGCATTCGAGGAAGTGAACGAGCATTGGCAGCCAGATGGCCATCCCTCCTTTACGATCACCTGGCAAACCGTACGATAGGCCCTCTGTTACTCTGCTTTCGGAGCAATCCGGGAAATTATCATACAACTTCAACACACAACAGGCAACATCGAGCCAACTCTGGGAGGTAAAGCAAAGAAAAACATGGAGATCGACTGAAACGAGTGCTATGTGCCGAAATTGCACAGCATTGTCCCGCCCGCGTGAAGGCCATGAGCGGATTCGTGGCAGACTATAGCACATGCGCCAGTCGTGTGTCAACCCGTTATCCGCGGGAAGGGGGCATTCCAACTATGGCGCCAACATCGTTGCTTCGCCATGGCGGGCGAGCAATTCCCCGGCGCCTACTTATCGAAATTGCGCGCCCACTCGCCAAGATTGCTTCCATTGGCCATTAGTCCCCCGATGTTAGATAATAGACCTGATCTATTCGCTCTTTTCCCCTCCACACAACACAAAACCACCATGAGCACAAAAGCCCTTCACAACATCACCGTTCTCGATATGACCGAAGCCATGGCCGGGCCCTACGCCGGCATGATGCTTGGCGATCTGGGCGCCGACGTGATCAAGATCGAACGCCCGGGCGTCGGGGATATGTCGCGCGGCTGGGGTCCGCCCTTCATCCATGGCGAAAGCGCCTATTTTCTCAGCGTCAACCGCAACAAACGCAGCCTGACCCTCAACCTCAAACACCCCGAAGCACAGTCCGTCTTCCATCGCCTGGTGCAGACAGCCGACATCTTACTGATCAACCAGCCCCGGCTCGCCTCCTTGCAAAAGTTAGGCGCCGATTACGACACCTTAAGTGCGCTCAACCCCCGGCTTATCTACTGCTCGATCACCGGCTACGGCATGACCGGACCCTATGCCGGCCGCAGCGGCTACGATGTCATCGCCCAGGGAGAATCGGGGACGATGGCCCTCACCGGCGGCCCCGACGATCCCCCCACGCGCTTTCCTTCCCCCATCAGCGACATCACAGCCGGCATGTACACGGCCATGTCGGCGCTGGCGGCACTGGTGGGGCGGCAGCACACCGGCAAAGGCCAGTTCATCGACACCGCCCTGCTCGATTCCCAACTGGCGTGGCTGCCAAACATCGCCGGCAGCACCTTTGCCACCGGCAAACGCCCGCCCAAACTGGGCAACAACCATCCCACAATCACCCCCTACGAACCCTTCGAGGCTGCCGACAAATCCTTCATCATCGGCGTGGGAAGTGAGCGTCTGTGGGCCAGGTTCTGTGAGGTGTTGGCAATCAACGACACCATCGGCAGCGATCCTCGCTTTCGCACCAATACTGATCGTCTGCAACATCGCACCGAACTACACGCCCAACTGCAGGCGATCTTCTCCACCCAACCCGCCGCACACTGGCTGGCCCTGTTTCGGCCCCTGGGCATCCCCAGTGGCTCGATCAATCACGTGGATGAAATCCTCAACGATCCTCACATCCGCGCTCGCGGCATGGTTGTAGAGATGCAGCATCCCAGCGCCGGCGATTTTCGGGCCCTGGGCAATCCCATGCACCTCTCACATACCCCTGTCAGCTACCGGCTGCCGCCGCCCACTCTGGGCCAGCACACCGACGAAATCCTGCAAGGTTTCGGCTATACCGCCGATCAGATCGCCGTTTTGCGAACCGATCAAGCCGTATGACAGCACACGCTCGTTCTCTCAGCCAGGCCATCGCCTCTTACGCCGGTTGCGGAGAACGGACCACCCAATACCGCATTCTCAGCATTCACCAACGAGCATGCAACCTCCTCTCTGCCAATGAAGAGATCATCGCCCTCGTCCATCCCTCCCTGGGCAACGGCCCTTTCCACATCGTTCTGGATAGGCCACTGCCCTTTGCCGGGTTGTACAAAGATATGCCGGTGCGCGCAGAAAAACGCACGCTCATTTTTCCAGACTTCACAATCGATTTACAAACGGCCGCCCTGTGGGATCCCACCCTCTGCGCCTGCCCCTCTCTCTCCGAGCTGCCTTCCCTCTTCCACCGACCCCACATCCTCCCCCAAACAGATGCCAAAAACGCCGTCACCCGACGTAGCGACCGCGCATCCGCCCTTATCGACAAAGGCTTGCAACAAGGCCAGAGTCCCGCTATTCTGCAGGGAGTCGGGCTGCTGGCCGGGCTAGGGCCGGGCCTCACCCCGGCAGGCGACGATTTCCTGCTGGGGCTCATGGCCCGGTGGTGGCTGCAACCAACACTCCTCCCCCCAGGATGGACTGTCCCCGCCCTCTGCCAACAACTCGTACAGACGGCATCGCCCCGCACCACACGCCTGAGCGGCGTCTGGCTCCGTCACGCCGCCCGGGGTCAGTTCGCCCAGCCCTGGCATCACCTGGCCCGGGCACTGCGCCCCGGCCACGAACTTGCCCTGCCGGACGCTGTCAACCGCATCCTGTCTACTGGCGCCACCTCCGGTGCAGATGCACTCAAAGGATTCTTGTACCATGAACGCGAAACAGTTCGTTCACCCCACCTCATTGGCTAAAACCGCAGCCTCCCTGCGCAGCGGCGAGCTCGACCTGCTGGCTTATTACACCCGACTGCTGGATCATATCGATGCCGTCGAGCCGCATGTCCAGGCCTTCATCCCCGAACCAGATCGGCGGCAACGCCTGATGGCAGCGGCCGAGGCATTGCTCGCTCGTTACCCCACTCCGACAGAACGGCCGCCCCTTTTCGGAATTCCCCTTGGCGTCAAGGACATCATCCAGGTCGAGGGATTTATCACACGTGCCGGTTCCCAACTCCCCCCCGATGAACTCACCGGCCCCGAAGCGGAGAGCGTGCGCCTGTTGCGGGCAACGGGAGCCCTTGTCGTCGGCAAGACCGTCACCACAGAATTCGCCTACTTTGCCCCCGGCCCTACGCGCAACCCCCACAACCTGGCCCACACGCCGGGGGGCTCCAGCAGCGGCTCGGCTGCATCCGTAGCCGCCGGGATGGCACTGCTGACCATGGGCACCCAGACCATCGGCTCCGTCATTCGCCCCGCCGCCTTCTGCGGCATCGTCGGCTACAAACCCACGTACGGCTGCATCACCACCTCGGGGCTGCTCTACTTCTCTCGCTCCGCCGATCACATCGGCCTCTTCACGTATGACGTTGCCGGCATGTCGCTGGCGGCATCAGTCGTCTGTGGCCACTGGCAGCCGAATCATCCCCCGCACAAGCCCGTCCTGGCCATTCCCCAAGGCCCGTACCTGCAGCAAGCTGCCCCCGAAGCCCTGCACGCCCTCGCCCAACAGGTGCAGCAGCTTGAAGATGCCGGTTTCACCATACAGCGCATCCCTCTTCTTGCGGACATCGCCGAGATGAACCAGAACCATGGCCTCCTGATCGCCGCCGAATTCGCCAAAGAACACGCCAAATGGTTTGCTGAATTCGGCCATCTCTACCGCCCCCGCACTGCTGCGCTCATCCGCAAAGGCCAACAGGCCGATCCCGACCAAGTGGAGGAGATTCGCTCGGCCCAGGCCATTCATCGCCAAGAGATCGAGCACGTGATGGATGTGCACGGCATCGATTTGTGGATTTGCCCCGCAGCTCCCGGACCCGCCCCCGCAGGCATCGATTCCACCGGTGATCCGATCATGAATCTCCCCTGGACGTACATGGGCCTGCCGGCAGTGACCGTACCTGCCGGATTTGCGGCCAATGGCCTGCCCCTGGGCCTGCAGCTTGTGGGACACTGGCAGGCAGACGAGATGCTGTTGGCCTGGGCGGAAGACATCGCCCCGGTCGTCAATAAACGCTAGACCAGCGTCTGCCGCCACTCGCCGACTGGAAGTCGGGCTCTTCAGGCCTGCGGCCAGAGGACGGCCTGCGCCGTCCGATCTTCGCCACGGCGGCTACTTCTGCCGTGCTTCCCCGAAACCCAAATGGGTGTTACTCCGTAAAAGTGAACAGAACCACCGCCAGCCTTCGTCATCACCCGCAAGGAACCATCCGTGGCCCCTCACGCGACCGATCCGGCCGAGTATCGCTGGATTGCCGGAGCCAAAGCAGGCAATCATCAAGATTTTTCCCGCCTGATTCAGGCCTACCAGACCCCTGTCTACAACTTGTGCTACCGGATGCTCGGCCAACGTGAAGACGCCGAAGATGCCACACAAGAAACATTCCTGCGCGCGTTCACACATCTTCACCAATACGACGCCAATCGCCGCTTTTTGAACTGGATACTCACCATTGCCTCGCATCATTGTATTGATCGCCTGCGCAAAAAACAAATCCCGTCTGTCCCCTGGGAGCAAAATCCCGGGGCCGAAAGCGTCAGCAGTCCCGCCCGGAGTCCCGAAAAAACAGTCATCGCTCGCCAACAGGCCGACGAAATCCAGCAATGGATGCAGCAATTGCCCCCCGATTATCGCATCGCCCTCACCCTGTTATACTGGTACGATTTCTCGTATGAAGAGATCGCTCAAGTCTTGCAATGCTCCGTACCGGCGATCAAATCCCGCCTGCATCGTGCCCGCAAGAAACTGGCCACACTCGTTCCGCCTCAACCCACAATACACCGTACATTCCCCCGCCCCACTCCTTCCCGGTAACAGCATGAGCAACTGCGAAGACACTCTGCGACAACTCTCCCAGGCATTGGATCAAAACCCAAACACTGAGCGCCAGGCCCATATCGCCCAATGGCTGGCCCATCATTCGGAATGCGCCGCCACCGCCCAGACCTGGCTCTTTGTCGATGACCGGCTACGGGGAGCTCCGCTGGCCACACCCTCGCCCCGGCTGGCCGATTCTATCCTGGCCGCCGTGCTGCGCCAGCATCGCCACGACCGGCGCCTGCTGGCAGCGTTGGCCTTCGTGGGCAGCTCGCTGAGCCTCGTCCCCACCCTTTTGGTGATCCTGCTTGCCCTGCTATGGCTGGCCAGTCGAGTCCAGCCCGCCCTCCTCACGACCTGCACCAAACTACTACTCGATCTTCTGCGCAGTGGCACCACGGTGTTGTTTGCACTCGGCTCTCTGTCACACACCCTTGCCCCCTGGACGTTACCCTTGCTGGCCGTAGGAGGCGGCAGTGTCATCCTGCTGCTCACACTGACCCTGGCCCGTAACACCACCCAGGTGCGGACGTCCTGACTCATCCCATCACGTTCTATGGAGGCCATGATGAACCCTCGCAACAAATGGATTCTTTTCCTGGCAATCGTCCTGCTAAGCATGAGCCCCTTTGCTGTAGCTCATGCCCAGGGACCCGTTTCCGGCGATAAGCTGATCCTGGGCGGTCGGTTTACGCTGAAATCCGGCGAAATCGTGCGCGGCGATGTCATCATCTTTGGCGGCGCCGCCGACCTGAAAACAGATAGTATGGTCACAGGGGATGTGGCCGTGATCGGCGGCACAGCAGAGGTGAATGGACTCATCCAGGGGGATGTATCGGTGGTGGGGGGATCACTCACGCTGGGGCCACATGCCGTGGTCGAGGGCAATGTGCTCGAGATCGGTGGCCAGTTCCTGCGTGATCCCCAGGCCACAATTCGCGGCGACATCGTGCGTGGCCTTGAATTTGGACAACGCAACATCGACGGCATCAATATCCCCTTGCCCGAAAATATGCCTGTCCCTGTGCCCGAAATCTCTTCGGCGCAACCCAATCTGGCACGTAGCGCCGGCCAGGTTCTATTTCATCTGTTGATGCAGGGACTATCGGCAGTGGCATGGGCAGTCATCATGGCAGCATTCGGTATCCTGCTCGTGATTCTGCTGCCCACCCAGGGGCAGCGCCTGCGCCAGACAGCCACCAATCGCCCCCTGCTGGCATTTGTCGTAGGCGCCTTGACCATGCTCTTGCTACTCCCCGTATTTGCGGTACTCATGATCACCGTTTGCCTGGCGCCCCTGGCCTTTGCCCTGGGTCTGTTGGTGTTTGCGGCCATGCTCATGGGCTGGCTGGCGATTGGCTGGGAACTGGGAACGCGCATTCTGCGGGCCCTCAACATCGAAAATGCTCCGGCAATGACCGAGGCCCTGATAGGCATCGTCTTGCTCACCTTGCTGTGGCGTTTGCCCCTGGTCGTCCCTCTCTTGGGCACACTGGCCTCATGGGGAATCGGTATTGTGGTGGGGAGCCTGGGCCTGGGGGCTGTCATTCTTGGCAAATTCGGCAGCCAGGTCTATCCCACACCAGCCCGGCCTATGTCTCTGACCCCCCTCGTCCCCCTGCCCGAAGAGCAAGAGAAATAAGACTCCGGCCTCTCCAGGGCAAAATGGCTGGTAGAGATAGAAAAGGAGGTTTTGAATATGAGTCGCAGAATCCTTTTCTCCCTTGTAGTCTGGACACTCTTGGCTGTATTGCTTGTGGCTGCCTGCGCCGCGCCACCGCCCACCTGCCCACCGCTAAAACCGGGTGAGGTGGAGCTTGAGTTCGAGACGATCGATCAAAGTATCCATTCACAGGCGGTTAATAAGGGCGTATTCCTGATTACCGGATTACAGGATGTACATAAACTAGAAGGATTTCTTCATAAAGATGCCCGCGAGCTGTTGGCAAATGTAGATTATGGCAGATTCTTTGCCGTAGCTGTATTTCAAGGAAATCAAAAGAGTGGGGGGTACAAAGTTACCATTGAACGCCTATCAGTAAAGGAACATGAACTGAGAATTTGTGCGATATTTCTGGAACCGGGTCCACATCAGCCGGTCACCACACTAGAAACATCACCCTACCATATCGTCAAATTCGCTACCACTGATTTGCCCGACATCAATTCGGTAGTCCTGCAAAGCCTTACAACGACACCCTAAGCATGCCATATTGTTCCATTTATCCTTGATTCCGGAGGATGCAACCATGTCAAAAAGAACGATGCGGAGGTTCTGCGCCAAAAATGGGGTACTCTTCATTGCTGCTTCCCGCATCTCACTCTTGACGGACAGCATAA
>JAADGC010000104.1 GCA_013152585.1 Chloroflexota bacterium
CTCGCCCACTTGCTCCCAATCCGAGCCCATGGTATGGTAGTAAACCAAGGGTATGGTCACCTTTTTCCCGTTTTACACCCATGTCTTCGTCACTCCATGCCCAGTTTTTGGGCGGCTACCGTTTGCAAACGGCGTCGGGGCGGGAGCTCAACCCACCGGCAACGCATAACGCTCGTCTGCTGCTGGCTTACCTGCTACTCCACCCCCGGCGCCAACATGCCCGCGCCTTCCTGGCGGGCTTGTTTTGGCCCGATCTACCCGAAAGCGCCGCCCGACGCCGCCTGAATCAAGCCCTCTGGCGGACACGGCAAGCGTGGGACGGCTTTGCCAGCAACAAAGAAAGCATCGCCCTCCGCGAGGATGCCCTCTTCGAGCTGGATGTTGCCACCTTCCAAACCCAGATCGAAGCCACTTCGCCGGCCGAGGGGGATGACAAAGCGGAGCACTGTCGTCAGGCACTGGCGATCTATGCCGGCCCCTTGCTGCCCGGATATTACGACGACTGGGTTTTACTTTTACGCGAACAACTCCACGATCACTACTTGCTGGCCCTGGAAACCTGTGCCGCGTATGACATGCAAGCAGGCGCGTACGCCCAGGCGTTGCTGTGGGCGCAGCGTCTGGTGCAGACAGAACCACTGCAAGAAAATGCCCATCGCCTGATTATCCAGCTCCATGCCCTACTTGGGCAACGCCAACAAGCCTTCGACCAGTATGAAACCCTCTGTCAACTATTGGCAGAGGAACTACACACCGTGCCTACGACGGCAACTCAGGAACTGATCGGCCAGCTTCGTAGCGCCTCCCCGGCGCCGCAGCAATCAGCGGTCGACATCGCTCCCTTATTCTCGCTGCCCGATAACACGCTCCCCCTCGCAGGCCGCGAGCAAGCCTGGCAAAAAGTGCAACATATCCTCGCCAAGCTGGAACGTCGCACAGGGGGCGTGGTGACGGTGCTGGGGGAAGCAGGCATTGGCAAAAGCCGCTTTCTGGCCGAGATCATGGCCCAGGCGCAATGGCGCAACCTGCATGTCTGGCAGGCTGCCGCTCCAGAATCAGGCCGCCACAGCCCCTACGCCCTTTGGATCGAACTCCTGCGCCCGCGGCTATCGGCGCTGCAGGTCGAACGATGGGCGCTGGACCTGGATGCCGTGTGGCTGGCAGCATTGGCCGATCTGCTACCCGAACTGCGTGACTGCCTCCCCGCGCTGCCACAGTTGCCCGCCTTGCCCGCAGTCGCAGCCCAGCAGCGTTTGCAGGAGGCCATCCTGCGTCTGCTCTCCGTCTCCACGCAACAATCACCCCTGGTGCTGCTGCTGGACGATCTGCAATGGGCCGACATCGCCAGCCTGGAAACACTCAACCACCTGCTGGCCGGAAGCCGCCAAAGTCCCGTGCTCTTCGTGCTTAGCTATCGTGACGATGATCCCGCCGTCCTGCGCCGGCTCACAAATATCCTCGACGCCGCCCCCACCCCACCCTTGCAGCTCCATCTGCAACCCCTCAGTGCCGACGCCACGGGCCAATTGATCCGCGCCGCCCTGGGATTGCCCCACCCCACCCCCCGCTTCGAACAGCGCCTGTATCAGGCCACCTCCGGGCACCCCCTCTTCATACTGGAAACCCTGCACGCCCTGTATGATCAGGGGATCCTTTTTCGCAACACCAGCGGCCGTTGGAGCACGCCCTGGGACGAAAGCACCGCAGACTACACCGAATTACCGCTGACCGAACGCTTACAAGAGATCCTGTTGCAACGGCTGGAGCATCTCACACCCGCGGCGCAGACTCTCTTTGAGGCCGCGGCCGTATTGAACAGCTCTTTCCGTGTCAGTTTGATGAATCAGCTCAGCGAGCTGTCGCCGACGGTGACCATAGCCGCTATTCAGGAACTGCAACAACAACGGCTACTCCGCAGCGACGGCACCCGATTCCGCATCAGCCACGATCTGCTACGCCAAACCGTGTGTGAAATGACGGAAGCCGAGATAAGCCAGCGCCTGCACGGACGCATCGCTCTCGCCCTGGCAGACGATGCCGATATACCCGCAGCGGTGTTAGCCGATCATTTCACCCAGGCCCGGGCCTGGGAGCCCGCGCTCAACCATCATCGCCAGGCCGCCTTACAGGCGCAAGACCTCTCGTCCTACGCCGCCGCCCTCGAACACTGGCATGCCTGCATCCACATTGCCGAACAGCTCGACCTCGCCCCCAGCGAGCGTTTCGATCTCCGGGCTGCCCGCGAACACGTGCTCGACATCCTGGGCCAGCGGCAGGCCCAGAAGGAAGACATCGCCGTCATGTTAGCCCTGGCGGAACCAGATCCCATTCGCAAGAGCCGGGTGTTGCGGCGGCAGGCCCGCCTCCTCAATCATCTCAGCCAGTACGCCGAGGCCGAAGTCGCGGCCCGTCAGGCCCTGACCCTCGCCCGCGAACATCATGCCCGGGCCGAAGAGCATACCGCACTCCTGGCCTGGAGCCATGTGCTCAACTGGTGGGGTAAGGTAGAAGATTCGTTGCAGCCGCTGGAAACAGCACTGCAATTGGCCACAAAAGAGGCATCTCTCACTTTGAGTGCCCACACTCACCAAGAATTGGGAGATGCGCTGGTGGGACTGGGACGACACGCCGAAGCAGTCTCTCACCTACAAACTGCACTCGACCTGTCCCGCAAGCTACAAGATCGCCGCGGCGAAGCCAACGCCCTGCATCTACTGGCAATCATCACCACCGAGCAAGGTGATCTACCAGGCGCCCATCGATTCTACCAGGAAGAATTGGCCCTGTGTCAGGCCCTGGGTTTCGTATATGGGGAAGCCCGCACCCTCTTGAATGTGGGGAATCTCTATTATCTCGAGGGCAAAGCCTACCAAGCCTTACAACAGTACAACGCCGCCATCGCCCTTTTTCAGACCCTGCAAAACCGTCGTGGCATGGCGCTGGCCCGTCTGAACCGCGTATCACAGCATACGGCCCTCTTTGGCAGCACGCCTGATGACTTCGCCGACGTGGAGATGACATTGGCCTATGCCCACGACGTCGATGACGCAATCACCGTGGCCCAGTGTCAAAGCCTGATAGGCGTTTGTTGGGCCGGACAAGGCGATTATGAGACGGCGGAAACGTGGCTGGCACAGGGCGCGCTGGCCTTGATCGAAGTGGGGCAGTTGTGGATGGCCGCGCAGGATTATCGCGAATTAGCTCGCGTCCAATTGGAACTGGAACGCAGTGATGCTGCCCTGCTCAGCCTGGACAAAGCTGAGGCCCTGTTCAAAGAGGTGGGTGCGCATGAACCCGACCCCATCATGCTGGCCCTGCGTGGTCAAGTGGCATACCAGCACCATGAGCTAGCCCAAGCGCTCGACCAGACCCAACGCGCCATCCAAATCCATACCCCCGGGCAGGAGCAAGAACACCTCATCTACTTCTGGCATGCTCAAGCCCTGGCAGCAACCGGTCACTCCACCGCCGCCCGAACGGCCATCCACCAGGCGCACGACTCGTTGCAACGCCTGCTGCAAGACTTTCCGCCTGAATTGCGCGCCCAAAGCCTGACCCAAAAACCAGAGCATCGCCAGATTATGGCCGCCTTTGCCACCGAGATGACCATCATCGAGCACAGGTTGCCCACAGTCGCTGCCCCCACCGGTCGTCCCCTGTTCGAGCACGAATGGTGCACCATACAATGGACGGTACACCATCCCGACGACGAACGTATTCAAGACAAAGCACGCAGGCGTCGGCATCGACTCCAGCGCCTGCTGCAAGAAGCCGGGGCTCAGGGGGCAACCCCGCGGGTGCAGGACCTGGCCCGGGCGCTCGAGGTGAGCGCCAAGACCATCCAGCGCGATCTGGCTGCCTTACGCGCCGCCGGACACGATGTGTACACGCGGGGGAGCAGGGAATAGGGTTTCCGGCCGCAAGTCCCTTCACTCAGATAAAATGTCCCCTTAGTAACCTTGGGGACATTTCTTTGAGATAATGGTGAGATAAACATCCCCTATAATTGCAGATACCCAGGCGGGAAGTATCCGCACTTCGGCAGATGAAAGAAACAGGCCGAACGTAATCGAACTCTGGCGACGGACCCCGAAGGCTGGCCTTGACACCTGACAGGAATCCCGGCAGCAAACACATGAACCAGAATCCCGAACAACGACAGAGCTTCGTCGTCCGCATTTGGACAGAACCCCCCACGGGCAAAGATCCAACCTCGGTCTGGCGCGGTTGGGTGCAACATGTGCGCTCAGGCGAAAGTGTCTATATTCAGAGCCCCCAAGAGCTACTGGATTTTATACATGGGTGGTTTGGGTCCTTCGATCCGCCCCCCGACCACCATCTCAAATGAACCATCCCTTTTCTCTGTTCTTCCATCACACCCGTAGGAGCTTCTCGTGAAACACAAACTCATCACCCTCGTCTTTCCGCTCGTCGGCCTGCTGACAATACTGGTGATCGCATCACTCACGCTGGGGCAACCCAGTCGCGCCCAGGGCATCAGCGTGCGGGGCCAGCTTAGCCCCCAGGCCAACGTCGGCACAGCCTTCACCTATCAAGGCCGCATCATCTTTAACGGCGCGCCGGTCAACAATGAAATCTGTTCGGTGCAACCCACCCTGTGGGATGCTCAGACCGGCGGCACCCAGCTCGCCAGCTCCTCGCAGACCATTGTGAACCCCAGCAACGGCTTCTTCAAAATGGACATCGATTTCGGCAGCAACGCCTTCACCGGGGCCGAACGCTGGCTGCAACTCAAAGTCGCCTGCGTCAGTGATCCCAATGCCGCCCAGGGCACCGTGCTTCCGCGCATCCGTCTGGCCCCCACGCCCTACGCCCTGAGCCTCGTCCCTGGCGCCTATGTTCAGGATGACAGCGCCTCCCCCGGTACGGCCTTCTCCGCCACCAGCGGCCAGACCTGGAACCTGCCCCTTTTCATCGCTACCAAAATCGCTGGCATCTGGGGGGATTCCCGGTTCAACGACGGCGTCATCGGCACCTCGCAGCAGGGTAACGGCGTGTACGGCTATTCGGAAACAGGTAAGGCCGTGTATGCGGATGGCGACGCCCATGTGGACGGCAACCTCACCTGGAAGGCGAAGACCAGCCATGTTTCTGTGTCCCCGGCCGCCTTCATTCCCAATCGCCCTCCCATCACTCATCTCAACCTGGGATACACGCTGAAAAACGGTAGCGGATCGAGCGCCTGGTGGTCGGCACCGGTGCAATTGCCCCATGGCGCCGTGGTCACCAGCTTCGAAGCCTGTTGGCAGGATGGAAACACTGACGACGCCAGGGCCTCGTTGGTGCGCCGGCCGCTGACCGACCTCAACGAGTCGCTGGCCAACCTGGCATCAGTCAATTCACATGGATACCCAAACACGGTTATTTCGGGTTGTGACAGCAACACGTCCATTTTGACCGCGGTGATCGATAACGATAACTACGCCTACTACATCGATGTCAGTCTCCCACCGCACACAGCCAACGAGCCCATGGAATTCTACGGCGTATCCATCGACTATCAGATCACAGAGCCCTATTAAGGAAGGAAGCCATGCGTAAAAAATCAGGACGGATCTTGTTCATCATCCTGGTGTGGTCGTTGCTGGCGACCAGCATCATCCTGGCCCAATCTGCCGGTGGCTACGACCTGAGCTGGTGGAGCCTTGACGGCGGCGGGGGTCAGATCAGTGCCGGGGGTTATGCGCTTGCCGGCACGGCCGGCCAGCCAGATGCCAGCACCCCGCTCACAGCCGGCGGCTACCAACTCACCGGTGGTTTCTGGAGTGGCGGCGCCGCCTCAACCAGTCACATCTATTTGCCTTTGCAGTCAAAATAACCAATGCCCATCTCCGGCCCTTCCCCGCAACACCGGCTGCTGCCCCTGATAGCGGCGGGAATGTCGGTGCCATCCTTCTCTGGCAGCCCGGCTCTTTGCCGGGCGGGCCGGATGGGTCACTATCCCCACAACTCAAGGTACGTATTATTCCATGACAACCACCAACACACACCTTCGGCTCAGCTTCTTTGTTGGAGTCTTACTTACGCTGTTGCTAACTGCCACGGTCGCGGCCCGACCCCGCATCCTGACCTCCACCCCCGATAACACCCCACCCACGGCCGATTTCACCATCGATCCGCCGCAGGGTGTGGTGGGCACCATTTTCTTTTTCGATCCCGGATCTTCTTCCGATAACGAAGACTCGGATGCCTGGCTGCTGGCCAGTTTCGACTTCGATGGCGATGGCATTTACGACATCACCGGGCTCAACCCCACCAATCCTCCTACGCGCCATACCTACAACGCGCCCGGTGATTATCAGGTTAAATTGGAGATCAAGGACACCGGCGGCCTCACCAACACCAAAATCAAAACCGTGCATGTAGGTGACGCCGGCAACAACACGCCGCCCACGGCCCGCTGCAACGCCACACCGGCCCAGGGCCCGCCAGGAACTACCTTCACCTTCAGTGCCGCCAACAGCTCAGACACACAAGATCCGACTTCAGCGCTCAAAGCGAAATGGGACCAGTGGGGCATTTTTGACTTCCGCGGCCAGAACTGGCGACCGGTAACGCAGCCCGTCACCTTCACCTATAACTCCCTCGGCATCCACAAGGTCGATCTCATCGTCATGGACAGCGGCTATCTCATGGACGACACCTCGTGCCAGGTGGAGATCGTGCCACCTGGGGGCAACACGCCCCCCACCGCCCAACTGGTGATCACGCCCACGACGGGCACGATCACGACCACCTTCACTTTCGACGCCTCCGGCAGTTACGATCAGGAAGATAGCCTCCCGCGCATGGAAGTCAGCTTTGATTGGACCAATGACGGCATCGTTGATTTGCGGGATAATGCATCCAGCGGGCCCTGGACGAAGGTGTTTGACGACGTGTGGGGTGACATCACCGTACGCATGCAGTTGACGGATAGCGGCGGTCTCACCGATGAGATCACCCGCACCGTGCACGTGACCACGCCTTATCATCTCTATCTACCCTCCTTTCGGCAAGGAGGATCACCATGAATCTTCGACGCTTCTTTCCCCTTCTCCTGTTGCTCCCTTTCCTGTTAGCCGGTTGCGGAAGCAAAGAAACGCCGCCACCTCCCCCTACCGTCGCCACAGCGACCTCTCTCCCCCAGGCAACTACCGCGGCTCCCACTCCCACCACCCCCACACCGACCGACACCGGCATCAAGGTACTGGACGTTGTGTTCACCCATGGGCTCAGTGAGGAGATGCAGCCGCAGGCTCCCGGTGCCGACTTCCAACCCGACGAAACGGTATATCTTTCTGTCAAAATCAAAGGGCGTCCCAAAAAAGGCGATGTGACAGCACAGTTTTATTGGCATGATCAACTGATCGCCGAAGCCAATGTCGATCTGAGTGATGTCAACAGCGGCGTCCTCTTTTCCATTGGCGAGGACACCTACGCCGGTTACACCCTCTCCCACGAGCAGCCTTTTCCCATCAGCGCTTATTATCATGCCACCGTGCTTGCCAATGATGAGGCTGTAGACGATTATCCCTTCCAGGTCATCCCCCCCCAGGATGCCATCGCCACCCAAATCAGCCAGGTGACGCTGGCCCGAGACGTGGATGCAGATTACAATCCGGTAGACCCCACCACCATCTTTACCCCCACCGACACCGTCAATCTGGTAGGGCTCGGCGACTTGGGCATAGACACCTGGCTGCAAGCAGACTGGTATGTGAACGGGCAACTGGATGAGGCCGGCACCCGCAGTCTCACCCTGAAAGAAAACGCCCCCGATACCGGTTTCACCTTTTCCTACCTGCCCGCGGAGGGCTGGCCGGTGGGTGAGCACAGCGTCACCCTCACCGTGAACGATGAGGAAGTGGGTCGCTACAGCTTCAGCATCGAGTAACGACATCATAGAGAGGCATAGCCACCGCCCAAATTGCCTGCAATCACAAAGATGCCGCCGTACTCGACGATCTTGGAACCCGGTAAACCCGCACTCTCTCCCGAGGACTATTCGCCATGCTTCGCATCCTACGCATGTTGACTGCCGCTCTTTTGGCGCTGGCATTGCTTTGGCTGGCCCGCTCACATCAAGGAGCGTTCACCGTGTCCGCCCTGCCCGCGACCTCAGAAAAAATCTTCGTTGCCATCGATGCCGGCGACGCTCTGGCCGACGCCACCCTCTACAGCCTCAATCCCGACGGCAGCGGCCAGACCCCGATCTTCGATTTTCACAGCCATCCCCATGACACACGTGGCAGCATGACAGATCTGCGGCAGGGTGCCGGCGGCGCCATCTATTTTACCTCTGACAATGCCTATCTCTTCACCCCGGCCAGCCGTAATCTCTTCCGTGTGGCTGCGGACGGCAGTTGGTGGGATCAGATCACGCCCGGGCCCAATTCCGGGCGCTGGGATCAGCCCTGCCCCTGCGGCACCGTCACCGGCATCGTGCGCAATGGCGCCGGTGACCCCTGGAGCGGTCGGCCCGTGTTTCTGGAAGGGAAAGACATGGTCTATTCCGGCGCCGATGGCCGCTTTCGTTTTGACAACGTGCCCACGGGCACCCGCTGGCTCCTGGCCTACCGCAACATGGGCGAGGATGTGTTCGATTCCCAGGCCATATCCGTGAACGCCGGCCTCATCACCGATGTGGCGCTCTCGCCCAGCAACAACGTACGCATGGAGTTCTCGCATCCCGTGCCCTCCGGCAACCGTATCTACACCACCCTCTGGCCCTTCACCATCCAGTGGACGACCGCCGACTTCGCCCCACCGGTCGATGTTTACACCACCAGCGGCGCTTGCAACGGGATTCCCAGCATCGATGGCTTCGATGTGGCCCCCAGCAGTGGGCGCCTGGCCATCGTCAACTATGAGGAAGGCTGCGGCATAGGCGACACCGAGCATCAGGGCGTGTATCTGGCCGATAAGGACGGCCACAACCTGCGCTTGTTGGTGAATATGATGGCCGACCCCAACTGGTGCGGCGCCCAGGAAGTGTTCTGGTCGCCGGACGAGAGCAAGTTGGCGGTCAAGGCCTGTTACCAATGGCACACCTATCTCGTCGTATTCGATGCCGGCAATGGCAATGTCCTCGGTTCTGTCTACTTCAATGATCAGAGCTACACCCTTTACAACGTCAGCCTGTATGGCTGGAGTCCCGGAGGTGATTGGCTCCTTTACTCCTCCTGGCTGAACGATTTCGCCTCCGGCACCCTGGTCAAAATGGCCGTGAACGCTGACGGCAGCCTGGATGTCACCAACGCCGCCGTCTTGCTCCACAATACCCGTATCACCGCAGCTACCTGGGGCAGAACAAGCCCACCGTCGTCACAACAGCGTCTCTACATTCCTTTTGTTACCAAGTAACTGGCTTTCCCCAAAGCTGACAATCACCTTTCGTCACCCACTTCCAAGGAGGCAGAATTATGAACCATTCCCTTTCACGTAAGCTCTTTCTGATCCTGAGTCTGGCGCTGTTGCTGACCTTGAGCGGCACCAGTGTTTGGGCCCAAGGCAACGGCCCGGCCACATCTCAACAGACGGGCCCACCCGTGGTCAGCTATCAGGGCCGGGTGACGGTGAACGGCCAGCCCTTCGACGGTACCGGCTACTTCATGTTTGCTATCGTCGATAGTCAGGCACAGCTCACCTGGACCAGTGATGTCATTGTGCAGGCCCAGAGCCCGCAACAACTATCGCCCCCCACCCAGCCCATCTCTATCCCTGTGAGTCAGGGCCTCTTCAACGTGCTCCTTGGCAATCCCTTGAGCATGAACCCCCTCCCTCCCCAAGCATTTCTCGATCCCCCATCTCTCCTGCGTGTATGGTTCAGCAGCGACGGCCTCAGCTTTACCCAACTGCCCGACCGTCCCCTGGCCTCCGTGCCCTACGCCATGATCGCCGACACGTTGGATGGCTATGATTCCAGTGATTTCGCCGGAATCGATCACAATCACTGGAGCGAAAGCTGGAATGGCAGTGGTACCGGACTGGAACTGCAGAGCAGCGACGGCGTTGGTGTTTTCGGTATCAGTGGCGCCAAATCGGGCAATATGGTGTTAGGCGGCGGTGTATGGGGTGATAGCGCTAAGGAGATGGGTGTACTGGGCACCAGCAACCTTTCTCCTGGCGTCGCGGGTATCAGTAGTGATAGTTCCGGTGTGGTGGGCATGAGCACGAATGGCGCCGGTGTGCGGGGGACCAGCTTGAAGAATGCGGGCGTAGAGGGCTCGGGCTCTATTACTGGTACGGTGGGTATCGCCAACAATACCTCCGGCCCCACTCGCGGCATCTACGGCGAAAGCGCCTCCACCAGTGGCGCCGGCGTCTATGGCAAAGCCACCGCCACCAGCGGACAGACGGCCGGCGTCGTCGGCGAAAGTGATTCAACCAGTGGGGCGGGCGTTTCCGGCTATGCGGACGCAGCCAGTGGCAGCAATTACGGTGTCTACGGCACGACCACTTCAGAGGACGGCTATGGCGTCTACGGCACCGGCCCGGGCACAGCCATCTCCGGCTTCTCAAAGGGCACCAGTGGCATCGTCTATGGTGTGCGAGGGCGTAGTGCTTCATCCGATGGCGCCGGTGTGGCCGGCTTCAACGTTGCCTCCAGCGGCGACGCTTATGGCGTGTTCGGTCGTTCCGATTCCAACACCGGCGCCGGCGTGTATGGCTTGGCCAATGCCGGAGGGGGGGAGTCAGTGGGCGTTCATGGGAAAGCAGCTTCGCTCAGCGGCAAGGGCGTGTACGGAGAAGGTGGCTATTACGGACTCTACGGTGTAGGCACCGATCCTTCGGGGCTCAGCCACGGCGTCTATGGGGAAACCGGCAGCACTGCCAATCACTCGAGTGGGGTGAAGGGCGTGGCGGTTGCCAACAGCGGCATCACCTACGGCGTCTACGGCAAGAGCAACAGCGCCGATGGCTTTGGCGTCTATTCCGATGGGAACATGCACGTCAACGGCACCCTCAGTTGGAAAGTCATCACCCATACCCTTTCTCTGCCCCCGGCCGCATTCCTGCCCGGCAGAAGTGGCATTCAATACGAGAATACTCACTACCTACGAAACATGGATGGCGGCATCTGTAACTCTCAGAAACCCTTCATGGCCCCCGTCAATCTCCAAGATGGTGCCATCATCATTGCTTTGCGCGAGTTCGTTTACAACCGCGCCGCCGGCCCCTGGACCGATGCCGACAGCAGTTGTGCCACGGTTGAAGTACGTTTGATACGAGTCAACCTTTTGGATGGCTCTTTCGATGTCATGATGTCGCTGCAGATGAGTGGTAGTGTGCCCCAAGGCAGCTATCGCAACTTCTTGACAAAGAGCGTCTCACCTTTTGCCGCCGCCATCGTGGATAACACCCACTATAGTTATTTTGTAGCGGCATTTCTCCCCGGCACCGGAGTAGAAATAAACCTGGTCGGCGCCACCATCGATTATCAGATCACTCAGCCCTAGGTAGGAGGAGACCGACATGAACAAACACATTTCTTATTTGTTGGTCTTGGTGGCGGTGCTTCTCTTCGGCACTGTGGCCCTGGCCGCAGGCCAGCCTGCCATCGCCTGGGAGGTGATCTCTGGCGGCGGGGGCACGGCCAGTGCCGGGAATATCGAGATCAGCGACACTATCGGCCAGCCGATCATTGGCCTGGCGCAAGCGGGCGATGTGATCGTCGAGTCGGGCTTCTGGTCTGGTGCGGGGCTCGCCGGCCCCACGGCCACGCCAACCCCCACCCCGACCACACCGCCGCATC
>JAADGC010000079.1 GCA_013152585.1 Chloroflexota bacterium
AAAGGTTACATAACATATCTAGTGTGTAGTTGATTGAGCGCCTTGATGTTGACATAACGTTTATGATTTGTCCTGCACGCTGATCAAAAACTCATTTCTATTCCGCTCTATTCCGCAAACGCCAGCACACTGCGACCACGCCTTGAACGCTGAGGCAGGTAATAATACGACGGCCAGCCTGTGGGAACGATGCTTTCACTCCCCCCCCTCTTTCCTCTCCCCCACCGCCGGTTTGCCTGGGGCTTGATAAGCCTGGAAACGGCGCTGCAAGGCTCGAGGAATGCGTCCGGCCAAGAGCGTGCCCTCTCCCCCATGCTCTTGCCTGTAGACAATGCCCCGGCGATGAAACAGATCGACCAACTCGGATTCCTGATAAGGGATGCGTACTTCGATGGGGATCATGTTTTGGGCCAGGGTGGTATCGAGTTGTTCGGTCAGTTCACTTAACCCAATATTATGTAAAGCAGAAAGGGCGACTCCCCCCGGGAATTGCTGCTGAATGGCGTCAGGCAGGCGCTGGCCGGGAAGTTGATCGATTTTGTTCAGTGCCGTCAGCATGGGAATGTCCGTGGCGCCCAGTTCGTCCAGCACGTCGAGCACGGTCTGGTACTGCTCGACCCGGTTGGCATGGGAAGCATCCATAATGTGCAGGATCAAATCAGCTTCCAGAATTTCTTCCAGGGTGGCACGAAAAGCTGCCACCAGTTGTGTGGGCAGTTTTTGAATAAAACCGACGGTGTCGGTGAGCAACACCGTGCGGCCTGAGGGCAATGCCACGCGTCGGGTCACCGGATCGAGGGTGGCAAATAGTTGATCGGCGGCGTAGACATTGGCATCGCTGAGGGCGTTGAGCAGGGTGGATTTACCGGCGTTGGTGTATCCCACCAGGGCGACCAGCGGCAGATCGGACTGGCGGCGTTGCGCCCGGTATTGCTCCCGGTGTCGGTGTACATGTTTCAGCTCTTTGCGCAGCAGGGCGATCTTTTTGCCGATCTCCCGGCGATCCATCTCCAACTGGGTTTCACCGGGGCCACGCAGCCCCACCCCACCCGACGAGCCTCCGGCGCGGCCACCTGCCTGACGAGCAAGATGGGTCCAGGCGCGGGTCAGGCGTGGTAGGCGGTATTCGTACTGCGCCAGCTCCACCTGCAGGGCGCCCTCGCGGGTGTGGGCGTGTTGGGCGAAGATGTCGAGGATAAGGGCGGTGCGATCGAGAATTTTGACGTTCTCGTCATCAACGGTTTCTTCGATCTCACGCTGTTGACGGGGGCTCAGTTCGTCATCGAAGAGCACGATCTGAATATCTTCGGCTTTGACCAGGCTCACGAGTTCGTCGAGCTTGCCGGAGCCGATGTAGGTGGCGGGATGAGGATGTTGCAGAGACTGAGTGATGCGGGTGACGACGGTGACACCGGCCGTTTCCGCCAGGCGTCCCAGTTCGTCCAGGGAGTCGTTCAGGCGAAAACGACCGGGCTTGCCCTTGATTTCGCTGCCAACGAGCAGGCCTCTTTCGATGATGGGTTGGATTGTAATCGGATTCGGCATAGAGCTTAAGTGTTGGGGGTTGGAGACGGAGGGGATGTGGCCGTCGGTCGGGGGTTGAAATCTGCCAGCAGGTTTTGTTCGAGCAGACTTTCGAGCATCTGCCCCGGGGCTGCCAGACTACGGGCATCGATATGGTCGCAATTATCCTGGCTGGTGTGCCAGTAGGGATAGCCAAGTTCGGCAAATTCCAAGGCGGGGATACCGGCGGCATCGTAAAGAGGAATTGCAGACGACCGGTGATTTGCTGGCGATGTATCGGTGAAGCGCCCGCGGGTGCCCATTCTCTGGGCCAGGGCGAGCCAGTTTTGGCTGAGCGTGCGGTTGGAGGCGGGCAGGAGCACCAGGGGATGCTCGATGCTGGCGATTGTGTCGAGATGAATCGCCGCCAGCGGCTGGCGCTCGAGGCTTTGCAGGAAGGCCTTGAGTCCGTCTTGCTCGCCGTCGGCTTCGGCATCGAGGAAAACCAGCCACACTTGCGTGTGCAGTTTGTCCTTTTCCAGCACCCGGGCGAGCTCGAGCAAGATGGCGACGGCGGCAGCGGTGCTGGCACCGGTGTTGGGGCTCTTGCGGAGCTGGGGATCAGACTCCTGCGGGGATTGAGTGCCGGTGTCGTAATGGGTGCTGAGCAGGAGCACACGTCCCTGACCGGCGCGGGCGATGATGTTACGGGCCGGCAAATCGTGGCTGATAAAATCCTGGGTTTCGACCTGCCATCCGGCGGCTGCAAGATGTTCCTGAATCCAATCGCCCGTGCGCCAGCCGGCCACTGAGCCGGTGGGCCGGGGACCGAGTTCACACTGCGCCTGCACACCTTGAAAGGCGGCCTCGTAGTCGAACCAGCGGTCGGGCACAACGGTGGGCGCCGGCGCCGGCAGGGCACCGTAGCCAAGCCACCCCAAATAACTCAGAGCCGCCACAAAAATCAGCAGCGTGCCGATCTGAGATGGGCGCAGGGATGGCGGGCGTTTCATCCCCCATCCTTCCTGGGCGGCTTGCCTCGGAATTCCAGCTGGAGGGGTGTGCCCTCAAAGCGGTACCTTTCCCGAATTTTGTTCTCGAGATAGCGCTGGTAGCTGAAATGGACGGCAGCGGGATTGTTGACGAAGAACACAAAGGTGGGGGGATCGGCTTCGGCCTGGGTGACGTAGTAAAAGCGGAGGCGCTTGCCCCGGAAGGTTTTGGGGGGATGGGCGACGGTGGCGTCTTGTAGCAGTTTGTTGAGTTCGGATGTGGGGATGCGCTGAAAGCGTTCTTTGCGCACACGCAGGGCGGTGGGTAAAACCTGGTTCACGCGTTGGCGGGTCAGGGCAGATATGAAGAGGATGGGCACGTAGTTGAGAAATTTGAGTTCTTCGCGCAGGACGCGTGTGTATTCGACCATGGTGTGCGTGTCTTTGGCGACGGCGTCCCATTTGTTGACCACCAGCACCAGGCTGCGGTTCTCTTCCAGAATGTAGCCGCCGATGTGGGCATCTTGGGCGGTGACGCCTTCGACTGCATCGACGAGGAGGAGCGCGACTTCGGCCCGGCCCACGGCGCGTAGGGCTCGCAACACGCTGTATTTCTCGATACCGCGTTCGATATGACCCCGACGGCGAATACCGGCAGTGTCCACCAGGATCAACGGTTCTCCGTCCCATGTGAGGAAGGTATCTATCGGGTCCCGGGTGGTACCGGGCAGATCGCTGACAATCGCCCGATCATGGCCCAGCAGGGCGTTCAGCAGCGATGATTTGCCCACATTGGGGCGGCCGACAATGGCAATACGCAGGATTTCGTCGTCATCCTTCTCGCCGATGCGTGGCGCCATGGGCAGATGAGCGACAATCGTATCCAGCAGATCGCCGGTATCGGTGCCGTGGTAAGCGGAGATAGCTATGGGATCGCCGAGCCCCAGGGCATAGAACTCTGCGGCATTGAGGCGGCGTTCGTCGTTATCAGCCTTGTTGGCCACCAGGAGCACGGGCTTGGCAGTCGTGCGCAGCAATTCGGCGACTTCTGCATCCGCCGAAGTCATTCCCTGGCTGGCATCGACCAGCAACAGGATGACATCGGCTTCGGCGATGGCGGCTTCTGCCTGTTCCCGGATTTCGCGGATGAATCCGATTGAGGCCGAGGCCAAAGGATCGGCCATGGGTTCCGTTTGCTCTTTGCCGCTCATAGCCTCGATACCACCGGTGTCGACCACCAGGAAGGCCCGATCCTGCCACTCGGCGTCGGCATAGATGCGATCGCGGGTGGTTCCGGGTAGATCTTCCACAATGGCGTGGCGCCGGCCGATAATACGGTTGAACAAGGTTGACTTGCCGACATTGGGGCGACCCACCAGGGCCACCAGAGGTTTGGGTTTTTGGATCATTTTAGGTCGTGTCTCAGGGGGCGGCGGTGGCCGTGATATTGCTGGTGCTGGTAAGAGGAAGTGTGTTGGTGAACACGCCTGACAAGTCGGGCGGGTTGGGCGTGGGCGTGACGGTGGGTGTAGGTGTGGGGGTCGGGGTCGGTTTGAGGGCGATGGTCACCTGCACAGCCTCGGGTAAAATGGTTTGGGCGACAACGCTTTCGGGCAGCACCATGATAGGGGAAATGGTATAGACGCCCGGTCCCAGATTCGAAAGTTGCAGCACGGCCTGCACGTCGAGGTCAGCGGTGATATTCTGCAGGCGGGGCAGCGGGCCCAGGAGCAATACATCGATGGATTCCGGGGAGATGGTGGTGATTGTGAGATTCGGGGCCAGTCCCTGCACGATGGGGTGCAGGGTGGTGGTGACACTGCCCGAGAGTGGTTCGATGTCGATGCGTATCTTGACTGCCTGTGCGGCCATAACGGAGACGTTCTCGGGCACAATCACTGGCACCCGCTCTTCGATGCTCTCGACAGCGCCTTCGATGTTGATGGGGATGGTCTCGATAAAGGGCGGCAGCGCATCCAGCACCGTGGGATCTCCGAACAGGGTGATGGTGGCAGGATCGGCAGTGACGCCAGTAACGATGTAGTTGGGTGCGGGTTGTCCTTCAAATCGGGGACGCACCGACTCTTCGCGCACACCTTGCTGCTGGCTGATGGGAACTGTGATCGTGACCGTGCGGGGCTCGACGTTGAGGCCGGTGATGATGGCGCCAGAGCTGTTGCGCAGGCTGACAAAATCGGTGATCTGCACGTTGCTGCGAGCATCCAGCAGCCGTATGGAGACCTCGGCCCTGCGCACGCTGTTGACCAGCGATTCGGCGCCGTTCACAAGCACACTGGTTGGGGTGATGATCGTCGTATCGGCGATATAGCCAAAGGGTGGGGAATCGATGATGTTGGCAACCACGGGCACCTCTTTGCTGATGCGTTTCTCCAGACGAACGACCACGGCTGAGGGGGAGATGTTGAGGATGTCGACATTGGGCACCTCAGCGTCGATCTGCACCTGGATTTCCTGCCGACCAGCCTGGGCGGTATTGAGATCGATGTAAGCATTGAGTGCGTTGCGCGTGATGGTTTCGAGGATGGCGCGCGGTGCACGCACGCGTACTTCCACCGTGGGATAGGAGGTGCTTTCGACGGGGACAAGCGTATCGGGAAGGTTGCGGGTCTGCACCGGGATATCGCTGATGACGGTGATCTGCAGCGGGTTCTCCTGCTGCTGGGCGACAACCCAGACGATGATGGCCAGAATGAACGCCAGGGCGACGGTGCCCAGGCGATCGACGGTCTTAGATGTCATGATGTCGGGGCCTCGATGTCTTCCTCAATTTCCAGTTCGAATAATTGTCCGCGCGATTCGTAGAAGCGTTCCAGCACCCGGCGCAGGCGCTTGTCATCCAGGCGCCGGGCCAAACGGCCGTTGCGGGCGGCGGAAATCGTGCCGGTTTCTTCACTCACCACCAAGGCCAGGGCATCGGTTTCTTCGGTGATACCGATGGCAGCCCGGTGCCGGGTACCGAGACTGGTGTCGGAAAGGGTTCTTCGTGTGAGTGGCAGGACGCAGGCCGCCGCCACAAGCAGATTATCCTGCACGATGACGGCGCCATCGTGCAGTGGGGTGCCGGGATAGAAGATGGTGAGCAGCAGTTCAGCCTCGACCCGAGCGTCAATCCGCACCCCGGTCTCCAGGGACTCGACCATGCCGGTCTGATCCGCCAGCACAATAATGGCGCCATGCTGGACCTGCGAGAGTCGGGTACAGGTGTTGACCAGCTCGATAATCAGGCGGGAGGCCCCGGTAGACCGGCGGGTGCGATTGAGCAGGAGGCCGGTGCGGCCCAGGCGCTCGAGGGCGCGCCGCAATTCGGGTTGGAAGACGACGGGGATCGCTACCAATATCGCCAGGCCGCTGTTGCGGATCAGCCACGAAAAGGCGATGAGCCCCGTAAAACTGCCGGCGAGTACGCCAATAAGCACCAGCACCAGGATGCCGCGCAGGAGCTGCACGCCCTTTGTGCCCGCAAACAGGCGCAAGGCCACGTAAAAGGCCAGCGCCACCAGAGAGATGTCGAGGGCGCTGAGCCAGGTGAATTGTCCAAAAATGGCAGCCAGATTTTCCAACGTTGAAACCTACCTTCAGGCCTGGCCGATCAGGCGGGCCAGGATGGCTTTCTGGGCGTGCATGCGGTTTTCGGCCTGAATCCACAGCAGGCTGTTGGGGCTATCGGCCACGGCGTCGGTGATCTCCTCACCGCGATGGGCCGGGAGACAGTGCATCACCTTCACATCCGCGTGGCCACTAGCCGTTAAAAGCGCTTCGTTGATCTGATAACCGGCGGCGAAAGTGGCCAGCCGCTTCTGTTTTTCCTCTTCCTGGCCCATACTGGTCCACACGTCGGTGTAGATGACGTCGGCGCCGGCCACAGCCGTTTGCGGATCATGTGCGACCTGGATAACAGCGCCGCTCTGCGCAGCCAGCTCACGGGCCTGTTGCACGACAGCCGGCTGGGGTTCGTAACCGGCCGGCGTCACGACCGTGACATCCATGCCTGTGAGGGCGCCGCCGAACATGAGCGATGTAGCCACATTGTTGCCATCGCCCACAAAGACCAGCCGCACGCCCTGCAGTCGCCCCAGCGCCTCGCGTATGGTGAACAGGTCCGAGAGGGCTTGTGCCGGGTGGTTGTAATCACTGAGGCCGTTGATGACGGGGACACTGGCATATTGCGCCAGCCCCACGATGTGTTCGTGGCTGAAGACGCGGGCCATGATGCCGTCGACGTAGCCGCTGAGCACGCGGGCAATGTCGGCTACACTTTCGCGCTTGCCCAGGCCCACTTCGGTGGGGGCGATGTAGACGGCATGGCCCCCCAGATGCTGCATGCCCATCTCGAAGGAGACGCGCGTGCGCAGGCTGGGTTTCTGGAACAGCATCGCCAGTGATTTGCCGGCCAGGATGGGCTTGTTGCCGCCCTGTTTCCATTCGGCTTTGAGTTCATCAGCTAGATCCAGATAGCTTTGTAATTGCGTGGGGGTCAGATCGGCCAGGGAAATAAAATGCTGCATGACGAGTCACTCCTTATGGTTTAAATAATGATTCAGTCTTTATTGTACTCGAATTTGGCAACTTCTTCTAGGTGGGCGATCCTGTTTTGGCCGTTATCCCGTCCGGGGCCCTGATAACGGCCTGCTTTGAGGCTGCTAACCCACTGATAATCCGCCAGAAACGGCCTGATTGTGATGTGGCGCTGGTTTAGTTCCTTGAGCAACCGGAACAGCTTTGACGATGTCCAGGTGCGACCGGGCATCAGGCGGGCGATCCAGCCCACCCGGTTGGTGATCAGCAAGTAGCCCCCAGGGCGTAACACGCGTACCAGTTCGGCCAGTGCTTGTCCGGGCTGGGGGATAAACTCCAGCGCCTCCATGCAAGTGATCACATCAAACATATCGTCGGGAAATGGCAGGCTGGGCATCGCGTGATGGAGATAATAGATGTGGTCACCAGGCGACAGATGCCGGCGGGCCTCGGCCAACATCTTCGCCGAGCCATCGAGCAGCACCCAGGTGGCATCGGGCATCAACCCGGCTTTGCGTACAGCCCGCACCATGCGCCCCGTACCCGCTGCCGCATCCAGGATCAGAACCGGCTGCCGCTGCGTACCGACCTCCTGCGCAAAGGGCTCCGCCACATACATCACTTCCTCATCCATCGACCAGTCTTTGATGCCGTCATATTTGCGGGCGTAGACATCGTACAGCCGGATCACGACCCACTTGCCCAGATAGGTGCCTTCGGTGAGAAAAAGCAGCCAGTAGATCATTGCTCCCAAAAGTGCCACGCCCCCGGCCAGCAAGAACCAGGCCCCCACGCTCATAGCCCCACCGCCAACAGCAAAGCCAGCCACTGCCCCATCTCGAGCCACAGGCTTTGGCAGCGCCGGGCCGTCACCAAAGCGATGAACAGAACGATTGCTACAGCCAGCGCCGCGGTTGCCCCCGAATAAGTAAACACTATTATGTCAAGTAATGCCCCACTCCCCCACTGCCAGAGCTGGCTGCCACCCTTTTGACGATGATCGTTAAAAAACAGCATCAGGCTAAAGACCAGCATCAGGGACCAGGCCTGGGCGTGAGCGGCATCGGGCCAGCGCCACCCGGCTCCGTCGGCAAACAGATTCATGCCCAGCCACCACGGCAAAGCCACGCTGGCCACGGCGCCCAGGGCGCGACTGACGACCGGCAGGGCCAAAATGCTGGCGGTACTCAACAAAGCCAGTACGGCGCTGAAGGCTGTGGCCAGCACGGCCAGGGGAGAGAGCCAGGCGCTGATCAGCAAAGCCATCAGCAAGGCCAGCCAGGCATCACGACCTCGGGCGGCATGGGGTTCCTGACTGAGCCAGCGCCAGATGCGGCTGAGTGGGGCTGCTGGTTGGGCATAGGGCAGCGGGGGGACTGTCGGTGCTGTTGGCATTGGGGTCGCCAACGTTGTCCAGGTGTGCAGTTGCTGCCAAAAAGCACCCCACAGCATGTCAACCACGAACAATGCAGCCAACACGCGCACGAGGGTCTCAAGCTGCAATTGCAGGCCGCCTTGCAACCACATCCCGGCCAGAAACGCCCACAGGGGTGTCAGGCGCAGGGGGGTGCGTTGCAGCCAGAGTTGCAGAGCCACAGTGGCATGATTGGGCACAGAAGCAGGGCCGGAGTTCACGGTGCAGCCAGACCCTTTTGGGCCAGCACGGTCGCCCCCACCACGACCGCATCATCGCCTAATGCCGCCGGTACGATCTGCACCTTCTCGACATCCCGCTTGTAGAAGAAATAGTCGTATGCCGTTTTTCGGATAGGTTGCAGGAATGGCTCGCCCAGGCTTTCCACCAAGCCCCCACCCAATACAACACACTGAGGATCCAAAATGTTGACCAGGGAAGCGATGAAGACGCCCAAATCGTGTTGGGCTCTGGCGATGGCCTTGCGGGTCGGCTTATCGCCAGCTTCTAAAGCCCGGCGGATGACGCCGCTGGTGATACGGTCGTCCTGGCGCTCCCTGAGGATTTTCGCCAGCTTCGGGGCTTTGCCATCGCTCACGGCCTTGGTCAGGGTGCGGCTGATGGCACCGCGGCTGGCGAGGGCCTCGATATGCCCGCGCACGCCGCAACCACAACGGTCTCCATAGGGCGCCATCATCACATGACCAATCTCTCCGGCGGCGTAGCGCCTGCCGTGCCGCAGGACGCCGTCGAGGATGATGCCGCCACCAATGCCGGTGCCGATGAACACGCCGATCACATCGTCCTTCCCCTGCCCGGCGCCATAGGTAGCTTCGCCCAGGGTGCCCAAATTGACATCGTTATCCACGAAGACGGGCCGGCCGAGGGCATTCACCAGCTCCGCCCCCAGATCGAATCCCTGCTTCCAGCCTTCGAGGTTAGCAGCTTGCAGCACTCGGCCGCTGCCCACGTCCACGGGGCCGGGGGCACTGGCGCCGACAGCGGCAATATCGTCGAGACTGAGCCCGGCTTCCGCCACGACTTGATGCACGGTCGCTAACATGCGCTCCAAGACACGTTGGGGGGAGCTCTTTTGACCGCGAACGACGGTTTTTTTCTTTTTGCGAGCCAGGATGTGGCCCTGTCGATCAACGACAGCGGCCAGGATTTTGGTGCCGCCCAGGTCGATGCCGATGAAGGTTTGGGGGGTGTCAGTTGCCATCGATGCACCTCGTAATCTGTAAAATCTATGGTTGCCGTGTTAGGGGAAGATGATAATATCTTTGCCGGCCAGTTTTTGCTGTACTGCCTGCTGAATGAGCTGTAAATGCTGAGGATGCTCTACGAAATCGAGTGAGCTGGCCTGAATGGTAAGTACGGGGCAGAGATTAAAGTTATCGATCCAGCCATCGTACAGCGTATTGAGTCGCGTCAGATAAGCTGGATCGATTTGTCGTTCGTAACTGCGGCCCCGTAGGGAAATGCGCTGGAGTAAGGTGGGGATGTCGGCCTTGAGATAGATGACGAGATCGGGAGGGGGCAGCACGTTGCACATCGTCTCGTAAAGTTCACAATAGAGCCGGTAATCGCGCTCAACCATGGATCCTTGCTCATACAGATTGCGGGCGAAGACCTCGGCGTCTTCGTAAACGCTACGGTCCTGAATCACCGAGTGCGGACGACCGAGCAGCTCGTGATGATGCCGCAAGCGCCGAGCCAGGAAGAAAATCTGGCTATGAAAAGCCCATTGGGGCATATCCTGGTAGAAATCGGCCAGATAGGGGTTTGCGTCTACGGCCTCGAAAAAAGGTTCCCAGGCTAATAATTTTGCCAGCAATTGCGTGAGCGTTGACTTTCCCACACCGATGTTGCCGGCAACAGCCACAAAGCGCTTGCTCATGGGGCCTCCTGGGGCAGGTCATCCTCTGGCCAATGTCGTTGCCAATTGGTTGCCATCTTGGCGATATAAGCTTCTTCGAGGTTGATACCCGCATAATTGGCCAGTTTGAGCAGATAGGCCAGGACATCGGCCATCTCGGCGGCCAGCAAGGATCTGCGTTCTGCCAGTGCCCGCGCCAATACTTCGGGGCGAGTGCCGACGGCGGGTGAGCGTCGTTCTGTCTGGCGCCAGATGAGCCTGAGTTCCCGTCCCACCTCGCCCACTTCTTCGACCATGCCGGCGTAGTTCAGGGCCAGATCCGTGGCAAAGTTTTTCTCCTGGTCGAGCGCACGATGGAAACGCTGGAAGTCACCCAGGCGACGGCGGTTGCCTTGCAGGATGCGTATGCCGGTAGGGGGAGCGGCATTGTGCAGGGTAGGCAATTCCTGCTGGATGGCGCCTTGTTCCAGCACCGCCCGGATCATGCCAATGATATGTTCCCGGTCGCCCTCAGAATGCACGAAGTCGAGGTCATTGGTGTCGATGGTCAGCACAGGTGCCTGACTGTATTCGCGGAAAAAAGCCTCGTATGCCTGGCGCAAGGCATCGATATAGTCCGGGCTCATGTTACGCTCGTAGCTGCGGTCGCGATAAGCAATGCGTTGCATAAGAATGTCGGTATCGGCACGCAGATAGACGACGAGATCGGGCGTTTGGATTTGGGAACCCAGTATCTTCTGCACCCTGTCGTACACGGCCAGTTCATCGTTTTCGAGATTGAGTCGGGCAAACAGTTGGTCCTTATCGAAGATGTAGTCGCTGACGAGACGGCTGTGCTCCAGGGTTTGGGGGATGACCTTGTACTGCTGGTGATAGCGGCTGATGAGAAAAAATATCTGGGTCTGAAAAGCGTAACGGCGCCTGTCGGTGTAGAAATGACTAAGGAAGGGGTTTTCTTCAAACACTTCCAGCAGAATTTCGGCGTTCAGGACCGGGGCAATCATGCGCGCCAGGGTGGTTTTGCCCACGCCAATGACGCCTTCGATGGCGATGTATTCGTTGTAGCCCATGGTGTGTGATAAGGTGAGTTGAGGGGGAGAGTGGGGTCAGGAGGGGATGTGAGGATAGGCTTTCAGCTTACACTGGGCGGGCAGGAAATGTCAATGATGCGGAGGACGTGATGTGTCATTCGTATGAGCGAATGAATTCGCCGTCTGATCGAGACCAAGTCCCCGCAGGGACTGTGACACTTCCCGCGGGGCGAGTCACATTTGCGAACAATTCTCTTGTAGGGGCGAACAATTTCCTGGCGACAAGGTGGCGTCAAAAAGCGGTACATCACAAAAGCATCTTTGCCACA
>JAADGC010000048.1 GCA_013152585.1 Chloroflexota bacterium
GCGTCCAAAGAGCCCGAGCCTGCCCTCGAGTGCAGTGAAGGGTACCCTCGGCCAACGTCAGCCCCAAAAAGGAAAGTTATTCCTGGACGCTTACTAAGGCCAGAGGGCGGCCTACACCGACCGATCGTGTTGACGGCGACCCGCCGTTTCGGCGACAGATCGTGTCAGTTGCGAGGGCTTGTATTTATCCGTGTTTTCGGCGCTGGTCCGCGTCCTATAGCTTGTCGGTCTGAGGTGAAGACGAACCGAATTCGCCGTCTGCCCGGGGCCCAAAACCGACTCATCCATGCAGATTCCGAGCCATAAAAGGTGCTAGCGAAGCTCTACGCCAGTGCTTCCTCAAACATTCCAATAATCGTTTCCACATTCTCAATTCCTACCGACACCACCGACACCCTTAATAAATCAGGATGGATTCCCGCCGCATCCAGATAGCTTCTTCCCTTTTTAGTTAAAATCAAATCATAATGAGCAAGATAAACATAAGGCATGAGCAAAGTAAACTCTGTCCCGGCACTTGGCCCTTTAGGAAGCTTAATTTTGTCATAGATTCTTCTCAACGGTTCATTAAAAACAAGAGAAATGAGACCACCTGCCGCATTGGGATGTTTTTGTAAACGCAGGTAATTATCTCGGGTGAGTTCCTGATAGGGCCAGTATATTTCTTTTATGTTTTTACACTTTGTAAAATACTCTGCGAGAACAAGAGTATTTTTATTGATTTTCGTCATTCTCGTCTTGTATCCCTTGATTTCGAAAGCGAGTCTTCGAATATCGCCTTCGAATGGCGCTTCTAAAAAAGCTGGGATTTGTTTCATTATCTCAGAATACCAGGGAGAGACCTCATTGACTACTAATGCACCCATCATTAAATCAGCATTACCGCAAGCAAATTTGGTCAAGCTTTCGGTAATGATGTCCGAGTATGGCCTAACATCTACGTTATACGGAGTTCCAAAAGTGACATCAACAACAACAGGAATATCATACTGCCGCGCTAAATTGTAGAGTGCTGGAAGATCAGGTGTTTGTATTAAAGGATTTGTAGTCACTTCTGTAAAAATAGCAGCAATTTGATTTCCTTTCGCTTTAAGCAATTTTTCAAGTCTGGCTATTGAAGTGATCGATTCAAAGAAGACATAGTTTGCGCTAAACTTCTTCAATATCTCCATCGTGTCGAGATATGACCAGCCAAATTGAACAAAAGTATCTCTTCCCCATTCCTGCTGAATCTCCTGAAGCGTCCTGAAGGCAGTAAAAATTGCATTCGTCCCACAATTACCGAACAAAATACCATCATTCTTTTTCAGACCATAAGCGTCGGAAAGTGTGTCTTTGATAAATTCTTGCGGATCTTCATTGGGATAGAGACTCTCTTCAAATTTACTTAATAGTGCTCCGTTTTCAAATAGGTACTGCTCTGCCAATCTTGAAGATGGGATATATCCGGTATGCTGCAAAAATAATTGCGCGTTTTCAATATCTGTAGAGTTTTTATTTAAACAAACGCCGAAAATACCTTGGTCTTCGATTACATCGAACCGTTTGCCAACAAAACTAAACAACCCTTCCACTGCCATTCGAGAGGAAATCAGAACAACTTCTTTGTTTTTGTCTATGCCATATTTTTCGTGAAGAAGTTGTTGAATTTTAATCAGTAATGGGTGAGTAACAAACCGGGGATATCCTGATTTGATCTTTTCCCTAATGTTTGGGTCATTCTCTTCGTAACCGATCACATCACTCAACCGGGGGATACTCACTGAAACGGCATGAATATTATCAGGTGGGATAGTTTGTCCACAAGGTATCTCAGAAAAATGATTCATTGATAATGTTTCCTCCGGTGCAACTATAATTGAGTTCTTTAGAATTTCAAAATTTTTAAGAAAGTCGTGCCTGCTCCAGATCATCCATCAGATCATCGACATTTCCAAACCTATAGACTTCGCTCTGGGGCCGCCCATTTCGGGAGGAGTTCGCCGAAAATAGCGGGCCGCTGTCAACAAGATCAGTCGGCGCAGACCGACCGGCGGCCGCAGGCCCCATAGCCCCGATTTCAATCGGTGGGGGACAGGCGCGGCGGGGTCGGGTGCGGCGGGGGCAGGGCGCGACGGCGTCAATAAAGCACCGGTTCCGCTGGCCGCCGACCGCCCGGCGATGAATCGCAGGGCTACAAAACGGCGCCGGGTGAACCCGGCTTGCCGGCATCACGAAACGTGATCTTATTTACAACGGCGCCTCGCTGTCAACAAGATCGGTCGGCGCAGGCCGACCGGCGGCCGCAGGCCCCATAGCCCCGATTTCAATCGGCGGGGACAAGCCCGCCGACGCCGCGAGGCTCCCCGGCGTATTGGCGTCGATCTCGTTAACCGGCCAGCTTATCTTGCAACAACTGCTGCACGAGCTGCGGGTTGGCCTTGCCTTGCGTCTGGCGCATGACCTGGCCCATGAAGAAGCCCAGCAGCCCGGTTTTGCCGCTGCGATACGCAGCCACTTTGGCGGCGTTCTGATCGATAATGGCCTCGATGATGGGCAGCAGGGCAGCCGGATCGTCGATCTGGCGCCAACCGTGGGCAGCGATGATGCTCTCGGCGTCCTGGCCCGTGCGCAACATTTCCGCCAACACCTGCTTGCCGATATTGGTAGAGATGACATTATCGTCGACCAGGGCCAGCAGTTGGCCGAAATGAGCGGCCGAGAAAGGCACTTCGCTCAGAGGGCGGTCTTTCCATTCGCCCAGAAGCACGTTGGTGATCCAGTTGGCCACGGATTGCGGCGCCGGATGCACTGCCAATGCCGCGGCAAAGAAGTCGTAAGTCGCCTCGTCGCCGGTCAGCACATCGGCGTCCTGTTCATTCAGCTTATATCCTTGGCGCAGGTGCTCGTACGCAGCGGCCAGGGCTGGATGGGCCTGACGCTGCTTTTGGCGCTCGGCCGACAGGGTGCCGGCGACGCGTTCAGGTTCCGCTGCTGGGGCCTGCCGGGCGCGGGGGCGAGGCAGCGGCGCCGAGGCTCGTTTTTTGGCCCAGGTATCGCGCAGAGTGATGATGCGATTGAATACCAGGGCCCGGGGCCGAGAATCTACAACATCTCTGATAAAGTAACCCTGGCGTTCAAACTGATACCGCATATCTTCGGGATCATCCAGCACGCTGGGTTCCACCCGGGCATCGGGCAGCACGACCAGCGATTCCGGGTTCAGGAAATCGGTGAAGCTCTGGCCTTCCGCGGCGACATCGGGGTTGGGCACGGTGAACAGACGGTCATACAAACGCACTTCGGCGGGCACGGCATGGCGGGCCGATACCCAATGGATGGTGCCGTGTACCTTGCGTCCCACCGGCTTCGCATCCCGGGTCGCCGGGTCGTAGCTGCAATGCAATTCTACGATGGTACCGGTGGCGTCCTTTATCACTTCATCGCAGCGAATGACATAGGCGTGACGCAGACGGACCTCGCGGCCCGGCGCCAGGCGTTTGAATCCCTTGGGCGGATCTTCGGCAAAGTCATCCTGTTCGATATACACTTCGCCGGCAAAAGGCAGGTTGCGGCTGCCTTGTTTGGGGATGTCACGCGGCCAATGGGGGGCCTCGATCCATTCTTCCTGCCCTTGGGGATAGTTGCTGATGACGACTTTCAGCGGACGTAGCACGGCCATCACGCGGGGAGAGCGGTAATTGAGATCATCTCGTACGACATGCTCAAACAGATCGATCTCGACCCGACTGTTCACTTTGGCTACACCGATACGGCGCGCAAAGGCCTTGATGGCATCGGGTGTGATGCCGCGGCGGCGCATCCCCATCAGCGTCGGCATGCGCGGATCATCCCAGTCGCTGACATAGCCTTCTTTGACCAGTTTAAGCAGTTTGCGCTTGCTCATCACCGTGTAATCCAAATTCAGACGCGCAAATTCGTACTGCCGCGGCTGAGGGGGATCGATAAGGCGGTCAACCAGCCAGTCATAGACTGCGCGGTTGTTTTCAAATTCCAGCGTGCAAATCGAATGCGTCACTCCTTCGATGCCGTCTGAAAGGGGATGGGCGAAGTCGTATAAGGGGTAGATGCACCAGGCCTCGCCTTTACGATAGTGGTGGGCATGACGAATGCGGTACAGAATCGGATCCCGCATGATCATGTTGGGCGAAGCCATATCGATCCTGGCCCGCAGCACGTGGGCGCCATCTGCAAATTCACCGGCCCTCATGCGCCGGAAGAGATCCAGGTTTTCGGCCACAGAGCGCTCGCGATACGGGCTTTTGCGACCGGGCTCGGTGATGGTGCCCCGATATTCGCGAATATCTTCTTCGTTCAGGCTGTCTACATAGGCATCGCCCATGAGGATCAACTTTTCGGCAAATTGATATAACTGCTCGAAATAGTCGGAGGCGAAGTAAAGATGCTCCTGCCAGTCGTAGCCCAACCAGCAAATCGCCTCTTTGATCAATTCCACATATTCCACATCTTCGGTGGTGGGATTGGTATCGTCGAAGCGCAGATGGCAGCGCCCCCCAAATTCCTCAGCCACGCCAAAATTGAGTATGATCGACTTGGCGTGCCCGATGTGCAGGGTGCCGTTAGGTTCAGGCGGGAAGCGGGTGACTACTTTGCCACCATAGGTGCCGGCGGCCAGATCACGGCGAATAATATCGCGGATAAAGTCACGATTTTCAGGCCCCTCGTCGGGGGCATGAGGGGCAGCGGGCGCTTTGTGAGAGCTATCGTTCATAAAAAGTGAACCTCAAAGACGGTGGATAAGAGAAACAATGCCGGGATTTCCCAACCAGTTATCTTAACCCGAATCAGGGCGATAACTCAAATGCCGGTAACGAAGAACAGTCATTCCAAATTGGGCGTCAACATGATTTGAAAGGGTTGACGCTGGCCGAGGGAACCCTTCACGGCGCTCGAGGGCAGGCTGGGGCTCTTTAGCTGCTTTGCGCCGGAAGTCGGCCTGTGCCGACTCTCCATGGTGCGAAGATGGGACGGCGGGGGATTCGTTTAATCCCATTATTCGCTGTCATATGCTTGAGATATGACAACGAATAGGAGGATGGAGCGAATGGGTTTTTGGTGAGGCGGTGGGGTGTGTTCCTAGTGGGTGATGAGGGGTCACAGCGAGACCCCCTGAGATGCGGTTGAAGCGGAATGGCTCACTTGATCGAGGGTGCGTCCCATGTTTTTGGTGGCGTGTGTTGGTCGCATCATGGATGCGGCCAACACACGAAAAAAGGAAGCGCTCGGCGCATCCGTGAGCAGCGCCACCTCCAACCTTACCCCCAATTTCCGGGGACGCACCCCTTGATCGACGCACTCTTGACATACCGTATATAATGAAATTATTAGCCAGCGTAATCGCAGTCTCGCTGACGCCGGGGCGAAAAGAATCGATTGCCAGGGCTGAGTGCCAATCGGGAAGTCAGAATATTCGCACCATTCTCAGGAGAAAGCATCATACACTCACTACTACTACGAACACGTTCTAGCAGAAATCTTTTTGTGTCTTTTTGCCTGGGGCTGAGCCTGCTCATAGGAGCTTCGCTGTCCGTGGCCCATGCTGTGCACACCGCTGCCATTACCGTCAACACGACCAGCATGGCCGTGGCCAATGACGGCAAGTGTTCTCTGGGTGAGGCTATCATTGCCGCCAACACCGATACGGCATCGGGAGATAAAGCCGGAGAATGCCCGGCCGGCCACGGCGCCGACACCATCGTGCTGGCCTCTACCACTTACACCCTCACCCAGGTCCTGGAGGCTCTGGAAAACCCGATGGGGCTGCCTTTTGTGATGAGCGAGATCACCATCGCCGGACATGGGGCCACGATCGTCCGGGATAGTCAGGCGCCCGAGTTTGGCATGATGGGCGTGGCATTCGAGGCCGGCAAGCTTACGTTGCATGACCTGACCATCCGCGGCGGGCGCACATCGGGCGGTGCCACGGCCCCTGGCCTGAGTGTATTTGTGGGTGCTGTGGCCCTGTTGAACAACGTCACCCTGATCGACAATATCTCCGATCATCCGGGAACCTCTTGGACCAACGACGCCAGTGTGTACGTCAGCGACGCCACATTGACTCTGATCAACAGCGCTGTGCAGGACAATACGGGCGCCCATGCCTTCGGCATGTTGCTCTTCAACACCACTCTGACGCTACAGGAAAGCGTCGTCTCCGGACATGCGGAAGAAGGCATTGTGGCCTATGACAGCACCCTCAATATCATCGGTTCTCGCATCGAGGATAACGGCGAACGGGGGTTGCAGGTGCGCGACAGCGTTGTAACCGTGGCAGAATCCACGATCAGGCAAAACAGGAATGGGGGCATGGAACTGCGAGGGAGCAGGATGTCGATGACTGATAGCACCGTGAGCGGCAATACCGTGCCTGATGGCCTCGGTAATCTGGCCGGCGGTCTTGCCATCCGCTCGAACTCGGCCGTCACCCTGACTCGTACCAGCATCATCGGCAATGACGACTACGAATATCCGCCACCTTGTCCCTGTGTGCTTGGCTATGATGCTATCGCCGTACGAGATTCATCGTTAACCATCATCGACAGCCTTATCGCAGATGACGGCGATGCCGATAATCGTGATACCACTCTCGATTTCGTCGGTGCCGATCTCAAAATTTTGAATAGCACGATCACCGGTTGGGGGCCCGCCCCGTTACGCGTGAGCGAAGTCAACCAGGTTGAGATCGATTTCAGCACCATCGTTTCGAATTTCGATTACAAATTGAGGCCCACCGCCTTTGATAACTCGGGGGCGCCGGCGGGCACCGTGCAGATCAGTCATAGCATCGTGCAAGGATGCTGGTCATACGTCGCCAATGGTTCCCAAGGCTATAATGTCGAGCCCGATACCTGGTGTGGATTCACGGCCACCGGCGACAAGCAGAATACCGATTTCGATACCCTGGTAGGCCCGTTGGCCGACAATGGCGGGCCCACGCAAACGCACGCTTTGCTGTCCGGCGCCCCGGCCATCGATGCTATCCCTGTCGGCGTCAACGCATGCCAGGCCGGGATCACATCCGATCAGCGGGGGGCACCGCGGGCAGGCGGGGCCCATCAGGGGGGGAGTGGCTGTGATATCGGCGCCTACGAGGCGAATAGCGATGTGTCAGCACCGGTGCTTTCCCCTCTCTATCTGCCGATCATTGCCCGCGGCGCATCCTGAGCCACAAACTGCTTGGGGACGGGCGCCTCTGCCCGGCTATAGCACTTGCGAACGCTTGGTCATAGCCACACTCTGCGCCAGTCCCAGAAAAATCATCAGCGAAAAATAAGCATTGCCGCCATAGCTAAAGAAAGGCAACGGCAGCCCCGTCACCGGCAACAGGCCCATATTCATCCCCACATTCACCACGGTCTGGAACAAGATGATGCCGGCGCCACCCGCCACCAACAACTGGCCGAAAGCATCCGGTGCCTGGGCGGCGATACGCCACAAGCGCATCATCACCACCAGCAACAGCAGCAACAGCAGTACGGCTCCCACAAACCCCATCTCTTCAGCTACGACCGAAAAGATAAAATCGGTATGGCGCACGCGCAAAAAATGGAGCTGGCTTTGCGTGCCCTGGCCATAGCCCTTACCCAGCCATCCGCCTGAGCCCACACTGACCAATGCCTGCTGCACATTGAAAAAACTATCGGGATCGGCCGTGGGATCGAGGAAAATAAGAATGCGATTACGCTGGTGTGCGCGCATCAGCGACCACAGCAACGGCGCCGACAACGCCCCCACCACGCCGGCGCTGAGAATATGCCGGAGGGTGAGACCGGCGACGAGGAAGATAATGCCTCCCTCCACCGCCAAGACAATCGCCGTGCCCAGGTCGGGTTCCATAAACACCAGCACCACCAACGGCGCCATGATCACCAGGCCGCCCACCAACGTGCCCAGTTGGCCGATGGTCTCCTGGTGGGTAGCCAGATAGCGGCCCAGGGCGATGGTCATGGCAATTTTCGCCAGCTCGGAAGGCTGGATGGGAAACAGACCAAACACCTCGATCCAGCTTTGGGCGCCAAATAAGCTCTTGCCCAAAATGCCCGTCATGGCCAGTAAGGCAATCACAATCACGTATAGCGGCACATAAATCGAGCCCAGCGACCGATAATCAAACGCGGCGACGATGAACATCAGTACCAGGCCCACAAGGATAAAACCCAACTGGCGCTGGGGATACGTGGCCAGTTGGGGGTCCCCCTGCACGGCGCTTTGAATCATGACCATGCCATACAGGCTGACAATCAAAACAGCTAAAAGCAATATCCAATCAAACTGCCGCCATTGACGTCGAATCATGATCCATCCCCCGATAATTGATCGAGCACGGGCCGACTGCCGGCAGCCGCATCACGCGCTTTGATATCAAAATAGCTACGCAGGATGCGCTGGGCGATAGGAATCGCCACGGCCGACCCCTCGCCGCCGTTGTACACGAAAACCGTGACCACGATCTCCGGATCCTGATAGGGCGCAAAACTCGTGAACCAGGCATGCGATGGCAGATTCCCACGACCATCCCGCGGGATCTCGGGATCGAAGAATTCGGCGGTGCCGGTTTTACCGGCCACTTCCACATCGGGCAGGGCGGCATTGGTAGCGGTGCCATATTCCCAGTTGACCGCCATCCACATGCCCTCACGTACCGTGGCCAGATGCTGGGGATCCACCGGAATCTCACGTATCAGCTTCGGCTCGTTTTTTTGCAGTAAATGGCTCTCGGCATCGGTGACCGCGGCCACCAATTGGGGCTGGAACACGAGGCCGTCATTGGCAATGGCCGAGGTCATCAGGGCTATCTGCAGGGGCGTGGCCAGCACGTCGCCCTGACCGATACTCATGTTATATGTATCACCGGTCACCCAGCGCTCACCTTTTGCCAATCGCTTCCACTTGGGGTCGGGCACCAGGCCGGCGCTTTCTCCCGGCAGATCAATACCTGTGGGAGCACCCAGCCCAAATTGCTGGGCATAATAGGCCAGGGTTTCTACTCCCAGCCCTTCGAACTCGCCAGGAGGCCAGCCACCACCCAATTTGTAGAAAAAGATATCGCACGATTCGGCAATGGCCTGGCGCACGTTGATATCGCCATGCTTACCGCCGAGCTTATAGATCCAGCACACAAAAGGCTGGGCCAGATCGAGGTTATCGGGGAAGTTGCGGTTGGGCAAATAGATGATGCCCGGGGCGTTGAGCAGGGTGCGGGCTGTGATCACCTTTTCCTGCAGCCCACCCGCGGCGGGAATCATTTTGAAGGAGGACCCGGGCGGATAAATACTGCTGATGGCATGATTGATAAGGGGCTTGCCGGGGGCATTGGCCACCTGCAGGTATTCCTGCCCCGTAATGCCATTGGCAAAGATATTGTTGTCGTAGGCTGGCAGACTGGCCATCGCCAGCACGTGACCGTTTCGCGGGTCCAGTGCCACGGCCACAGCGCTATGTGATCGTAAAGGATTGACGCCTTCGATCAGGGCCTCGAACATGGTTTGCTGCAGCTCCAGGTCGATGGTGAGGATAAGGTTATGGCCGGGTTGGGCCGCGGTTTCTTTACCAATGACCCGCTTTTCGCGGCCGTTCACATCCACTTCGATCACTTTCGAGCCAGACTGTCCGTGCAATGTCTTCTCGGCACTGAACTCCAGCCCACTCCAGCCCACCCAGGCCTCCCGGCTATAGCCCTGATCCACGTACGAATTGATGGTCTGTTCGGGGATGGGCCCCATGTAGCCCAGGATGTGTGACATGACGTACCCTGCGGAATAGCTGCGCTCAGCGTAAAGCTGGATGTTGACGCCGGGCAGCCGAAAACGGCCTTCGTCGACCAGCCAGGCCACGGATCGGGGTAAATTCTCAGCCACGACGATGGGCTTGAAGGCGCTGCCGGCCTCCCGCTGGGTTACCTGGACATCCATCTCGTCAGCCGAGAGCAGGGTGGGGGCAGGATTGATGTTGGAACCAAAGATGAAGTCTGGGTTGGCAGCAGGGGCGGCCGTGGGCGAGACCGGAGGATAGCGCTGCAAACCATCCGTAATCAAGGCAATCAGATCATTGTAGACCTGGTAGCGGAGTTCCTGCGAGCGCTGGTAGTCAGGATCGTCGGGCAACTCGGCCGGGATGATCACGACATCGTAGCGGGCCTTATTGGCGGCGAGAATACGGCCATCCCGATCATAGATCACACCCCGTATGCCCTCGGTTTTAACCACCCGCGTGCGATTGAATATCGCCTGTTCCTGATAATTTTCGTTGGTAAAAAATTGCAGCATGGCCAGGCGGGCGATGAGGATGACGAAAACTACCACCGTCGCCAGCCGAAAGAGGATGATGCGTGTGTCACGCTGGGGCCGCGTTACCATGAGTCGTTCACATCAAGGTGGGGCGCCGCTGACGCCAGGCGGCCCCGGGGACATAAAGTACAAAGGTCAGCAGACTGTTGAGAAATGCCGAGGGTAGGATCGCCCGCAATAAAGTGGGTACCCAGGCAATATCCCAGCCCAGTAGCGTGAGTTCCAGAAATAAGATCAGCGCCGCCAACAGCGTGGCCACCAGGCTGACGATCAGGGGCCAGCCCAACTGACCACCGAATAGCGTGCGTTCGCCGAATCCGGCCAGATAGACGACGGCCAGCAATGGCAACACCGAGGCGCCGATGGGCAGGCCCACCAAAGCGTCGGAGAGGGGGGCCATGACCAGCAAAGGCAGAAGGGCCGCCTCCCGCCCGGCCCACGCAGTCCAGATCACCAGGCTAACCAGCACCAGATCGGGCCGACCGGACAGGAAGGTAATGTGCTGCATGACCGTGCTTTGCACAGCCACCACGATCATAGCGACAGGGAAAATCAGGAACAACGTGGCGAGCATACGATACCAGGGCTAGGGAGCCGGTGTAGGGGTGGGCTGATCGGGGAGGGCGGGTTCGGGTTCAGCGGCGGGGGCGAAGTTGGTAATCACCAAAACCAGTTCCAGGCGATTAAAGTTGACGGTGGGTTGCACCACAGCCTGCTGAAACATCTGATTGTCGTTGCGGATGACCTCGATGATTTGGCCTACCACCAGCCCCTTGGGGAAATTTCCGCCCAGACCGGAGGTGATGACAATGTCTCCGACGGCGATTTCGATATCGTTGGGAATGAAGTCCATCAGCGGGGATTGCTGGCTGCGGCCGTGTAGCACGCCAAATGCCCGCGAGGCCTGAGTCATGACGTTGATAGAACTGCTGGTATCGGTGAGAAGCAGGACTTCGCTGGAGCGCGAATAAACCGTGCGGATGCGTCCGACCAGACCCCGATCGGTGACGACGGGCATGCCGGTAGCCAGGGCGTGATTGGCCCCCAGATCGATTTCCATGATATCGAGGAAGGGGCTGACCCCCAGCGTCAGGGGGCGGGCGATGATCTGTCCCCCGCGATAGTCATACGTGGGGTGAATGGTGGCGAAATCGAGCAGGGCCCGCAGACGCTCGTTTTCGTTCAGCGCTTCGGCCAGTTGCAGGTTTTCCACCGTGAGCCGGTCGGCGCGGGTTTCCAGCTCGGTGTTGCGCTGGCGCAGCGTGCGCAGGTCCTGAAATGTCCCCACTATGTCACTCAGCGAGCGCCAGCTATCATCGATGGCGGTGGTGAGGGGCCGGAAGGTGGTGTGAATCACGTTCTGCACCGGCTGCAATAGGGTCAGCGAATCCAGAATCATGAGCAAAAACGCCCCCATCACGACCAGTAGCAGGATCAAGGGGCGTAAGCGGAGCTTTTTCATAAGGGGGTGGCTGTTCGGTGACTCTCGACCAATCCGAATTCCGCAATCCGCGATCCGAAATCCGAAATTTTCATCGGTTATACGTCATGCCCGCTGCGTATGGGGCCCGGATCAAGGATGGAGACATTCCGTCAATGCAACGTACTACCACGATCGGTGCTGGTCAGCACTTTGCGCATGACTTCCAGATTTTCCAGCGCCCGTTCCGAGCCTTTAGCCACACAGGTCAGGGGATCGTCGGCCACATAGACCCTGATGTGTGTTTCGTCGCTCAGACGCTCGGCCAGGCCCCGCAACAAGGCCCCACCACCCGCCAGGGCAATGCCATCTTTCATCAGATCGGCGATCAGTTCCGGCGGGGTATCGTCGACGGCACTCTTGACGGTATCGACGATAATGTTGACGGAATTGGCCAGCGCCTCACGGATCTCGACCGAGCTGACCTCGATCTCTTCCGGCAATCCTGAGACAAGATTGCGTCCGCGCAAGGGGAAGAGAATCTCTTCGGCCAGAGGATAGGCGGAGCCAGCAGCAATCTTGGCCTGTTCGGCCATGCGTTCGCCGATGAGCAGGTTGTATTTTTGGCGGGCGTAATTGATGATGTCTTCGTCCATTTCATCACCGGCCACCCGCACCGAGCGGGCAACCACAATGCCACCGAGGGCGATCACCGCCACCTCGGTGGTGCCGCCACCAATATCGATCACCATGTTACCGGATGCACCGGTCACATCCAGGCCGGCGCCAATGGCTGCGGCCATGGGTTCTTCGATGAGATAAGCTTCACGGGCGCCGGCATTGAGGGCGGCGTCGTACACGGCTCGTTTTTCCACTTCGGTCACACCCGAAGGCAGCCCCACGATGACGCGAGGCCGCGGGATGAGCATGAAGACATTGTCGTGCACCTTGCCAATGAAGTATTCCAGCATCTTTTCGGTGACATCAAAATCGGAGATGACGCCATCGCGCAGAGGGCGAATGGCGACGATGTTGGCGGGCGTGCGCCCTACCATTTCTTTGGCTTCGTGGCCAATGGCCAAGACTTTTTTAGTTTTTTTCTCAATCGCCACTACAGAGGGTTCGTTGATCACCACCCCGCGGTCACGCACGCTGACGAGGGTGTTGGCTGTGCCAAGATCAATGCCAATATCCAGTGAAAACAAGCCGAGAAGCCAGTCAAGGGGGTTAAACACGCAAGGTATCTCCTAAATCAGTTCGAGCTTTCGGGCATCGGGTCCGATGCACACAGCCAACCATTATATCACAGCGGCAGCGATTGCTGGCAAAATTAAGGTGCCGCAACTAAACCCCCGGCGGCGGCCCCCCACAGTCCCCCCCGCCACAGCCGTCCCCGCCGATTGAAATCGGGGCTATGGGGCCTGCGGCCGCCGGTCGGCCTCCGCCGACCGATCGCGTTGATGGCGGCCCGCTATCGCGGCGACCTGTCCCCGTAGGGGGACAGACGGCGGAACGCCCCCGAGCCCCGAATTGATTCGGTGGGCGCACGGCAGGCGCCGGATTGCGAAGCCGCCCTGGCAAGAGATGTGCCGTGGTGGCGGTGGCTTCTAAGCGCTCATGGCCGCGGCTTCCCATTGCCAATACGCGGCCAACAAACGCCGGGTGAAGGGGCCGGCGCTGCCCAACGGCTGCTGGGCCACGTGGCTGATGGGTAGGATGCGACGCCGCGTGGAGGTGAGAAATGCTTCCTGCCAGCGGGGAAGCTCGGCCAGCGGCAGGGGGCGACGTACCACCGGGATGCCGAGATCATCGGCCAGCGCCAGCGTGCGGGCCATGACCGTGCCTTCCAGCACCACCCCGGGCGGAGGCGCCGCCAACTGGCCATCGATCACGGCGAATACATTGCAATTGGAGCCTTCGGTGATGTTGCCATTCCGATCGACCAACAACGCGTCGTGCGCCCCGGCCGCCAGTGCCGCTTTGCGGGCCAGACCCGGCACCAGGGTATTGAAGGATTTGACCTGAGGCAAAGCGCGTTCACCGTGATAGACGATGACGCGCACGCCTTGTTCGTACGCTGCGGGCGGAAACGGCGTATAGGGCATCTGATAGAGAAAAACATCCGCCTGCGGCTGCGCCAGATCCAGGGCCAGCACCCGCACCAGCCCTGTGGGCTCGTTAGCCGCCAGCAATTGCCGGCACCATGTCTGCAACGTCGGTATGGGCACATCAAGCTGCAATTCGGCGCCCCGCGCCGACACGTGCAGGCGCTGTAGATGTTCGGTCAGGGCCACATAGCGGCCCTCCAGAGCCAGAATGGTTTCGTAGACGCCCAATGCCCCCACCAGCGCCGGCGTGTACACGGGCAGGGTGGCAGCAGAAGCATCGATCAATTCGCCATGATGAATCAAGAGCGGGTAGATGTTCATAAATTAGAAGCTCGCAAGAGTCAAAGGACAGAAAATCGTCGGGGAGTCGTTTGCTGGTGCTCTTATTATACTCGCAACCCCTGTTTATGCTAGGATTAGCATCATCACTGCATAAGGACACATTTTATGACAACTCCCACCGGCGCCGCACAGCGCTCTATCTGGCAACACTATCTGCACGATTATAACGAAGGGTTGGGGCTGGTGTACGAACGCTTCATCCTCAACGATTTCCTGCATGATCTCCTGGCCGACGGCACTATCCACAGCAGTCTGGAGGCACCGATCTACGGCATGGCCGGTGTCAGCGGCATTAACAGCGTGCCCCTGGCGCAGGCGGGCTGCCAAGTCACCCTTGTTGATGACATACCCGACCGCGCCGAGGCCGTGCAGCGCATCTGGTCCGAGCTGAATCTGACCCCTAACATGGTCGTTGTTCCCCCCACCGGCTGGGGACAGTTGCCACTGCCCGACCAGAGTTTCGATCTGGTCTGGAACTGGGCAGCGTTGTGGTATCTGCCCGATGCCGAGGCGTTGCTCAAGGAACTCGCCCGTCTCAGCCGGCGGTGGGTGTTTGTGGCCATGCCCAATCGCCTGCAAGTGGGCTATTGGATGCGCAAGTGGCTGCTGGACCGTGACTTCTTCGCCACCGTGGATGAGCGATGGGTCGATATCGGTCTGGTGCGCCGCACGCTGGAAAGCGCCGGTGTCAAGATCGTGGACAGCGGTGTGCTGGATGTGCCCCCCTGGCCCGATACGGTCATGCCGGCCAACGAAGTATTGCAGCGCCTGGGCATCCGCAGCAAAAAGCTGGAAGCACAATTTACGGGCGAAGGCTGGTCGTGGAGCACGATGGCCTACTATCTGGGCCAGCAGCCCGATTTGCGCGCTCGTGTGCTGCGCTACGCCTGGCTGGATCGAGCCCGACTGCCCTGGCAGATGAAGGCCGTGTGGGCACACCATCGCTGGCTCTTGGGCGAAGTGCAATCCTGAAAACCCCCCGTCTTAGTCCCCACTCCTGGAGGATGCCATGTTCGAACGCTCGCATTTTGATGCTGTCTATGCCCGTACATCGATTCTAGACACATTGCGTCAGCGCGAATACCGGCGCCTGGATACGCAAGGCCAGGTTTATCTCGATTATACCGGCGGCGGCCTGTACCCGGAAAGCCTGGTGCGGGAACATGCCGAATTGCTCAGCCACACCGTGTTGGGCAATCCCCATTCGCAGAGCCCCACCTCGCTGGCATCGACACACTTGGTGGAACAGGCACGTGCGGATGTACTGCGTTATTTTCGCGCAGACCCGGATGAATATCTGGCAATCTTCACAGCCAATGCCAGTGGGGCGTTGAAGCTGGTGGGGGAGAGTTATCCGTTTGCGGAAGGCAGTCATTTTGTGCTGGTGGCGGATAACCATAACTCGGTGCATGGCATTCGCGAGTTTGCCCGCCGCCAGGGCGCCAGTATCGATTACATTCCCCTGGACCCCACCACCCTGCGGGCCCCGGGCATCGAGCCCGTGCTGGAAGCGGGCATGAACGCCCGCCACAAGCTATTTGCTTATCCGGCCCAGTCTAATTATTCGGGTGTGCAGCACCCCCTGGAATGGATCGAGCTGGCCCAGCGCTGCGGCTACGATGTCCTGCTCGATGCTGCGGCTTTCGTGCCCAGCAATCGCCTCGATCTCAGCGCCGTGCACCCCGATTTCGTGCCTGTTTCCTTTTACAAAATGTTCGGCTATCCCACGGGAGTCGGCGTCTTGCTGGCCCGGCGCAAAGCTCTGGCCAAATGCCGGCGGCCATGGTTTGGTGGGGGCACGGTGAAAATTGTCTCCACCAAGGCTGACCTGCACATCCTGGCCGATGGCCATGAGGCGTACGAAGACGGCACACTCAATTATCTCAATCTACCAGCTATCAGCCGCGGGCTGGCCCTGATGGACGAGATCGGCGTCGAGACCATCCACGAACGCGTAGAGCTTTTGGTGGGCTATCTGCTCGATGCCATGCTGCGCCTGCGCCACGACAACGGCAAAGCGTTGGTAGAGATTTATGGCCCTGTCGGCACCGGCCAGCGCGGGTGCACCATCGCCTTTAATCTGATCGACGTCAGCGGCGTCTATATCCCTTTCCAGCAGGTGGAAGCCGAAGCGAATCAGCAACAGATTTCCATTCGCGCCGGTTGTTTCTGCAATCCGGGCGCCGGTGAATACAGCCTCACCCACACGGCGGAGGCTGTCAAACGCTGCGTCGCCGCGGCCACAAGCGATGGGATTTTCGATATCGATGCGTATCATGATTGCCTGGGCAGCAAGGCCACGGGGGCCGTGCGCGTCTCGCTGGGTATGGTCAGCAATAAGCAAGATGTCGATAGATTTCTGGTCTTCCTGGCTGATTTTTGCAATCGCCGCGGTGACCCCAGTTATGCCCATGCCGGTTGCTAGGGGAGGGGAAGTTGGTCGCCCGGCCCACATTTGAAGCAGGGCTGACGCATCTAAATTCGATAAGACCGCAAATGAGAACCGCGAATGAACGCTAATGAACGCGAATAATTTTTTAGCGTCTATTCGCGTCCATTCGCGGTTAAAAAAAATGCACCACGACTCGTCATGATTGATCGCTGAAAAGTGTCCGGGTGAGAAATCCAGTTTTACAATTATGAGCGTCCCCACCAGAGCTTGCCTACCAGACTCCCTAGACATAATTAGATACGATTGCCCTGACATTTGAAGCTGGTTTACTTTACGGGCCACGCCTGCTGTGGTATGATTCACAGGTATGACGCACCAAGTAATTTCTCAGGTGAAAACCATGATTCCTCGCAAAATCTCCTTGGAAAACATCTCGCCCACGGCCATGTTCGCCTTGAACCTGGAAAAGGTGCTGGGGGAAGATCTGACGCTGGTTCGGGCACGCCTGCAGCAGGCCCTGCAAAGTGGCTATCCGCTTGCGGATGGTTTTCTGCAAGAACACCTGCACGAGCATCATCCGCGAGCGATCATTGTGCTGGCTACCAGTCGTATGGGACATGCGCCCGTCGCTAAACGCGTGGCGCTGGCCGCGGCCATCGAAATGCTGCACATGGCCATCAATGTGCACGACGTGATCCCGCGGGGGATGTTGGCACGCGATCGGGACACACGCACGATGTTAGGGGCATCCATTTTGATCGGCGATTATTGCTTCAGCAAGGCCTCGGGCCTGGCTGCCGAAACCGAAAACCCGGCCGTGGTGGCAGCCTTTGCCAATGCCCTGGCACAGCTCGCCGAACGTCGCGTTGTCACTTTGACTGAAACCCCCACCCTGCCTCATATCGATGAAGCCGTGCTGTATGCGGCGGCGGCGGAATCAGCAGCCTTGCTGGTCGGCCTGCCGCTGCCGATCCGTTATGCTCTGCGCGAGGCGGCGCTGGCCTTCGGCGAAGTGCTCACGGATTCGGAAACGTCGCTGCAGGAAGCGCTGGCGCATCTGGAAGGACTGATCAAAGACCGCCCCCTGGCCAAACCCCTGGTGAATTGGATGCGTTCGCGGGGCCCCGCCTGATCGGCCGGGGGAACGGATTTTAAAGCAAAGGCCAAGGATTTTAACGCGGGGTGGCGGAGAGGCAGAGAAGAAATGGGTAGCGGCTTTGGGTTAAAAACTCTCTGCCCCTACGAATGCGCAAGAGGCAACCAGACGGTAAACGTGCTGCCCTTGCCCAAGCCCTCACTGGCCACTTCTACCCGGCCACCATACACATCCACGATTTCTTTCACCAGCGCCAGACCCAGGCCTGTGCCGCGGGCGGGATTCCCCAGCGTGCTGTTCGCCTGGTAAAAGCGCTCAAAAACGTGCTCACACTGCTCGGGTGTGAGGCCGATCCCGGTGTCAGACACCTGCAATTGGACGGTGTCGCCCTGCTGCCGCACCAGCACAGAAATCGTACCGCCAGTAGCGGTAAACTTGAGGGCATTGCCCAACAAATTGCTGACCACACGGCGCAGATGCGCAGCGGCGATGCGGACAGGGGGAACCACCTGGGTCACTGCCAGATCGACCTGCAGATCGAGAGCCTTTTCGTTGATCTGGGGCAAAAAATCCGTGATAACCTCACTGGCAATCGTCACGATGTCTACATCAACCGGCGTAGCCTGCCGTGACTCTACTTCGATGATCGACATGGTGTCGAGCACCAGCTCATGCAGATCGTTGGCGCTGCGGGCGATGATCGACAGCACTTCCTGTTGGGCAGGGGAGGGCGTGCCCAATTGACCGCTCAGCAGCAGATCGTTATAGCCTATGATCACAGAGAGTGGTGTGCGGAGTTCATGCGAGACGTTCTGGATGAACCGTGTTTTCATGCGATCCAGCGCCTGCAGGCGAGCATTGGCCTCGGCCAATTCCGCCGCTTGCTGCCGGGCTCCGGCATAGAGCCGGGCGTTTTCGACTGCCGTCGCCAATTGATCGGCAATGAGCCGGAAGGCGCTGATGTCTTGTGACGAAAAGGACCCATGTCGCCGCGACTGCAGGAGAAGGGCGCCAATAACGTGATCGCGCACGATCATAGGTAACGCCAGGGCGCTGAGAGCCTGTGTTGCCTGTTCCCCATCGAGAACGATGGTCGGGGTTTGCGGCTGTCGATATTGCACCGCCTGGCTCACGACTGTTTCATCCCCCACGCGTACTTGGGGCAACACGGGGAGCTTGACATCGATTTCGCCAATGCTGGCTTGCAGGCTAAGAGCTGCATTGTCCGGCCCAACCAGATACACGCCTACAAATTGCAGAAGAAAGCGCTCGTGAATCAACAAAACGGTGGTGGTCAGTAAGGTGTCGAGGTCCAGAATCGAGGTGGCTACCCGCGCAACCTCGGATGCAGCCTCCATCTGCAGGCTGTAAGCGCTGAGGCTACGTTGTAATGCTGAACGAATATGTTCTTGCTCCTGTAGCACCAGTTGTTCGTGAGCGGACACAAAGCCCTGCACCAAATAGATGAGATAGTGCTCCAATTCTGGCCAGTAGGCAGCAGTTTCAGCCTGGACACCCTGGGCTTCGCAGTACGTGCGTAAACTGCTGCCCATGTGTTGCAAAGCCTCCAGGCTCAATCCCTGGCCACATAGCTCTTCCCCATGCCCTATCACACGCCCGGCATCACCATGCACGACAAAATCGAGGAAGTTTGCGCACTGACTGGCAGCGATCTCGGGTAGTATGGCCGGACGTACAAACGCCCGACTGCTAAAGAGCGTGTGCCGCAGAGAGCGTAACAATACATTTGTGATTTCGTCTTTTCGCGCCAGCCAAAATGCTTGTTTTCTGGCAGACTGGTCACTAGCTGACGAGGGGACAACAGGAGGCATGAATCGAGAAGATATCCGAAAAGCAAAACTCAGAGGGTCGAGGGTCGGCACAGAGAGATTTAGGGAATAAAGTACCCACCATATCCAGCACCCCCTTTGCCCAACACGCGCCGATCCACATCCCCCATCAGCTCGGCTGGCATGCCATGCCAGTCGAACAACGATATGAAGCCCGGCTTGTCGGGCCGCCAAGGTTGCATGAGTTCGAGTGTACGATCGATGCTGCGGCCATACAAGGGAGTGCCTGCTTTTTCGTAGATAGCATGAATTTTCGCCGTGACAGGATTGTTGGCATCAGCATCCGCTGCCTGAGCATTGAACACCCAGCTAGCGCCGGGTCCCGCCCAGTCATGTAAAGTCTGACTGGCATGGGCCAGATCGTCGTCAGAGATGAAGCCCCCTACCCCCCAGTAAACGAGGCCCACGTCGCGCTTATCGCCGATCAGTTCCAGTACCTCAGGATGATTGAGCAACTCTTCGGGACGCCGGGCATCTGCCTCAAAATATCGTACGTGGGAGGTGTCATCCAGAATCTCACGGGCATATTCCACCACCACGGGGTCGTAGTCCGAATAGATGACCATCGTTCCTTCTGGTACCACATGGTGGATATGATCCTGGGTGGGCAGGCCGGAAGCGAAGTCGATAATGACATCGAACCCCCGTTTCTGCGTCAATTCGACGGCAATATCCTGCAGGCACCAGCGTTGCAGGCGCAGGGCTTTGGGCAGAAATGGCAACATCTGCACCATGTGCTCTGCGGTCATGCGGTCGACTTCGAAATTATGGTGACCGCCAAGCAAATAATCATAAATTCGCCCGGCGCTGGGCACACTGGCATTGACGATGCTTTCTTTGGGATTGGGAGCCATGACGATTTCTCCAGATAAGTAGTGACAAGTGCCCAATGATTTTACCACAACATGGACGGAGACCAAATCCTCTACTACCTTGTGGGGTGCATTGCTTTTCCCCCAATTTGGAACGCACCCCACTGAGTATAAAGGCTCTTCGGCGGGAAAATCATGCCCCGCCGAAGAGCCTTTGAGTTGAGAATGGTGCGTCCCAGCCTAACGGATCAAGCTGAGGTCTTGGCCAGTATCGGCTGCCGCGCGGCCCGCACTTCGTCCAGCCGCCGGGTGGGTGCGTGATGGGGGGCTGTGTGTAGCAGCTCGGGATCGGAGCGGGCTTCGTCGGCGATCTGCGTTAGCGCCGCTATAAAACCGTCGAGCGTTTCTTTGGACTCGGTCTCGGTGGGCTCGATCATCAGAGCTTCGGGCACGATGAGGGGGAAGTAGATGGTGGGGGGATGGTAGTCGAAGTCGATCAGGCGTTTGGCAATATCGAGGGTGTGGATGCCTTCGGCACCGGCAATTTTACCCTGGGCCACAAATTCGTGCATGCAATAGCGATCGCCGTGAGGCACCGGATAGTCGCCCAGCTCGAGCAGGCGGGCCTGCATGTAATTGGCGTTGAGGACAGCATCTTCGCTCACGCGGCGCAGGCCAACGGCGCCGTGCATGCGTATGTAGGTGTAGGCGCGCACGATCACGCCGAAGTTGCCATGAAAACTGCGCACGCGCCCGATGCTTTGTGCTGGCCACACCCACTCGTATTCGCCCTCAGCGCTCAATCCCACCACGGGTGCGGGCAAGAAGGGCGCCAACTCGGCCACAACGCCCACTGGCCCCGAGCCGGGACCGCCGCCCCCATGCGGGGTGCTGAAGGTCTTGTGCAAATTGAAGTGCATGACGTCGATGCCGAGGTCGCCGGGACGTACGATGCCCATGATGGCGTTGAGATTAGCGCCATCGCCATAGACCAGGCCTCCGGCCTCGTGCACCAGGCGGCACACTTCCACGATGTTCTGATCGAACAGCCCCAGGGTGCTGGGATTGGTGATCATGAGGCCCACCACGGTGTCGTCCAGATGGGCTTTCAATTGCTCGATATCGACGTTGCCGTCGGCGTCGCTGGCGATCTCCACCACATGCAGGCCACTCATGGCGGTGCTGGCAGGATTGGTGCCGTGGGCAGAATCGGGGATGAGGATCTTATCGCGATGTCCCTGGCCGCGGGCGATTTGGGCTTTGCGCATGATCAGGACGCCGGTAAATTCACCCTGGGCACCGGCAGAGGGCTGCAAGGTGACGGCGTCGAGACCGGAAATCTCGGCCAGCATGTCCTGCATCTCGTACAGGAGCTGCATGGCTCCCTGCACGGTGACAGGGTCCTGCAAGGGATGAATGTTGGTGAATCCGGGCAAGCGGGCCGTTTGTTCGTTGATCTTGGGGTTGTACTTCATGGTACACGAGCCCAAGGGATAGAAGCCCGTGTCAACCCCGTAGTTTTTGGTGCTGAGGCGCACGTAATGGCGCACCACGTCCACTTCGCTTAGTTCGGGCAAGGGGAGTTCCGGGCGTAAGGTATCGGCAGGAATGGGGGTTTCAGGCACGTCGCTGTCGGGAAGCGCCACGCCGACACGGCCTGGGGAACTCAGCTCATAAATGAAGTCGTCGGCCATCATGAGACCACCTCCTCCGTATTGATGTATTGATGAAAGGTGGCCAGTGCATCCACCAGATCATCGATTTCTTCCCGGGTATTCATCTCGGTGACACACAACAGCATGGCGTTGTCGAGCGTGTCGTAGTCTGTCGACAGATCGTAGCCGCCGATGATGCCGTATTCTTCCAGCAGATACTGGTTGATCTCGGCCACAGGGCGCGGACAACGCAGCACGAATTCTTTGAAGAAGGGCCGATCCGAGAGGAGCTCGTAGCCTTCCAGGGCCTGCAGGCGGTCGGCCGCATAGTGGGCTTTGTGCCAGCAGAGTTCGGCGACTTTGCGCATGCCCTGTTTGCCCAGGGCTGCCATGTAGACGCCGGCAGCCAGGGCATTGAGTGATTGGTTGGAACAGATGTTGCTGGTGGCTTTGGCCCGGCGGATATGCTGTTCGCGGGTGCTGAGCGTGAGCACAAAACCTTGTTTGCCGTCGAGATCGATGGTTTGCCCTACGAGGCGACCGGAGCTTTTGCGCACCAGCTTAGCGCGGAACGCGAACATGCCCAGATAGGGACCGCCGAAATTGAGGCTGTTGCCCAGACTTTGGCCTTCGGCAGTGACGATGTCGGCACCGTATTCGCCCGGGGCGTGGAACAAGGCCAGGGCGATGGGATCGGTGGCCACAGTCAACAAGGCGCCATGGGCATGCACGGCTTCGGCCAGGTCTTGCATCTCGGCACCGCTATGCAACTGTCCCCAAAAGTCGGGGTTCTGTACGATCACCACGGCGGTGTTGTCGTCGCACAAATCGAGCAGGGCGTGGAAGTCGTTTTCCTGCCTGTCATCGCCCACGATCTGCAAGTCCATACCCTGGGCGTAGGTGCGCAATACCTGCCGGTACATGGGATTCACGCTGGGCGAGACGACGATCTTATTGCGTTTCATGCGCAGCACATTCAGGGCCATGATGGCGGCTTCGGCCACAGCCGTGGCGCCATCATACTGGCTGGCGTTGGCGATCTCCATGCCGGTGAGGGCTGCCACCATGCTCTGGTATTCGAAGATGGCCTGCAGGGTGCCCTGGCTGATCTCGGGCTGATAGGGGGTGTAGGCGGTGTAGAATTCGCTGCGGCTGATCACCATATCGACCACGGCGGGCACGAAATGATGATATGCACCCGCGCCCAGGAACGAGGCGAACACACCGAGTTGCGCATTGTCGCCGGCCATCTCCTGCATCTCGCGTGCGACTTCCATCTCGGTGAGAGGCGGGGGGAGTTGCAGATCGGGATAGCGATGTTCGGCCGGGATATCGTGGAACAGCTCATCGATATCCTGAATGCCGATGGTTTTCATCATCGCCCGCCGATCCACCTCCGTATTGGGAGTGAATCGCATGGTTAGTGGTCCTCCCGCTCCGCATTGTAAGCTTCGTAGGCTGCGGCGTCCAAGAGTGCGTCCAGCTCGCTGAGATCAGAGGGTTTAACCTTGAAGAACCAGGCTTCGCCGTAGGGGTCGGTGTTGATGAGCTCGGGGGTGTCTTCCAGGGCTGCATTCACTGCGACCACTTCGCCGGAGACGGGCGTAACGACCTCAGCCGCGGCCTTGACTGATTCGACCGTGACCACTTCATCCCCGGCAGCGACAACATCGCCCAGCGCCGGCAATTCTACAAAGACAACGTCCGAGAGCGCGTCCTGGGCGTAATCGCTGACGCCGACGACTACAAGCTCGCCGTCGTAGCGCGCCCACTCATCGGTTTTGGCATAACGAACATCATTGGGGTAGTTAAGAGACATGATTCCCTCCAGAAAGTGAATATCGAATCGAGGTGAGTGTTAACGGCGATATGCTGGCAGATAGAAAGGTCGTTTTACCACTTTGGCGCCCTTGGGCTTGTTGCGGATGAGTACCATCAGCTCGGTGCCCAGCTTGTTGTAAGGGCTGGGGACGTAAGCCAGGGCTAAGAATTTGTCGAGGGTGGGGGATTTCATCCCCGTAGTCACCCAGCCGACCACCTCATCGCCCACCGCCACCGGATAATGCTCACGAGGAACACCACGGTCGACCATCTCCAGACCCACCAGCCAGCGACCGTTTTTCTCCAGTTTATTCTTGAGCACTGCTTCGCGGCCCAACCACGGTCCCTTATCCCAGTCGCACACCCAGGACAAGCGAGCGCCGACCGGCTCGGCACTGGCCGAAATCTCGTGCCCATACAACGGCAGGCAGGCCTCGAAGCGCAACGAGTCGCGAGCGGCAAGACCACAGGCCAGCAGGCCTTCGGGTTTACCGGCTTCGAGCAGGCTTTCCCACATGGCCACGGCCTTTTCTTCGGGGAAGAACATCTCGTATCCGTATTCGCCGGTGTAGCCAGTGGCGCCGATCAGGGTGTCGATGCCGGCCACTTTGGCCCGGGCAGCGGTATGAAAAGTTACCTGGTTCAGATCCAGATCCGTCAGTTTTTGCAAAACGGTTTGTGCCTGAGGCCCTTGCAAAGCCAGCATGTAGGTGGGGTCGGAGATGTCCTCCAGTTCGCAATCAAACTGGGCGATGTGGGTGTCGAGCCAGAACAGGTCTTTGTGGCGATTGGCGGCATTAACGATGATCCACCATTCATCGGGCAGCCGATAGATGAAAATATCATCGATGAATGTGCCATCGCTGTAGCACAAAAAGCTGTACTCTGCCTCCCACACCTTCATCTGGCCGACATCGCGCGGCTGCACGTACTGCAAGAACAGTTCGGCATCGGGCCCCTTGAGAATGAACTGGCCCATGTGGTCGATATCGAACAGCCCGGCAGCCTTGCGCACGGCATGGTGCTCCGCCAGCGGTCCGGTGAGATACTGAACTGGGAGTTCGTAGCCTGCAAACGGTACCATGCGCCCTCCCATGGCGACATGACGATCATACAGGGCTGTGCGTTGATACTCGCTCATCTTGCACCTTCTATGGAACGAAGTGACTCCGGCCAATAAAAAAAGCCACGGATGCGGTGCATCCCGGCTTTTAACTCTGTCCTGAAACCTGAGAGATTGACCGGCGCCCGTACAGACGCCAGCTTTCCCCGTCGGTGAAGAACTGCATGAGGTGCAGTTTCTTGCTCTCCAGAGTGCTGTCGGCGTGCGATCCCTTTGCCTGAGAGATTGGTAGGCTCGACCGGTACCGAGCCCACTTGCCCCTTCGGCGATCAGCCGCCATGGCTGATACTCTCTCGCACACTTCGGCCAGCAGATATGCAATTGAAAGAACGCTCGCCCGCATGGCCCCATAGTGATGGAGGTAATGCGGAACTGAACAGATGTAGTGTATCATTTGTGTGGCGATACGTCAACGATCTTGACAAATGAGGGGTGCGGCCGCAACCAAATCCCGAAATGAGTTGCCGCTTTCGACCGTCATATTCTGAAGCATATGACAACGAATTAAGAGGATTAAACGAATTCCCCGCCGTCCCCTCCCGTGCACAGCCTGGCGCACGTCTGCTCTTCGTCACATGGAGAGTCGTTCGGCGTTACACCGACCTCCCTCTCCCCCTTTCTCACCCACCAAGATCACACCCCACCGCCCCACCCAAAACCCATTCGTTTCATCCTCCTATTCGTTGTCATATCTCAAGCATTCGCCGGCACGTCGCCGCCGTAAGGCCAAAATCCCTGCAGGGACTCTGCCCCAGCCCTGCCACTCTTCTTCGTAAAATTCGTGTCAGAAAGAAAAAACGCCAAAGTCCAGTCAAGTACTTCACTCAGTGTAAGATAACGCATCAAGCCGCCAACCGTTTATATAATCGGTTCAACCGGAACTCAGGGGGGCTCACTGTGACCTCCTG
>JAADGC010000199.1 GCA_013152585.1 Chloroflexota bacterium
ACATGAACCGCCAGATTCTTCACTGGACTCGGCTCCGTGATGGCCATTTCGTCGTCAAAGTGCGTGTCTCTTTGATGTGTGTTGGCTTCTGGAACTCGTTCAGAATGACGGGCAGCGGCAAATCGAATTCGCCGTCTCAACGTTCGGAATCCCCGCAGGAATTTCAGTCCCCGCTAACCACATCAAATCCCTGCGGGGATTTGGCCCCCTGAGACGTACATTTCCAATGTACGGCCGATGTCGGCCAACGCCGGTGCGGCGATCAAATTCGGGGTTAAAGGGCGTTCCGCCGTTTGTAGCTCCTTCGTTTCACTCAGGACAGGCCTGCAAGGACAGCCCCTATCGCATCAACAGGGCCTCGCTGCTGACAAGATCGCGGTCGGCGCAGGCCGACCGGTGGCCGTAGGCCCCATAGCCCCGATTTCAATCGGCGGGACGGCTTTTTTCCGTGAAAATCCGGGTGAATCCGTGGCAAAAACAAAAAACGCCGGTGTCCGGTATCAAGGACCAAGGACGAAGGACTATCCGACTACTTCAACGCACCTACACCCACAGGGGCACCAAGGCGAATTGATCGACATCCACCAACCCCTGATCGGTGAGTTTCAGGTGGGGGATGACTTCGAGGGCCAGGAAGCTCATGGCCATAAACGGATCGTGCAGGGGGGAGCCCAACTGATGGGCCGCGCCCAGAGCTTGATCCACCTGATGGCGTACGATTTCGATGGGCTCGTGGCTCATGAGGCCGGCGATGGGAAGAGGCACTTCGGCCAGGATACGCTCGTTATCGGCCACGACCATGCCGCCGCCCAGGTCGGCTACGCGGCGGGCCGCCTTCATCATGGAGGCATCGTCGGCGCCGATGACGACGATATTATGATGATCATGGGCAATGGAGCTGGCGATGGCGCCGTGCTTAAGGCCCAGGCCCTGCACAAAACCTTTGCCCATCTGGCCCGAGTGCTGGTGGCGCTCGATCACGGCCATTTTGAGGATGTCGCGGGCAATATCAGCTTGGGCCAGTCCATCGTGCGTGGGTAGCGTTTCCAGCAGGTGACGGGTGATGAGCTGGTCGGGGATGAGCCCGATAACGCGAGCTTTTTCGCCGGCGACGGGAATACGGAAATCGACTTTATCCCAGGCCACATTCATGGTATGGCGCAGGGCTCTTTGGGGCAGTTGGCGCCGTGGCCACAGCGTTTTACCATCCCGGGCAACCACTTTACCCCCGCGCAATACGACCCGTGGCCGCGGCACCTGCAAGTCGTCGAAGACAATCAGGTCGGCGCGGTGGCCGGGTACAATCGCCCCGCGGTCGTAGAGACGGAAGTGGCGGGCTGGATTCCAACTGGCCAGGCGCAGGGCAATGATAGGATCGATGCCTGCGGCAATGGCGGTACGCACCATAAAATCGATGTGTCCTTCATCCAGGAGGTCGGCGGGTTGGCGGTCGTCTGTGCAGAAACAGATGCGGGGATGATTGAAGGGGGTGATCAACGGCAGCAGCGTCTTGAGATTATGGGCGTTGGTGGCTTCGCGGATGAAGATCATCATACCAGCCCGTAGTTTTTCGCTGGCTTCCTCCACCGTCATGCACTCATGATCCGAGCTGATACCTGCCCCGACATAGGCCTGCAAGGCCTTGCCTGTGAGACCGGGGGCATGGCCGTCGATCACAGCGTGGCGGAAGATGCGCAGCTTGTCCAACACTTCATCCTCGCCGGCGACGACGCCGGGATAATTCATGACTTCGGCCAGTCCCAACACCCAGGGGTCATTTTGCAGGGAAACGAGATCATACCAGCGTAGCTCGGAACCATTGGTCTCCATGCTGGTGGCCGGTACACAGGAGGATGCCATCACAAACATGCTCAGGGGGCCATGTTTGGCGCTTTCGAACATGAAACGGATGCCCTCGAGCCCCAGCACGTTGGCGATCTCGTGCGGATCGGTGATGACCGTGGTGGTGCCGCGGGGCACGACGGCGCGGGCGAATTCTGAGGGCGGGGCCATGGCGCTTTCGATGTGCACGTGGGCATCGATGAAACCAGGGGCCACAAAGGCATTTTGCAGATCGATACTTTGTTCGGCCTCGTAGTCGCCCAGACCGACAATGCGCGAGTGGACGATGGCCACGTGGGTGGGGATGATCTCGCCACTGAGCACATTGACCACACGTGCGTTCCGCAGCAACAGGTCAACCGGTTTGTCCCCACGGGCATACCGTACAAATTCACTGATTTCCATGATAGCCTCCTTGCCAGGCTGGCGGGATGAGAGAGGAGAGTATCGGCATGAGCGCGACGTTCAGATTGTTGTTAGGAATGATGACGCCGTGCGGGACTAAGAGGTACGGCAGCGGCGTCACCTTTGTCTAGGCCGCCGGGGGCATGGCCGCCTTGACGGCAGCCCGAATGTCGCCATGGGCGACGAGGGCCGCAGCCTGGGCCATGTGGGGGGCCAATTCGACATCTTCGGCGATGAAGGGGATGTGGGCGCGAATGATTTCGTAGGCGGCCGCGGTGCCGCGCCCGAGGGCGGCGGTGGGGCCCAAAGTGCGGCGACGGAAGTCGATGGCCTGGGCCGCAGCAAACAGCTCGATACCCAGAATCTGCTGCAAGTTGCGTAGCACACGTCGCGCCTGACGGCCGGAGATGGGGCCATTGGAGACATGGTCTTCGACATTGGCCGATGTAGGGATGCTGTCGGCACTGGCCGGGAAGCACAATGCCTTGTTTTCGGAGGCCAGAGCCGCAGCCGTGTATTGCGTCAGCATCAGGCCCGAATGCAATCCACCATGATCCGTGAGAAAGGCGGGCAGCAGGTTGCCGTTGGCCGCGGGATCGGTGAGGCGACTGAGACGCCGCTCCGAGATATTCCCCAATTCGGTCATTGATAATCCCAAATGGTCGTAGGCGATGGCCAGGGGTTCGCCATGAAAATTGCCGCCGCTGATGGCGGTGGGGCTGCCATCTTCTTCAAAGAAGATAAGGGGATTGTCGGTGACGCTGTTGAGTTCGATCTCGACCACCCAGCGGGCGTAGGCGACGGCGTCGGTGCAGGCGCCGTGCACCTGGGGGATACAGCGCAGGGTGTAGGCATCCTGCGGATCGATGCGCAGATCCGTGCGCACAAAATCGGAGCCTTGCAGTAAGTTGCGCATGTGTGCGGCGGTGGAAATCTGGCGAGGGTGGGGGCGGACGGCGTGGATGCGGGCATCGTAGGCGACCACGGTGCCGTTGAGCGCTTCCAGCGACAGGGCTCCGGCCACATCGGCCACATAGGCGGCGTTTTCGGCCTCATCCACGGCCAGACATCCCAACGCCACCATCATAGCGGTGCCATTGGTGAGCGCCAGCCCTTCTTTGGCGGCCAGAACCACGGGCTGCAAGCCGGCCCGGGCCAGGGCAACTCCACCGGGCATGATCTCGCCCTCGAATTCAGCCTTGCCTTCGCCGATCATGACGATAGCGATATGCGCCAGCGGTGCCAGATCGCCGCTGGCCCCCAGCGAACCCTGGCGGGGCACCACCGGATGCACCCCGCGTTCGATCATGCTAAGCAGGTGCTGCAAGGTGGACACGCGTATGCCCGAATAGCCAGAAGCCAGGGTATTGGCCCGCACCAGCATCATGGCCCGCACGACCTCTGTCTCCAACGGCCGCCCCACGCCGGCACTGTGAGAACGCACAATGTTGCGTTGTAATTGTTCGATATGTTCGCGGCTGATAATCTTGTTCTTGAAGGCGCCAAAGCCTGTGGTGATGCCGTAAACCACGCGCTGTTCGGCGACGATTTGCGCCACGGCCTGGCTGGCGCGTTCTACGACCCGGATGGCCTCGGGGGTGAGGGGGAGCCGGATAGTTCCCGGCTGAGCATAGGCGACCTGCAGAACATCTGCAATTGTGAGAGAATGACCGTCAAGCTGTAGGGTGTGCATAAGTGTATGATTCGGTGGGTGAGGGAGCGGGGATGGAGAAAGACAGTAGGAAGCAGTCAGGAGGGAATTTATGTGCTGACCAGCGGCTTGCTCGTAAGAAGGGCCTTCAGCACCAGAGCAGGGTCATCAGTGTGGATGATATCGACGCCGGATGCCGCCAGGGTCTGCGCCGGTTCGGTGTCGTTCACGGTCCAGGTGTGCACTCGCCAGCCACAGCGATGGGCATCACGCACGAATCGCGGTGTGGCAATGCCGTAGTAGGGGTGCAGGGCATCGACGTCTATGAAATAGCGCCACCAGCCGTGGCGCACATACCAGGGCAAAAAGGGCGCCCAGATCAACCCCACCGTGATCCTGGGCTCCAGCCTGCGCACGGCTGCCAATACGCGGGGATTAAAGGACGAGATCATGGCTGTGTCCCACAAGGCCAGGCGCCGAAAAAACGCCACCGCCAGATGCTCGATCCCGTTCAGGCGCGGGGTGTCGTTGATGAGCTCAAAATTCAGCAGCAAACGATCACCCACGGCAGCAACGACTTCGTCGGGCGTGGGCATGCGCTCACCCGTAAACCGGGGATCGAACCACGCCCCCACATCCAGCGCCCGTAAGTCGGCAAATTTCCAGGCGTCTACCCGGCCCCGGGCGCCCGTGGTGCGCTCCAGCGTGCGATCATGGTGCACGATCAAGCGTCCATCCGCAGTGCGCTGCAAATCCAGCTCGACGCCATGCGCGCCGACATCTGCAGCCAGGCGAAAGGCGGATAACGTATTTTCGGGGGCCTGAACCGATGCCCCGCGATGACCAAAAACGAGCAGATGGGATGGAAATTTCATAAAGACAACCTCGTCATGATAATCATGGCTGTAATAATAGTCTTTTGGTCGCGTGGTGGCAAAAATGAGGGCTGGACTGATGCTGGGAGCAGTTGTGTTTATCTCGCGGGTATTTGCATCTGCCACGTCTATTTGATACGCTACAGACACAATTTTCATGGCTCGGTTCGCTGACAGGCATTGATTACGCGTTCCTGCGAATAGTTGTGTCGTGCCCCCCAAAAAAGTGAGACAATGTTATGCACGTTGTGGCAATGATTATGGCTGGCGGCGAAGGATCGAGGCTGACGGTGCTGTCAGAAGAACGCGCCAAGCCCTCGGTTCCCTTCGCCGGTAAATACCGCATCATCGACTTCACCCTCTCCAACTGCATCAACTCCGGTATTTACGATATCGCCATCCTCACGCAATACCGGCCGCATTCGCTGAATGAGCACATTGGCATTGGTAAACCCTGGGATCTGGATCGGATGCACGGGGGTGTGAGGCTGCTGCAACCCTACCAGGCGCGAGGCACTCAGGGATGGTATCGGGGCACAGCCGACGCCGTGTACCAAAACCTGGACTATCTTTTCAATCATGATGCCGCCCGGGCGATCATTTTGTCGGGGGATCATATTTACAAGATGGATTACCGCCAGATGCTGGCTTTCCATGAACAAAAAGGGGCCGATCTGACAGTGGCCGTGATGCACGTGCCCCTGGAAGAAACGAATCGTTTTGGCATCATGACGATCAATAAGAATCACCGCATCACCGAATTCAGCGAAAAACCTGCCAACCAGGATAAGGGCACGCTGGCCAGCATGGGGATTTATATCTTCAATGTGGAAAAGCTGGCCCTGCGTCTGGATGAGGGCCATCAGCAAACCGCAGCACTCGATTTCGGCAAACACATTATTCCCAGCATGATCGATGACGACAAGGTTTATGCGTATGAGTTCAGTGGTTATTGGGTAGATGTTGGCACCGTCGATGCTTATTGGCGGACCTCGCTGGAGCTGTGCTCGCCCGATAGTCCTCTCGATCTCTGGGACCCCAGCTTTGTGATTCGCACCCGCAGCCAGGAGCGCCCGCCGGTGAAAATCAGCACCTATGGCCGCGTACACAACTCTTTGGTGAGCAATGGCTGTACTATTCATGGTCAGGTGTTGCATTCGGTGCTGTCGCCGGGCGTTTATGTGGGTCCGGGCGCTGTGATCCGGGAGTCGGTAATCATGAATGACGCCTGGATTGGTGCGGGCGCCATTGTCCACCAGGCAGTGATTGATAAAAATGTCGTTGTGGGGCCCAGTGCCCGCGTGGGGGATGGTGACGATCTTCGCGCCAATGCCGAAATGCCCAATAAACTGTTCACGGGCATCTCGGTCGTGGGCAAAGGCGCCCACATTGCCGCCAATGTACGCATCGGCCGCAATGTCCTCATCTATGCCAATGTGGATGAACCTGTCATGGCTTCCACGCCGATTATCCCCAGCGGAGCCACAGTCACCCGCAAAGAAATCCTGCTTCCGCCCCCGTCAAGGGGGGATACGGCTGAGATCGAACCGGAATCGTCCCAGGAGGACGCCGCATGAAAACGCTCGTGCTGATTTTGGCTGGCGGCGTGGCGCCGGGCCTTCATAGTCTCACCGCCACCCGCGCTGAGGCCGCCGTGCCCTTTGCCGGTAAATACCGTGTGATCGATTTTCCTTTGTCGAATTGTGTCAATTCCGAGCTTTACAATGTGGGCGTGCTGACCCAATATCTGCCGCGCTCGCTCAACGACCACATCCGCGCCGGTAAACCCTGGGACCTGGATCGGGCCGAAGGCGGTGTGCGGCTGTTGCAACCCTATCAAAGCAGCGCCGAGACCGGCGCCTGGCAAGAAGGTTCGGCCGACGCTGTGCGCTTCAACCTGGACGTCATTCGGGAAAGTCAGGCTGAGAATGTGCTTATCCTGGCCGGCAACCATATCTACAAAATGAACTATCGGCCTCTGTTAGAGTTCCATCGCCATCGCAAGGCCGATGTGACCATCGCTGTTCGGGCCGTGAATCCGTACCAAACCTATCGTTTCGGCATGATCACCACCGATAGCGATAGTCGCATCACCCGGTTCGAGGAAAAGCCGCGGCGCACGCGCTCGACCATGGCCAGCATGGGGATTTATGTTTTTTCCACCGAGGTGCTGTTGCGGTGGTTGGGCGAGCAGGGACGTCGCGCCCGGCACATCGGCGCCGAACTCATCCCCCGCATGATTCATCAAAAACGCGTTTACGCTTACGAATTTGAAGGCTATTGGGTCAACATCGGCACTATCCCCGCCTACTACGAGGCCAACATGGCCCTGTTGGCCGATAGCCCGGCGCTGAACCTGTCGGATTCGCACTGGGTGATCCATACCCGCTCCGAACAACGTCCTCCTGTTTGGCTGGGCCCTGAAGCAGCCATCAGCGGCAACCTGCTCAGCGATGGCGCCCGCATTGCCGGTGAGGTCACGCGCTCGGTGATTGGCCCGGGCGTGCAGATCGCCGCCGGCGCCGTGGTGCGCGACAGCATCATTATGAACGATAGCATCATCGGCCCCCAGGCCGTGGTCGACCGGGCGATTATCGATAAAGAGGTCGTGGTGGGGACCGGGGCGGTGGTGGGGGCTGGCGACGACAACAGCCCCAACATGGCGCTCCCCGATGTACTGAACACCGGCCTCACCCTCCTGGGCAAGCGATCACGGTTGCCCGCAGATGTGCACCTGGGGCGTAACGTGGTGGTGTGGCCGGGCGTCACCGTTGCCGCCGAGCCTGATACCGAGTTCGCCAGTGGCACCAGCATCCGGGGGAAGGAAGAAAGGGGGGAAAAACGCAGATGAATTTTAACGCCGAGGGGCGGAGGGGCAAGAGGGCGCAGAGGGGAGGAGGAAGAAGGGGGAGCGGTCAGACGGGCAGCGAAGTCCCGGCGGGGACTTGGCGACCTGGGCCTGCGAAGAGAATTCGCAGGGCAGGCAATGTTTTTGTGCCCGGCGACGAATTGGGCGCAGTCAGGTGGAACCCTTATAATAAACAGAACACTGGCGCTTCCTGTTCATGCGCGTTGTCTGCTTGACCCGTTCAGAGCCTGCCCTGAATCCTGGCCGAAGGGTGACACAATAGAAAAGTGTCCGGTAGCGAAATCAGCTCAAAAATTGGTGCCATCTGCGGCTAAAAATGCTCTGCCAAACGAAAAAATCACTTTTGCCAGACTCCAGTCATAAAATCCTTCGCGGCGGGAGGCGACAACGCTCCGGCCATGAGCCCCCATTCTTCTTCCCCCATCCCTGATAATCCCCATGCCCACAGAAGATTTCGTCCACCTGCACGTTCACAGTGAATACTCGCTGCTTGACGGTTTGAGCAAAATCAAACACCTGATTGCGCGAGCCAAAGCCCTGGGCCAGCCGGCGCTCGCACTCACCGATCATGGCAATATGCACGGTGCCATTGATTTTTTCAATGCCGCCACCGCCGCAGAGGTGCAACCCATCATTGGTGTCGAGGCCTATCTCACAAAATGGGGACGGCCCATGACTGGCCGCGATAGTAAGCTGGACCGCATGCGGCATCACATTTTGCTGCTGGCGCAAAATCAGACAGGCTACAAAAACCTGATCCAACTCGTGAGCAAGGCCGAACTTGAAGGCTTCTATCACCGGCCGCGCTTCGATGCCGAAATGCTGGCAGCCTATAGCGAGGGGTTGATCTGCACCTCGGGGTGCATTGGGGCCGAGGTGCCTTACTATCTCAACGATGAAAAAAATCCCGCCAATCCCTCGCTTGCCCTGGAGCGGCTGCAATGGTATCTCGACGTGTTCGGTCGCGATCGTTTCTACATCGAACTGCAGGAACACGATATTCCCGCCCTGCACAAAGTCAACAAAACCCTGCTCGATTGGTCGCAACGGTACGATGTGGGTTTGGTCGTCACCAACGATGTGCACTACGTTCAGGCGGAAGATGCCACCCCCCACGACATTCTGCTGTGCGTACAAACCAGCAGCACCTATCACGACCCCTCGCGTATGCGCATGTCGGATTCCGGGTACTATCTCAAATCACGGGCCGAACTGATGGATGCGTTCCGGCCCTATGCCGATCTTCCGGCCAGTGCTTTTTCCAACACGGTCAAAATCGCCGAGATGTGCCATGTGGACTTGCGCCCCAAAGGCTATCATTTGCCCGAGTTTCCGGTTCCTGCCGGATACACCGACGAGACCTTTCTGCGCCATCTCACCGAGGAGGGGGTGCGCAGGCGCTATGGGGACCGCACTCAGGATGCCACTATCCAGCAACGCAAGGAACATGAACTCAAAATCATTCACCAAATGGGCTTCGATACCTATTATCTGATCGTGTGGGATCTCTGCGAGTATGCGCGTAAGAACAACATTTGGTGGAATGTACGCGGGTCGGGGGCAGGATCGTTGGTGGCCTATGTCACCGGCATCACCAATCTTGATCCTCTGCCCAATCATCTGATTTTCGAGCGCTTTCTGAACCCGGGCCGCGTGAGTATGCCCGACTTTGATCTCGATTATCCTGATGATCAACGGGAACAGATGATCGAATACACCATACAAAAATACGGCGAAGACCGGGTAGCGCAGATCGTGGTGTTCGGTACCATGAAGGCCCGTGGCAGCATACGCGATACGGCTCGGGCGCTGGAGATTCCCCTGGAAGAGGTGGATAGCATTGCCAAGTTGATCCCCGGCGGCCCCAAAGTCACCATTGAAAAAAGCTTGAAAGATGTGACCGACCTCCGGGAGCGTTATGAGAAAGAGGCCAAGGTGCGCGAGCTGATTGATCACGCGCGCAAGCTGGAAGGCGTTGCCCGTCACGTCAGCATTCATCCGGCGGCGGTGATTGTGGCCGACAAACCCCTCACCGAATACACGCCCCTGCGGCATTCCCCGGCCAAAGGGTTGCGCGACTACATCACTCAATATACGTACCCCGTTCTCGAATCCATCGGCTTGCTGAAGCTCGACTTTTTGGGCCTGTCGACATTGAGCATTATGCGTGAAGCCGCCAAACTAATCCAGGAGCGGCATGGCGTCGAATACCAACTCGACAACATCCCCACAGATGATCCCCGCAGCTACGAGCTGCTCTCTTCGGGCGAGGTGACAGGCATTTTTCAGGTGGAATCGGAAGGCATGCGAAACATGCTGCGCAAAATGCGTCCCAGCCGCTTCGAGCACATCATCGCTGCCATCTCCTTGTATCGGCCCGGCCCCATGGAATTCATCGGCGATTATGTGGCCCGAATGCATGGCCAAAAGCCGGTCGAGTACAAACATCCGGCGTTAGAGCCCATCCTCAAAGAAACCTTTGGCATCATTGTGTATCAGGAGCAGATCATTCAAATCGCGGCGCAACTGGCTGGTTATACGCCGAGCGAAGCAGATTTGATGCGTCGCGCCGTGGCCAAAAAGAAAGAAAAAGAGATGGCGCTGCATCGCATCAAGTTTGTCGAAGGCGCGGTGGTGGGTGGCATCCCCGAATACGTGGCTCAAGCCATCTTCGGTGATATCGACTTTTTTGCCAACTATGGCTTCAACAAGTCACATGCCGCCGATTATGCCGTGATTACAGTGCAGACGGCCTTTCTGAAATCGTATTATCCTGTCGAATACATGACCGCTTTGCTGACCGTCGAGTTGAACGATCAGGACAAGGTGTCGAATTTCATCAACGAATGTCGGGCCATGGGCATCGCCGTGCTCCCGCCCGACATCAATGTTTCGGAACTGGGCTTCAAGATTCAGGATAACGTGGGGGATGCCGACAGTCAGGTATCCCGGCAGTCTGGGTTTAATTTTCCGGTACCGGCAGGCGCCGGTATTCGCTTTGGTTTGGGGGCAGTCAAAAACGTGGGCCAAGGTCCGGTGGAGGAGATATTGCGTGCACGCGGCGATGGCCCTTTTACTTCGCTGGAGGATTTTTGCGAGCGCGTCGATCTGCGCCTGGTCAATCGCCGGGCGCTGGAATCTTTGATCAAGGTGGGGGCATTGGCGCAATTTGGCGATCGAGAGATGATCCTGGCTGTTCTGGACAAGATGATGCAGCTTTCCAGCCATGCCTGGCAGGCCAAAGACGTAGGACAGTTGATGCTGTTCGATATCGTCGCCCAGCAGGCCAGCGCCGGCAAGTCACAATTGCTGGATCCTCCCCCCCAATACACACCCGTTTCCGCCCGCGAACGGCTGGATTGGGAAAAGACTCTTTTGGGTGTCTATGTGTCCGATCATCCTTTGCTGCGGATCACAGCCAATTTGGGCCATGTGATCACCTGTTTGAGCAACGAAGTAACGATAGAAAGGGCGGGGAAAGCCGTGGTGATGGCAGGTATGATCGCCGGCATCCGCCCCTATATCACCAAAAAAGGTGATCGCATGGCCTTCGTGACATTGCAGGATCTGCAAGGCACCTGCGATGTGACGGTTTTCCCGCGCACCTATGCCAACACGCCCGCTCATTTATTGGAAGAAGGCGCCATCATACTGGTGCGGGGAAAAGTGGAATTGAATAAGGAACGCATCAACGTGATTGCTGATACGATCAGTGAGGATTTCACGGTGGCGATGGCGGCCACGGCCGACAATTCCCTACCCAGTTTCGCCTCGTCGGCCCCACCTCCACCCTGGGAAGACGAGGATGATAAGGCCGCCCATTATGCTGTTTCTTCCAGCCACGAACAGCTACACGACGCCGCTCCGGCACAGGGCGCAGGCGG
>JAADGC010000198.1 GCA_013152585.1 Chloroflexota bacterium
GAGAGTGGGTTGGGAAATTCGGATTGCGGATTTGGGATGGGGGGGCGGGGCGGGGAATTGCGGATTTCGGATTGCGAATTGCGGAATGGGAATTGCGGATTGGGGTTGTCCTCATTGAGAATTGGCCGTGAGCATCAGTTCTCGCGCACGATGTGTGTCCCTTCGCCACGCTGATAGTGATCGAGATCGCCGATCATGGCGCTGGGCACACCGGCCATGACCGCGGCCCTGGCGGCACGGGTTTTGGGGATCATGCCGCCGTTGATGAATTGGCCGGCGATCAGGTCGTCGATCTGATCACAAGGCAGCAGGCGCATGAGCTGGCCGGCAATGAGGATGCCGGGGACGTCGGTGATGAAAACGAGATGGGCCGCCTGCAAGGCAATAGCCAGGGCTTCGGCGATGTGGTCAGCGTTCACATTATAACTTAACCCGTCCATCCCCAGGCTAATGGGTGAGATCACGGGAACGATGTCGGCGGCGAGCAAGGGGGCCAGCTTGTGCGCATGAACCTGCTTCACCCGGCCCACGCGCCCCAGGTCGATCTCACCCAGGCACTGTTTTTCGACCCGCACCAGTCCCAGGTCGATGCCATTGAGGCCGATAGCTTCGATGCCACCGTTGATGAGGTAGCGGACGACGCGCAGGTTGGCGATGCCGTTGAGCGCCATTTTGACCAGTCGCAGGGATTGTTCACTGGTGGCCCGCAGGCCTTCGACCACCTCGAAGCTGACACTCATCTCGTTGTGCAACCGGACAATTTCGGGGCCGCCGCCGTGCACGATAACCGGCTGGATGCCCTGCCTGCGTATGGCAACGATGGTCTGCACCATGCGGGCCAGAAAAGCGCGATCATCAATCTGGCTGCCGCCAATTTTGATCACGTGCAAGGGTCGGGAAGTTGGGGATGTCGGCATGTCTTCCTCTTTATGCTATAACAATCCGCTGGCTTCGGGAAGGCCGAACATGATGTTCATATTCTGCACGGCCTGGCCGCTGGCGCCCTTGAGCAGGTTGTCTTCGCTGGCGGTGACGATCCAGCGTCCGGGATAGGGAAGAGGTGTGAGGCCGATGGCACAGCGGTTGCTGTGGACGGTGTGACGCAGGGTCGCCACCTGGCCGGCGGGTAGCAGATGGATCATGGCCTCGGAGGCGTATTGTTGCTGGTAAATATCCCGCACCTGAGCAGCACTCAGGTCGGGATCAATGTCGATGTACATGGTAGAGAGGATGCCGCGGTTGACAGGCAGAAGGTGAGGCGAGAAAGTGATCTCAAGTTGGGGAACATGGGCGCCGAGGATCAGTTCCATCTCGGAGATGTGGCGATGGGCGTAACCGATGCTGTAGGGACTGAGATTTTCGTTGGCCTCCACAAATAGGCTGCTCAGACGTGGTTTGCGGCCCGCACCCGATACGCCGGATTTGGCGTCGATGATGACGTTGGCGCCCAGCACGCCCGCCCGTGCCAGCGGCCACAAGCCCAGATTGACCGAGGTGGGATAGCAGCCGGGGTTGGCGATGAGTTCTGCCTGACGAATGGCGGCGCGGTTGACTTCGCACAGGCCATAGACAGCCGTGGCCAGGAGTTGTGGTTGGGTATGGGGCCGGCCGTACCAACGCTGGTAGAGCTGGGGGTCGGGTAAACGGAAGTCGGCGGAGAGATCGATGGTGCGCACACCCGCGGCACGCAAAGTTGCGACCGCCTCCATGGAGGCGCCATGTGGCAGGCACAGGAAGACGGCGTCGGCCTCATGCAGGGGGGCATCGGCCAGACGGATGAGGGGGGTGGGATCGGGGCTGGGGTAAAGATCTCCAAGCCTCTGCCCGGCAGATTTTTCGGAGGTGGCCCAGGCGACATGAGCCTGGGGATGGCGGTGGATGATCCGCAGGAGTTCGTAACCGGTATAACCGGTGGCGCCGATAATGCCGACACGGAGGTTCATGGAGGGTGTCATGGTTTGGTAAAGGGGTAAGTTTGGGAAAAGTGAGCAGTAAGCTGTAATCAGTTATCAGATGAGGCGGCTTCAATCCGAAATCCGCAATCGCCCTTCGTGGCACCTGGCACTGTCGGGCACAAAAAAAACTCTCCGATGGGAGAGCCTGGTGAAAGTTGCTGCGTTAATGCGGCCCGCGGCCAGGTTCCCGAAACCGATCAGGGTGGGGTGTTGTCTGGCCTGGGCTTAGGAAAGCAGGAATACATCATGCGGCAAGGTTATCACGGGATGGCATGGTTGTCAACCGGCCCTTTGCCGGTGGCAAACTTCTTCCTTGAGCGCTGTCGCGCAGGGAAAGACGCCGCACCTACATCATCTTCATGACCACTTTGCCGAGTACATTGGCAGCCTGATCGGCCTGATCGGCGGCATTGCTGATGTGGCGATACACCTCGCGGATGCGCAGCATATCCATAATATGGTGAATGTCCTCCGGCCCATTGAATAATTCGGCGACAGCCTCACGATAAAGCTTTTCGACCTGATTTTCACGGTGCTTAGCCCGGCGGGAATGATCCAAAGTGACCATGGGGTTCAGTGTCAAACGTTGCATCGCCATCGATAACTCATCCGCGGCCTCCTTGACGCGCTCGACCATTTTGATAAGATAGGCGTCAGGAGTGACCTGCAACTCACGCATCTCCAATAAGGTGCTGTAAGCGTAGTCGAGCACATCGTCGAGATAGAGGGACAGTTCGAAGATGTCCTCCCGATCGAAGGGAGTGACAAACGTCTTGTTGAGTTCATCGATGAGAATGCGGCGCAGTTCATCACCCTCTTTTTCGCTCTGTTCCAGAGCCCGCCCCCCTTCTTTGTCATCATTTTTAACATAACGAAGCAAACCGTTGACACCTATTTGCACGGTGCTGGCCTGCTCTTTCAGAAGTTGGATGAAGATATTTTCTTTTCTTTTGCTGTGCAGGTTAATTCCCATTTTGGTTTTGCCTCCGACTTTGCAAGAATAAAAAGGATTACGGAATAAATGGAATCCGGCGCCCGGGGCGTGGCCGGGGGCAGGGGGCACCGCCTCAGGGGCCAAAGATAAGGCGCATGAGCGGGTAAGCCAGGGCAGCCAGTAACATCGTGATCGGTACGGTAATGAGCCAGGCGATGCCAATATCAGTGAGATTGCCCCATCGCACTTTGCTCATGCGCTCAGCGGCACCCACGCCCACAATAGTGGAACTGACCACGTGAGTGGTGCTGACAGGGCCGCCCAAAATCGAGGCCCCGATGATCACCGCCGCCGAAGCAAGTTGCGAGGTAAAACTGTGAATGGGACGGATGCGGTAAAATTTTCCGCCCAGGGTGTGGATAATACGCCAACCGCCCGTGGCCGTGCCGATGCCGATGGGCAGAGCACTGACAAAAATGACCCAGGTAGGAATATAGAACGAATCCTGAAATCCCAGCGTGACCAAACCCATGGCGATGATGCCCATGGCTTTTTGGGCATCGTTGGCGCCATGAGAAAGCGCCAGCGACGTGGCGGTGATGATCTGGGCGCGGTTAAATGTCTGATTGATCTTGGGCGTGGCATTGCGCGCCAGCAGGAGTGTCAGCTTAAGCAAAAACCAGCCCACAATAAAGCCCAGCACGGGGGAAACAAACAAGGCCACGGCAATCGTGATCAGGCCTTCTGACCGCAAGATGCTGATCCCCCCATACATGATTGCTGCCCCCACCAGCCCCCCGGCCAGGGCGTGAGACGAACTGGAGGGGATGCCAAACCACCAGGTGGTGATATTCCAGACATTCGCCGAAAGCAGAGCGGCAATGATCACTGTGCTGGTGATGCTGGAGGGATCAATCAGGTCTTTGCCCATGGTAGTGGCCACAGCCACCCCAAAGAGTAGCGGCCCCAGAAAATTGGCGATGGCGGCCATTGATAGTGCTGCCCGCGATGACAGCGCCCGCGAAGCAATCATCGTGGCCACGACATTAGCCGCGTCATTAAAGCCATTCAGGAAATTAAATCCGAGCGCCAGAAACAACAAGACGCCGAACGTCAGCCATACATCCATGTAGTATCCTCAGGTGTCCAGGCCCTTTTGCCACCAGTCATTCCCTGCTCTTCAGGGTGCGATAGGGCTGATCTGTGAAATGATTAAGCAATCTTAACTGCTAAGGTGTTTCTGTGTAGCATCTTGTCGTCGTCGAAAATTGGCCATGAATGACACGAATTTTCACGAAAAAAGGAAAAACACCTTCAAAATCTGGGAAAATCCGTGAATTCTGTGGCTAAAAATGCTTTGCTAAGCTGCATGTGTCATTTTCGCCAGGCTCCAGAATCTTAATTGAAGGAGTGCATTATGCCAAGAATAGCAGGGCGGGTCAAGTTTGCCCGTAATCAAGGGGGTGCGTCAGGATTTTGGATAAGCTTTGGCTTTGGCCCCTCCGCATAGAATTCGGGACTAGCGAGGTTGCGCCTGAGACCGACAAGCGTGTGGACGCGGACGAGCGCCGAAAGCGCGGATAAATCAGGAAACTGGGAAACGGTGTGTTGATCGGCGTCAGGCTGAACCGGCCTGGTCACCTTGTCTACCGATTACCCAGCAGTTCCAAATTTGGCGCCAACATAGTGGACGTCCATCAACGGCTCTTCGTTTTGCTCTCGCTGACTGAAGTCAGGCTCTTCAGGCCTGCGGCCAGGAGTCGGCCTTCGCCGACTCTCCAGGTGGCGAAGATGGGACGGCGATGGCCGATTCCCGGCGCAAAGCGTCCAAAGAGCCCGAGCCTGCCCTCGAGTGCTGTGAAGGGTACCCTCGGCCAGCGTCAGCCCCAAAAAGGAATGTTATTCCTGGACTCTTACATCGTTGGTTCGCCATGACGAGTGAGCAATTCCCCGCCCGCTCGCCAAGACGCACCTCCGAAAAGAGGACGCACGCCCCCATGCTTGCGCGCGCCAGCCATCACAACGCTGCCGGGCTGCCATCCCCCCGCGGCCCTTCCACCCAAAAGCTGCCATCGGGTCCTACCTCTTTTTTCCATACCGGTACGATTCTTTTCAGCCGGTCAATGGCATAGCTGCATGCATCGAACATGCCCTGCCGATGCGTCGCGGCCACGGCAATCATGACGCTGGACTCGCCAACTTCCATGCGCCCGATACGATGGACGATGGCGACATCCAGGATTTGCGGCCATTTTTCTTGCACTTCGGCCCCGATCTGGGCCAGCATGGCCGTGGCCATCTCATCGTAGGCTTCGTATTCCAGGTGGTCGGTTTCCAGATCGCCGGTGGTGCCGCGCACAATGCCGGAAAAAATCACAATCGCCCCGCGATCGGGGGCGGTGAGCAAGGCCGCCAGGGTGTCGGCTGACAGGGGGTCTGGTGTGACCCAAAAACGGCGTCGCGGCTGGCCGCCAGCCACGGGCGGGAAGATGGCGACCTCATCTCCTTCGTGCAGCACGGTGTCCCAGGTAGCATAGCGTTTGTTGATGGCCACATGCAGCGCACCTTCATCGTTGAAAGCCGGCGTGTGCTGGCGCAGTTCTTTCACCAGCTCCTGCACTGTGGCGTCTTCTGCCAGCTCGAGTTCGAGGATATTTGTTTGAAAAACGTCGCGTAGGGCGGCGAATAATCTAATCTCGATTTTCATGGTATCGTTCTCCAATGCGTTGTATTCCGTCACGTCTGACGTGATGGGGCTTAACCGTTCGCCGGGGACTCCGCAGCCTGAAAACGGCCGCTTTTGCCGCCTTCTTTGTAAAGCAGGTGTATATCTTCGATGTGCATGGTTTTTTCCAGCGCCTTGGCCATGTCATAAATGGTCAGCGCTGCCACCGAGGCCGCGGTCAGGGCCTCCATCTCCACGCCCGTCTGGCCATTGCAGCGCACCATGGCGGTGATGCGCACGCCGGTCTCGGTGTAGGCAAAATCGACCGCTATTTTGGTCAGGAGCAGGGGATGACAGAGGGGAATGAGTTCGTGGGTTTTCTTGGCGGCCATGATGCCGGCAATGCGCGCCGTGCCCAATACGTCGCCTTTTTTGACATCGCCAGCCTGAATGGCAGCCAGGGTGTGCGGCTGCATGGTGATGTGAGCGGTGGCGATGGCAGTACGGGAGGTGATGGCTTTTGCGGCCACGTCCACCATGTTCGCCTGGCCTTGGGCGTCGAGATGTGTGAGTTCAGTCATAGTTAGTAAACGAGTTCGCCACGGATGAAGGCGGCAGATTTGGGATGGCGGGGGGATTCGAAGAATTGTTCGGTGGGAGTGACTTCCAGCAACTCGCCATCGAACAGAAAGGCCACGCGTTGCGCCAGCCGTCGCGCCTGCCAGATGTTGTGCGTGACGAGGACGATGGTGGTGTGGCGCTGGCGATTGGCCTGCATGATGATATTTTCCAGCAGGCGAACGTTGGCCGGGTCGAGGTTGGCGGTGGGTTCATCCAGGAGCAGGATTTCGGGGTTGAGTACCAGGCCCCGGGCCAAAGAAACGCGTTGGCTTTCGCCGCCGCTGAGGGTGTGGGCCGGGGCATTTCGCAGATTGGCCAACCCTACGGTGCGCAAGACCTCTTCGACTATGGCCTGGCCATTGCGATTTCCGCGCAGGCGCAAACCATAGGTGACGTTGTGATAGACGCTGGTGTTGAGCAGGTATGGCTGCTGAAACACGGTGGTGATGCGGCGACGGATGGCCAGGGGCAGGGTGTTCGGCGTGTAAACCTGGTCATGATACATCACCTGGCCCTGGGTGGGTGCTTCCAGATAATTGAGCAGCCGCAGCAAGGTGCTTTTGCCCGCGCCCGAAGGCCCCACCAACGCCAGCAATTCGCCCTGACAGACGTCAAGCTGGTCAAGGCGCAAGACGATGCGCCGGCCATAGCTATGGCGGATGTTCCGTAAGCTGAGTATGGGGGTCGGAGTAAGCATACGACGGTGAGAAAAAGAGGATGAGGGGGCCCAGTAGCCGTCAGGGGCGGGGATCGAGGCGGCCTTGCAGACGAAGCAGGAACCAGTTGGCCGTGAAGGTGAACCCGACCAGGATCAGACCCAGGGCGATGGCCAGATCGAAATTGCCTTTGCGGGTTTCCAGCACGATGGCGGTGGTCAGCACCCGCGTGTGATGTTCGATATTGCCGCCCACCAGCATGACCGCGCCCACTTCGGAGATGATGGCACCGAAACCGGCAACGATGGCGGCCAAAACGCCGTTACGCGCTTCGTACAACAGGGTGAGCACAATCTGGGTCGAGGTGGCGCCCAACGAACGCAATTGCTGCGGTGCCTCGACTGAGACGGAGGCAATGGCGGTCATGGTGAATCCCGCCACCAGGGGGAAGGAGAGGATGATCTCGGCGGAGATCATGGCTTTGGGAGTGAAAAGCCAGTCGAGGTTGCCCAGCGGGCCCTGATGCGAAAAGAGCAGATAGATCGCCAGACCCACGACGACCGGCGGCAGGCCCATGCCGGTATACAGCAGTGCGACCAGAATCTGGCGCCCGCGGAAAGTATGCAGGCCCAACCATACGCCGGTGGGAATCCCCAACACGATGCTGATAAAGAGCGCTGCGCCGCTGACTTGCAGCGACAGGATCACGACCTCCCTCAATGCCGGATCGAGGTGGACGATGAGGTCCAGCGCATGCAAAAAGCCGCGTATCAGAATATCCATAGCAACTGCCGTCTATTGAGGCTTGGCATCGGGATAGAAGAGGGGCTTGCCGAATTTCTCGACGCCAAACTCCCCAATCATCGTCTGCACTTCGGGACTGGTGATCCAGTTGATAAAAGCGACGGCGGCATCATAGTTGATATCGTTGTCTTTGTTGGGCGTGACGGGCAGGACACCGTATGGGTTGCGGAGGATGGGATCCCCTTCCACCAGGATGTCGAGGTTGATACCCGCGGACGTACGAGAGAGATAGGTGCCGCGGTCGCTGAGCGTGTAGGCCTGTTGTTCATCGGCCATATTCAGCACAGCACCCATGCCCTGTCCCACACTTTGATACCAATCCCCAGCCGGTTCGATGCCCGCAATTTGCCATATTTTTTGTTCTTTGACGTAAGTACCGGAGCTATCCCCGCGGGAGATAAAGGGAGCCTGGCTGGCAGCAATTTGCGCCAGGGCCTGGGCAGCGTCGGTCATGCCCTTAATTTTGGCGGGATCGGCGGTTGGCCCTACGATCACAAAGTCGTTGTACATCACATCGAAGCGGGTGGGAGCAAAGCCATCGGCCACGAACTGATCTTCGAGCTGGCGGGCATGCACCAGCAGCACATCGGCGTCACCAGCACGCCCCAGAGCCAGCGCCTGTCCGGTGCCCACGGCGATTACATGTACCTGAATGCCTGTTTTGGCCTCAAAATCGGGGATGATGGCGTCGAGCAGACCGCTGTCATAGGTGCTGGTGGTTGTAGCCAGCACTAATGTATCTTTGGTGCCGGCCGCGGGTGCGGAATCAGGGATGATGGAATTGGCACATGCCCCCAGCAACGGCAGGAGTAGCAGGATGAACAGGAAAGCGATATGTCGAGATAACATACCGAACGCCAAAAAAAAGACGCTCTGCCGCGGTTGGGTGGGGGAGTAAGACTGCAATCGATTCATAATGATACCTCTTTTTTGGTTAATCCGCCGAAATGGCGGCGGTATTCGACGTGAGCCTGTTTATCAACGACATCTGCCATGGCCAGAAAGTGTTCGATGAGGGTGTGTGCGGCAGGAGTGAGGGTAGACCCGCCACCACCGCGGCCGCCCACAGTGGCGGCGACGAGCGAAAGGCCCAGTCGTTCTTCCATTTCGTGAATGCGCTGCCAGGCGAGCTTGTACTGCACCCCCATGGCTACGGCCGCGGCACTGATCGAGCCTGTGCGGCCCACTGCTTGCAGAAGGCGGACTCGCCACAGGCTGATAGCTACTTTGTTATCCACCTCGAACCAGATATTGACTCGGGGTTGCAGAGGAGGAAGCATGGTGGGGGGTAAAGGAATGGAATCAGGCGCTTTCGGCCAGTTGCTGGTCGCTCCAGGGCACAGACTGCCCCTGGGTATTCAGTAAAATCGGGCGGGTGCCCGTGCGGATATTGTTGGCGTTAACAACGCATTTGCTAATGTCGTCGCGGCCGGGAATCTCGTACATAACGTCGAGAAGGGTGCCTTCGACGATGGTGCGCAGGCCACGGGCGCCGGTTTTGTGACGCATGGCTTCACTGGCCACGGCTTCCAACGCTTCGGGGGTGAATTCGATTTCCACGCCATCCAGGCTGAGCAGGCGTTCGAACTGCCGCACAATGGCGTTCTTGGGCTCGGTAAGGATGCGGATCAGGGCCTCGGTGTCTAACGGATCGACGCTGACGATGACCGGCAGGCGGCCGATGAATTCGGGGATGAGCCCAAAATGCAGGAGATCTTCGGATGTGACTTGCGCCAGCATCTGGCTGCGGTATTTTTCTTGCCGCGAGGGTGTGGTAAGGGTCTGGCCAAATCCAATCTGGCCTTTGGCACCCACACGTTTGGCTACCACGTCCTCCATGCCGTCGAAGGCGCCGCCACAAATGAAAAGAATGTTGCTGGTATCGAGGGGGATGAATTCCTGCTCGGGGTGTTTGCGTCCGCCCTGGGGAGGGACGTTGGCGACGGTGCCTTCGATGATTTTGAGCAGGGCTTGCTGCACGCCCTCCCCCGAGACATCTCGGGTAATAGAAGGGTTGTCGCCGGTTTTACGGGCAATCTTGTCAATCTCGTCGATGTAGACGATCCCCCGTTCGGCGCGTTCGATATCCCAGTCGGCGGCTTGCAACAGCCGTACCAGCACGTTCTCGACATCTTCGCCCACATAGCCGGCCTCGGTGATGCTGGTGGCATCGGTGAGGGTGAAGGGTACGTCCAGAATCCGGGCCAGGGTTTGCGCCAGCAGGGTTTTCCCGCAGCCGGTGGGACCCAGGAGGAGGATGTTACTTTTTTGCAGCTCGACTTCGCTGGGATCATTGTTTTCGGGGGCGATGCGTTTGTAGTGATTGTACACGGCCACCGAAAGGACTTTCTTGGCTCGGTCCTGACCGATCACGTATTGATCGAGCTTGGCGGCGATTTCGCGGGGGGAGGGAATGGGACCGAATTCGATGTCGGCGTCCAGGCCGTCTTCGATGTCCGAGTTTTCTTCGTTGAGGATTTCCACGCACAGTGCCACGCATTCATCGCAGATATTGACCCCTTCCGGGCCGGCAATGAGTCGTCCGACCTCATCCTGCGAGCGTTGACAAAACGAGCATGTGTGAATCGGGGCCATTATGTTTCGTCGGAGAGCACCAGGGTGGTGTCTACTTCACCAAAGATGTGGTCTACCAGCCCGTATGCGACGGCCTCCTGGGCATACATGTAACGGTCACGATCAAAATCATGTTCGATCTGCTCGGCGGTTTGGCCAGTGTGCTTGGCCAGGATGCTGAAGTTGGCGTTCTGCAAACGCTCGAGCTCGCGGAACTGGATGCGGACATCCGGGGTGTAGCCTTGAGCGCCGCCGCCGGCCGGGTGCATATGGATGGTGCTGTGCGGCAGGGCATAGCGTTTGCCGCTGGCGCCCGCTGCCAGCAGAATGGTAGCCATACTGGCTGTGACGCCCACGGCCCAGGTGGATACGGGAGACTGAATCATCTGCATGGTGTCGTAGATGGCCAGACCCGCATAGACATGGCCGCCGGGCGAGTTGATATAAAGCTGGATGTCGCGTTCGGGATCGTCATGGTTCAGCCACAAAAGCTGGGCCACGATGGTGTTGGCGACCTGATCGCTGATGGGTGTGCCCAGGAAGATGATACGCTCTTTGAGCAGCAGGGAGTAAATGTCCATGTAGCGCTCGCCGCGCCCGGTCTGCTCAATAACGGTGGGGATCATAGAATAGGGGTTGGGTGTAGTCATAATTTTTTCAAGTATGTTGGGGAGGGGCGCTATGAAACGGCGAATTCGATTCGCCGGGCTGGTCTAGTCGTTATCCGCTACTTCCAGTGTAACTTCTTCTTCTGTGCTCTCTGGCTGTTCTGATGTCGCTTCGGATTCGTCTGCGGCCACGTCTTCATCCTGTACGGCTTCTTCGTCTTCGATAAGTGGCGCTGTGAGGACAGGATGTTCACCGGGGGCGGGGACTTCTTCGCCTTTAGCGATGGCTGCCACCAGGTCTCCGGCCCGGCCTCGTTTAATCAGCAATTCGATGTAGGCCCGGTACCTGGGATCCTTGTCCAGTGCTTCGCTTAGCTCGGCCAGTTTTTCGGAGTCGTCTTGCAAAGCATCTTCCAGGAACTTGTGGAGTTCATAGTCTGAGATTTCAAACTGCTCTAAGGCGGCGATTTTGTCATACGACAACTCGATTTCGACCTCTTCCCGCGCCTGAGGCGCCAGTTCCGCCCGATACTGTTCTTCGGTTTTATTGAGTAGGGTCAGCAATTGTTGGGTAGATTCAATCCCGTAGGCTTTGTAAAAACCTTCCTGCTGCTGCACCAGAAAGTCGATTTTTTCGTCGACCAGGACCGGGGGAAAGTTGAGCGTCGCCTGTTCACGCAGAGCATCGAGCACGCGTTGATGGTGGGCATGTTCTTCGTCATGCTGTAGTTTTTCTCGTACAGCTTCGCTAATCCCCGCCAGCATCTCTTCGTAGTTGCCGTACGGGCTGGCCTCTTGGGCGAAAGCATCATCTAAGGCAGGCAATTCCTGGCCTTTGATGCCTTTGACCTCGATTTCGAAGGTAGCGTTGCTTCCCGCCCAGGCACTGTTTGCATCCTCGGGAATGTCGGTGCTGAAGGTTTTGCTTTCGCCGATTTGCATGTCAATGAAGGCGGCATCGAAATCGGGAGCCATGGTGTAGTCAGACTCATCGGGGATGAAGTCCCAGTCGTCGTTCTCCAACACGACTTCATCGTTGACTGTGATTTTGAGGCTGGCGGTGACCAGATCGCCGTAGGCGATGGGGCGCTCGACCGGCTGCCAGGTTTTGTTTTGACCCCGCAAATCTTCAATCTGTTCCTGGACAGCCTGCTGCACCGCTTCTTCGTCTATTTCGTTGAGGGGCACCCTGAGCTGGCGATAGTCGCCGGGATCAACTTCGGGCGCCAGCGGGATGACGATATGGTATGTGAGGGGAGTGGTTTCGGCTTCTTCCAGTACCGGGACGGCAAAGGGTTGGATGTCGATTTGATCGAGGGCTTCGACGAGGATTCCCTGGCCCATCTCATCGATGATGCCTTCCATCAAGGCGTCGCGACCATAGCGCTGGACAACCAAATGGAAGGGGGCCTTGCCGGGCCTGAAACCGGGCACGTTGATACGTTTGCCCAGCTTCCGCACCTCGGCGCGTAAGGCTTTCTCGACCCGCTCTTCGGGGACGACGATGGTGACCTTTAACTGGCGGTTTTCGGTTTCTTGTTGGGTAATTTTTAAGTCGGTGCTCATAGAGACAAATACGTTCCAGATTTTTGGATAGATTTAGGGTACCTGCGTAAGATGTCGCAGACCGAAATAATCGGCTTTTAACCTTCCAAGTTTAGCATAAAGCTGGCAAAAGCGATAAAAACCGCACGACTACGATCTCCAGGGAATCAGGTGCGGCCAAACTGGCGTTGAAGTTGTGCAGCGCTGAGGTGAAGTGTGGTGGGGCGACCGTGAGGGCAGGTGCGGGGATTATGGCACGCTTCCAATTGTTGCAGCAAAGCCCGCTGTTCGGCCAGCGAAAGTACCTGTCCGGCCTTGATGGCCAGGCGTTTGCAGATAATCTTCACCAACTCGTCTTCGCGAGCCTGCCCTACCACGTCGTCTCGGGCAGCCAAACTCTCGGCGACTTCGGTCAACAGCGCTTGAGGATCACGTTTGCCCATAAAGGCAGGGATAGCGCGCAGCAGATAACTCCCACCGCCAAAGCTTTCGATATCAAAGCCACTTTGTTGCAGCACCGATAGCTGCTCGGAAATGAAACCGGCCAATTGCGTACCCAGTTCGATGGTGAGGGGTTGTAGAAGCTGTTGCCTGGAGATCGGCTGCTGTTCAGCCTGCACAATTTGTTCGTAAAGAATGCGCTCGTGTGCTGCGTGCTGGTCGATGAGATACATGCCGCCGGGACCCTCAGCCACCAGATACGCGGCCCCCACTTGACCCACGGGTCGCAAAGGCGGGAGCAGGTCGGGCGAGGCGGCGGGGAGGGGAGAGGATGCCGTTGGGGCGGAGGCATCGGCGCCCACCAGCGGCGTAGCAGGAGGCTGACCTTGGCGATAGATGCCCATCGCCATCTGGCCGGCGCCTTCCTGCCCCTGACCTGCCTGCAACAATGTTTGCCGGCGCTGGGCCCAGCCGCTGCGTGTGTCGGGGAACGAAGATGGTTGCAATGAGGCCACCGGCGCCTGATCGTGCAGCGCCCGTACCACTGCCCGCTGCACAGCCCGAAACACCAGCGATGCCTCTCGAAAGCGCACTTCAGCCTTGGTGGGATGCACGTTTACATCCACCAGTCCGGGGTCCATGTCAATAAATAAGACCGCAATCGGGTAGCGGCCGCCGGGCAGCAAGGTATGATAGGCCTGAATCACGGCAAAGCTGAGATTCCGGTCACGGATGTAACGCTTGTTGACGAAAAGTTCGATGTAGCTGCGGTTGTTACGGTGCAGAGCCGGTTGGCTGGCAAAGCCGCTCACCCGCACAGCCGCTGTTCCCCCCGCCGCCTCAGTCTGCACGGGCAGCATCTGGCGGGCGATGTCGGCGCCATACACCTTGATCAGCGTTTGCTGGCGGTCACCATTGCCCGGCGCCTGAAAAATGAGCCGGCCATCATTGATGGTGCTGAAACGAACCTGCGGATACGCCAGGGCATAGCGGGTGACGATCTTAGAGATATGCCCGGCTTCGGTAGCTTCGGTGCGCAGAAATTTCAGCCGGGCCGGCGTATTCCAGAAAAGCTGTTCAATGGTGATGCTGGTGCCGGGTGGCGAGCCAATCGGACGCTGGTGCAGCACCCGGCTGCCCTCCATCTTGATCTCTATGCCGGTGCTTTCATCGGCATGGCGGCTAACGAGGGTGGTTTTGCTCACAGCCGAAATTGCGGCCAATGCTTCGCCCCGAAAGCCCAGCGTGCCGATGTGTTCCAGATCGGCAGCGGACTGCAATTTGGATGTGGCATGACGCTGTACGGCCAGGGGGACTTCGGCCCCGTGCATACCGCATCCGTTATCGATCACGCGGATCAGGCGTTTGCCGCCGGCGCGTATCTCCACGCGAATGTCCGTGGCTCCGGCATCGAGACTGTTCTCGATCAGTTCTTTGACCACGGAGGCCGGGCGCTCCACCACCTCGCCGGCAGCGATTTTATCGGCAACATCAGGAGACAGGATGTGTATGGACATGGCTGCTATTATAGCAGAAAAGTGCGTGGGGGCCGTAGAAGAGGATCAGGGGGCATTCTGCGCCCTGCCAATTTGTGGTCGATGCCTTTTGTAGCGATAATGAGCCGTGCCCCCCCGTACCATGAACAAACACCCTTTCTCCACCCCGCCGCTGGATGTCGATGTCATTCTCTTTGATCTCGACAATACCATTTATCCCCACAATGCCGGTCTATGGCAGGAAATAGATCGGCGCATTCAACAGTGGGTGAGCATGACCCTGCACCTGCCGATGGCCGAAGCGCACGTGGTGCAACACCGCTACTGGCAGGACTACGGCACCACCATCATGGGCTTGGTAGCGGAACACGGAGTCAACCCGGTGCCGTATCTGCACTATGTGCACGATCTCGACCTCAGCCCCTTTCTGCGTCCCAATCCCCAACTGGCCTCCGTGCTGGCGGCATTGCCCCAGCGTAAAGCCATCTTCACCAACGCCACTGCCGCCCATGCCCGCAATGTACTGAATGCGCTGGATGTGGCCCCGTTTTTCGAGCAGCTCATCGGCATGGACGAACTGGGCTACGTGTCCAAGCCGCGCCCGCAGGCTTATGAACGCTGTCTGGCCTTGTTGGCAGTGCGGCCACAGCAGTGCCTGTTCATCGAAGACAGCGCCAAAAACCTGCTGCCGGCCCGCGAGTTGGGCATGCACACAGCCTTGATCGGCAGCCCCGCCGATGGCGAGGCCGATTATTACCTGCAGTGTGCGGAGGACGTGGCGGAGTTGGTGCGCCGGGAATAAGGGGGGCTGTCATCATTCGGCAGCCGGGTAAAGTTGTCATGCACCCTGGCAGCGTGTAAAATGACCGAATTCAGTATCTCACCTTGACGTCTGCACTTTTGGACAGCGAACGTTTATGTCTGAACATATTCTCATTACCGGTGGCGCCGGTTTTATCGGCAGCCATCTGGCCGAAGCCCTTTTGGCCACAGGGCAGCAAGTGACGGTGCTTGACGATCTCTCGACAGGTCGCTTCGAAAACATCGCCCATTTGGTCGAACACCCCCGTTTTCGTTTTGCCATCGACACCATCACCAATCCCATCGTCCTGGATCGGCTGGCCAGCGAAAGCCAGATCATCGTGCATCTGGCGGCGGCGGTTGGGGTGCAGTTGGTAGTCGAGCATCCGGTACGCACAATCGAGACCAATATCTCGGGCACCGAGGCCGTGCTGCGCACTGCGGCTCGCTATCGCGCCAAGGTCTTTATCGCCTCTACCTCCGAGGTGTACGGCAAAGGCAATCATCTGCCTTTCCGTGAGGATGACGATGTGGTGCTGGGGCCCACCAGCCGCAGTCGCTGGTCGTATGCCGCCTCGAAAATGGTGGATGAATTCTTGGGACTGGCCTATCATCACGAATATGGCCAGCCCGTTGTCATTGCCCGTTTCTTCAACACCGTGGGCCCACGTCAATCCGGGCGCTATGGCATGGTGATCCCGCGTTTAGTCCATCAGGCCATGCGTGGCCAGCCCCTTACCGTCTACGGCGATGGGCAGCAAAGCCGCTGTTTTTGCGATGTCTCCGACACGGTACGGGCTGTTGTGGGCCTGATTCAGCATCCTGACGCCATTGGCCGCGTGTTCAATGTGGGTTCCACCGAAGAAGTCACGATCATGGAATTGGCGCAACGCGTCAAGGCCATCACCGGCAGTGACTCCCCCATCGAACTGATCCCCTACCGTCAGGCCTATGCCCCCGGCTTCGAAGACATGCGTCGCCGTGTGCCCGACACCGCCCGTATTCAGCAATTGCTCGACTGGCGCCCGCAACTTACTCTGGCTGATACGCTGCAGCGCCTGCATACGTCTCTGGCCTGAGCGCTATCCGGGGCATGGTTCAGATGAGACCTTTGGCTGCACTGAAAAAAACGCTCGCCAAGCCGCCCGGGTGCACAGCGTTTTTAACGCCAAGCGCAAAGTTTCTGCCGCAGATGTCATTTTCGCCAGACGCCAGTTTCATTCCTGAATTCACCAGACAAGGAACCATTCCCCATGGCAGAACCCGATTTAATCTCCAAATTCAAGCAACACACAGCCGTGATCGGTATTGTTGGCCTGGGCTATGTGGGGCTGCCGTTAGCCGCCGCCTTTGCCGAAAAAGGATTTTCAGTGATCGGCATCGATGTCGATGCGCGCAAGATCGCCTCGTTGCAACAGCGCATCTCCTACGTGCGAGACGTATCGTCGGAACGGCTGGCCCCTCTGATGGCCGATGTCCCCCAGCATGGACATTTGCATGTGACCACCGACTACGTCGCCGCGCAGGATTGCGACGCTATCCTGATCTGTGTACCCACGCCTCTGAACAAAACCCGGGATCCGGATGTGCGCTTCCTCATCGCCGCCGGTGAATCGGTTGCCCGGCACATGCACAGCGGCATATTGGTTGTGCTCGAATCCACCACCTATCCCGGCACGACCGAAGAATTGCTGATGCCCATGCTGGAACAGTCTCCGGCATTTGCGGGCCAGGGCACGGTGGGCGAAGATTTCTTTTTGGCCTTTTCGCCCGAACGCATCGATCCCGGTCGCCAGGATTGGACGGTGGAGAATACCCCCAAAGTGGTGGGAGGAGTGACACCAGCCTGCTTGCAGGCGGCCGTGACCCTGTATAGCCAGGTCATCCGGCCCGTGATCCCTGTCTCCACACCTGCTACGGCCGAAATGACAAAGCTCCTGGAAAACACCTTCCGGGCTGTGAACATTGCCCTTGTCAATGAAATAGCCATGATGTGCGATAAACTGAATCTGGACGTATGGGAAGTGCTTGAAGCCGCGGCCACCAAACCCTACGGCTTTATGAAATTCACCCCTGGCCCCGGCGTCGGTGGCCATTGTATCCCCCTCGACCCGCACTACCTTTCCTGGAAACTAAAAACGCTGCATTACACCGCTCGCTTTATCCAGTTGGCTGGCGAAATCAACACCGAGCTGCCGCACTACTGGGTGCAAAAGGTGCAGGACGCCTTGAACGAGGTCGGTAAACCCGTGAAAAATAGTCGCATACTGGTGCTTGGCGTCGCCTATAAAAAGGACATCGACGATACCCGCGAATCCCCTGCCCTGGATATTATTGAACTGCTGCGACAGAAACACGCCGACGTCCAATACCACGATCCTTTCGTCCCCCGATTTTCACACAATGGCAGCGAAATGCACTGTGTGCCCAACCTGGAAACCGCGGTGCGTCAGGCCGACTGCGTGCTTGTGATTACGGATCACTCGGATTATGATTGGGTCGCCATTGCCAGAGATGCCCGGCTCGTGGTCGATACCCGCCATGTGATGCCGACCGTTCCCGTTGGCGCCGCGATTTAGGACAACGCCCGGTTTTCAAGTAGAATAGAACGTCCACTTTGTCAGCTTAGGAATCATCCAAAGATGAGTTCCTGTTTTTGCCCTCCGTGAGGTGGTCAGAAGTGCTGCCAGCACCGAAATATCGGTGACCACTTCCCCGAGGTTCATTCTAGACAAACACTTAGCTCTCGCTGAGGGGAATGGGTGTGACGTATACCCCAGCAATGGCCGATGGCTCAGGCGGCTCCCCGCGCTGTGCCCAAACCAAAAAAACGGTCTCATAACCAGAAACAAAGGAACCATTTTCAAATGACAACCCCATCTGCACCACAATCCAAACAAAAAATAACCCTCATTTCGCCCTATGGCGGCGAGCTGGTCGACCTCCTCATTCCCACGGAAGAACGACCCCATCTCAAAGCCTATGCCTCGCAATTACCGTCGTTGCAGCTCAGTGAACGCGCCATTTGTGATCTCGAGCTGCTGGCCACAGGCGCTTTTTCGCCACTGGACCGTTTCATGGGCCAGGAGGATTTTCAGCGCCTGCTCGATGAAATGCGTCTGGCCAATGGCTATGTCTTTCCCATGCCCATCACTTTACCGGTCTCCCCCAGCGATGATATTCGTTTGGGACAGGAAATTGCCCTGCGAGACCAAAAGAACAACCTTTTGGCGCTGATGACCATCGAAGAGGTCTACGAATGGCACCTGAACGAGACGGCGCAAAAGGTCTTCGGAACCACCGATCTCCGGCATCCCCTGGTGGCCGAAATGCACCGCTGGGGACCACTGAATATCTCCGGCCGCCTGCGGGTGCTGCAACTGCCTCTGCGCTACGACTTCAAACCCCTACGCCTGACACCCGCCCAGACCCGCGCCCGTCTGGCGGCAACCGGACATCAGAACGTGGTGGCCTTCCAAACCCGCAATCCCCTGCATCGTGTGCACGAAGAACTGACCAAGCGCGCAGTCGAAGGGGTAGACGGCACCCTGTTGCTGCACCCGGTGGTGGGGATGACCAAGCCAGGCGATGTGGATCATTACACCCGAGTGCGCACCTACAAGGCCCTGGCCCAGCGCTATTATGATCCCGACCGCATCGTGCTGGCGTTACTGCCTCTGGCCATGCGCATGGGCGGGCCGCGGGAAGCTGTCTGGCATATGCTCATCCGCCGCAATCATGGCGCCAATCATCTCATTGTGGGACGTGATCACGCCGGCCCCGGCAAAGATTCGCAGGGCAATCCCTTCTACGGCCCTTACGATGCCCAGGAACTGGCCGAATCGTTTAGCGACGAATTGGGCGTCAAGGTCATTCCCTTCAAGATGCTCGTGTATCTGCCCGAAGAAGATCGTTACGAAGAAGTGACAAAAATCAGCGATGACCAAAAAACAGCCTCGATTTCGGGCACACAGGTGCGCGAGGAATATCTCAACAATGGCAAAAAACTACCCGACTGGTTCACCCGCCCCGAAGTCGCTGATATCCTGGCCGACAGCTATCCCCCGCGGCATAAGCAAGGCTTCTGTGTGTGGTTCACCGGCCTCAGTGGCTCGGGCAAGTCGACGACGGCCGAAGTGCTGACGACCCTCTTGCTGGAATATGGCCGCCAGGTCACCCAACTGGATGGCGATGTCGTGCGTACGCATCTGTCTCGTGGGCTGGGGTTTAGCAAGGAAGATCGTGATATCAACATCCGCCGCATCGGTTTTGTGGCGGCCGAGATCGTGCGCCATGGCGGTGTGGCCGTGTGTGCGGCTGTGAGCCCCTACCGCGCCACCCGTAACGATGTGCGTAACACCGTGGGCAGCGACAACTATGTAGAAGTCTTTGTCGATACCCCGCTTGAAGTCTGCGAAGAACGCGATGTAAAAGGCATGTACGCCAAGGCTCGACGCGGCGAAATCAAAGGCTTTACCGGTATCGATGATCCCTACGAGCCCCCGCGCAATCCCGAGCTGGTACTGGATACCGTGAACATCAGCCCCGAAACCAACGCACACAAAATCATCGAAATCCTCAAACAGCAAGGCTTCTTGCTGTCGGAAAGCTAAAGCAATCCCCGGGACTCTCCCTCCCCCGGAGGAAATGGCCATGAAATCATGGTTCAACAGACGAGCAAAATCTGCCCCCCACACAGCATCGCTATCCCCAACCATCGTGGTCGTGTCGGGCCTGCCGCGTTCTGGCACGTCGATGATGATGAAGATGTTGGAAGCTGGCGGCCTGTCCGTGCTCAGCGATGGCGAACGCCAGGCAGACACCGATAATCCCCAAGGCTACTACGAATTCGAACGCGTCAAACAGCTCGATAAAGGCGATGTGGCCTGGCTGCCCTCGGCGCGGGGCAAGGTCGTGAAGATCATCTCGGCGTTGCTGGAGCATTTACCCCCTGGCTACGACTACAAAGTGCTGTTCATGGAGCGGCGCATGTCGGAAGTGCTGGCGTCGCAACAAAAAATGCTAAAGCGCCGCGGCGAGCCTTCGCACGTGGACGACGAAACCCTGGCCCGATTGCTGGCAAAACACGTTCAGCACGTCAAATCCTGGCTGACAAGCCAACCCCACTTTGCCGTGATGACCGTGGACTATAATCACATGCTCGCTGATCCCGAGCCCTACGTGCGGCGGGTGAATCAGTTTTTGGGCGGGCAGCTCAACGAACAGGCCATGAACGCAGTGGTCGATCCCACTTTGTATCGTAACCGCGCCCCATAAACTCGTTACTGGACACTGGTGTTCCTCAATTTTGCCACGAATTGCGCCAAAAAAGAAGCAAAAAGCCTTTCATAATGCGTGCAATTCGTGGCCGAAAATACATCTATCGGTGACGGATTCCGTTTTCACCAGACTCCAGCTCGTTATTTCAGGGGGATTTCTCATTTTGAGATCATGCAGGTATACTTTCTAGACATAGACGGCAGGGGATCTTCCCCACCAGCCGTCGTCATCCCCGCATCCCCCTCCACCCGGACATCTTCATGCGACTGTATTTTCTCGGAATTGACGGGCTTGCCACCAGCATCCTCTTTGCTCCCCAAAATCAGGGGCGCTGGCCCAACTTTGCGCATCTGTTCGCGCAAAGCCAGCACGGCATCTGCGATTGCGAGGCTGAGTATCAATTTACCGGCCCTTCGTGGACTTCGATTTATACCGGCCAGCCTGCCGACGTTCATGGTCTGAAAGACCTGTGGGGACGTCCCCGCAACGGCAGTAAAGCTTTTGTGAATGTACAAGAAGCGTATGTGTGGGACATCCTCAATCAGCATGGGCTTTCTACGGGGGTCATTACCATGCCCATCACATACCCGGCGCGGCGTGTGCAGGGCTGGATGATCGCCGGTTTTCCCTCGCCCAAGCTCTCTGTCACCGGGCCGGTGTCTGTCCCCCCCGACTTTCTGGTCGATCACAGCGAGGCCATTCGCCGCACCCAACGCATCCCCGGCATCGGCTATGCCTGGCATGATCAAATGAGCCTGGCCGAAGATGTGGAACATCTCAAGCAGGTGGAATTGCGGAAGGCCCAGTTGGTTCCACAATGGTTGGCCGCCTCCCCGGTCGATGCCTTGTTTGTGCAGTATTCGAGCCTGGACAGAGTGGGACATGAGCTGAACAACTATGCTCGCCGTGGCCAGCCCTTCGATTATAGCCATGTGCACACTATGTACGACTGGTTTGATGCGGAGTTGTTGCCGCAATTGCTGGCGATTGAGGCCGATTATTTGATAGTGGTCTCGGATCATGGATGGCCGTTGTGGGCCGAAGTGCAGGGAGGACACGATCAGCATGGCACCTATGTTTTGCGCGGCCCCGATGTTCCCGCCGGGATGCGTCTGGATGGCCGCAACATCGACATCATGCCCACCACTTTAGATTTACTTGGATTCGAGCCCCCGGCAGTGACCGGGCACAGCATCTTGCTGCGCACCAGCGAACTCGATCTCATCGACGAGCATCTGGAAGGGCTCGGGTATCTTTAGTTACTGAAATCTGGCGAAAATGACACCTGCAGCTTAGCAAAGCATTATTAGCCACAGATTTCACGGATTTTGCAGATGTTTTCCTGTCTTTTCCGTGAAAATCTGTGTGAATCCGTGGAAAAAACCCCCAGAAGGGTTTCAGTCGGCGAGCTGACGTATGCGACGGATGTCCCTGCGTTGTTACAATTTTAGGAGATGAAATAATGTCTGATCGGAATATGAAAGATGTAGCGCAACGCGCCGGCGCAGTCAGAACGCAACTACAGGCACTTTGGGCCGACGAAGGCGTTGATCAACTCTCTATTTTTCTGGACCCGGGCATCGTCAGCGTGCTGGAAGAGATCAAACGCGTGAGCCTGGCGTTTGTAGACGAGATCGCCGCCCTCGATGAATCGTAATGGCTCTTTTGGATTTCGCGGGGATCACATCCCCTCAGGTACCGTTTAGGAATAACATCCCTTTTTAGGGCTGACGCTGGCCGAGGGAACCCTTCACTGCGCTCGAGGGCAGGCTCGGGCTCTTTGGACGCTTTGCGCCGGGAATCGGCCATCGCCGTCCCCTCTTCGCCCCATGGAGAGTCGGCGAAGGCCGTCCTCTGGCCGCAGGCCTGAAGAGCCTGACTTCAGTCAGCGAGAGCAAAACAGAAGGAAATGGTTGGACATTCGCCAAGACACGCCTTTTTTAGTGTCGCAAGTATCTTTATTTATCGTCAACGAGTATAATTGAGTTATGTTTGCAGATGAAGCCAAGATTTATGTAAAAGGTGGTGACGGCGGCAATGGCGTTGTCGCCTTTCGCCGCGAGAAATTTATACCCCGTGGTGGACCAGCCGGTGGCAACGGCGGCAAAGGTGGCGATGTCACTCTCGTCGCCAGCGCCGATCACAATACCCTTTACCATTTTCGTTTTAAGGTCCATTTCAAGGGAGAACGCGGCAAACACGGCAGCGGTTCCAACAAACAAGGCGCGCAGGGAAAGGATTTCGAGATACCGGTACCCCCGGGCACCCTTGTCTATGACGCCGAAAGCGGTGAGCTGCGGGGAGAATTGCTAAAGGTGGGAGAGCGCCTGCTGGTGGCGCGCGGGGGCCGAGGGGGCCGCGGCAACAGCGTCTTCCGTTCCTCTACCAATCAGACGCCCCGTCTGGCCGAAAAGGGCGAGCCCGGCGCAGAACGCTGGCTGCGTCTGGAGCTGAAACTGATTGCTGATGTCGGCATCGTGGGTGTACCCAATGCCGGCAAAAGTACGTTGCTTTCGGTGGTGACGCGCGCGAAACCCAAAATCGCCGATTATCCCTTTACTACGCTAGAACCGAATCTGGGAGTGGCGGTGGTAGATCAACGCGATATGGTATTGGCAGATATTCCGGGCCTGATCGAGGGCGCTCATGCCGGCGCTGGCCTGGGATTGACGTTTCTGCGCCATATCGAGCGTACGCGGCTTCTGATTCATATTTTGAACGGCCTCAGCCCCGATCCCGTAGGAGATTTTCAGGCGATCAATCAGGAGCTGGAGCTATTTAAGCCCCATTTAGCCACCAAGCCCCAACTGGTTGCTTTCAATAAAATGGATGTGCCTGAGGTGCAGGAACGATGGCCCGAAGTCCAGCAAGCTCTGGCCGAGATGGGAATCAAAGCCCTGCCCATAAGCGCTGTTACCGGCGAGAACGTGCAGACCTTGCTGCAACAGACTTTGGCAATGCTCATAGCCCTGCCCGAAGCTGAACCCCTGCTGCCTTTAGTGCCCGTGCTGGTGCCCGAAGATGAGGATCTCTTCCACATCCGCCGGGAATCAGAGGGATGGGTGGTGGAAGGCAAGCGCATCCAGCGCGCTGCGGCCATGACAAACTGGGATTATTACGAGGCCATCATGCGCTTCCAACGTATTTTAGAAGCAATGGGCATCAGTGATGCGCTGCGCGAGGCAGGTGTGAAGGAAGGGGATAAGGTCTTTATTGGTGATACCGAACTCACCTGGAGCGAAGATTATTTCATTGACGGCTGATGGCTTGTTGCTGCCTACGCCGTGTACCTATGTGGAGTTGCGACGATGTATTCAGACAGCGCCCGCCGGGTAGGTCTGCTCGGCGGCACTTTCGACCCCGTGCATATGGGGCATTTGATTTTAGCTGAGACGGCGCGAGATACGTTGCGGTTGGACCTGGTTTACTTTGTGCCCGCGGCTTCACCTCCGCACAAGCAAGGACAGATCGTAGCCAGCGCTGACGACCGGCTGGCCATGCTGAATCTGGCCCTAAGCGATAACTCTCATTTTTGCATCTCTCACATCGATCTCAATCGTTCAGGACCCCACTTTACGTCGGATATGGTGCGCCTGGTGCGCCAAGAATTAGGGCAGGATGTAGAATTATGGTTTTTGATGGGGCTCGATTCGCTGATCGATTTCCCCAACTGGCATGAACCCGATGCCATTCGTTCGGTAGCACGGCTGGCGGCAGCGACCCGGCCTGGATACGAGATCGATTTTGGGCCCCTGGAAGCGGTCCTACCCGGCATCGTGCACGAGGTGACGTTGTTGCCTATGCCCGGGGTGAGCATTGCTTCCAACAATCTACGCCGTCGTATCCAATACGGCAGCAGTATTCGCTATTTGGTTCCGGAAACTGTGCGCCAATACATGCGCGAGCATCAGGTGTATTGAGCTCTTGGCACTGCCGCCACAACCGATCACCCTATCCCCCCGATCAGGCGGTGCGGGGGAGCAGGGCCTCGATCTGGTTTTGCAAATCGGCATAACGCCGGACGACCGGGAACTGGGGGAAGTTGCTGATGACGTTGGCGGGCGGGCGAAAGAAGATGCCGTGGTCGGCTGCGGCCAGCATGGAGGTGTCATTGTAAGAATCCCCGACGGCGATGACATGCAGGTTGAGCTGCTGCAGGGCCAGAACGGCGGCGCGTTTGCTATCGGGCAGGCGCAAACGATAGCCACTGATCATCCCCTGTGCATCGATTTCGAGCGTGTGGCACAACAGGGTGGGCCGTCCCAGTTGCACCATGAGGGGCATGGCAAATTCGTAAAAGGTATCGGAGAGGATGATCACCTGTGTGCGACTGCGTAGCCAATCGAGAAAGTCGCGGGCGCCGGGCAGGACGCTCATACTGGCGATGACAGCCTGGATGTCGGTCAGGCGCAGGTTGTGTTGGCGCAGGATGTCGATGCGATAGTGCATCAGTTTGTCGTAATTGGGCTCGTCGCGGGTGGTGCGTTGCAGGGCGGGGATATCTGTTTTGTGGGCGAATTCGATCCAGATTTCGGGGGTGAACACGCCTTCGAGGTCGAGGGTGACGATAGTGGGTTTCATGGGATGGGATGGGTGGGGTGGGGGTGAAGCATGATTCGCCCAAGGATTGAACGCAGAGAGCGCAGAGAATTCTGGTTCTTTTAGATTTTGTGAGGGTCTCGATTCAGAGCTCCGGGAGGAGGGCAAAAACACTCTGTTTGGACAAAAATATCCTGGCCACCTCACGAAGCTCACAGTGGAGCCCCATGAGATGCAGTTGAGCCACTTTGTCTTGCCCAGAACGGTAGGAATAAGGTATAGTTATGCTAACATGTGGGCCCCGAGTCCACAAATTTTTTGGTTATTCACAGGTAGCTATGTCTGTTTCAGAAGTTGTTTTCATTATTATACAGCTTATATTCTTGGAAGGGATCTTATCAATCGACAACGCGGCCGTCCTGGGGGCTATGGTGTCAACTTTACCGGCCAACGAAGCCATTCCCTGGCCCAAACCGCTGCACTTTATGCATGGCTGGGCAGATCGCGTATTTGGTGGCCAACGCGCAGCGGCGCTCAAGGTCGGCCTATTAGGCGCTTATGCTGGCCGCGGGCTTATGCTTTTGCTGGCCACGGTGGTGATCCAGAATCCCTGGTTGCGTTTATTGGGGGCCGCCTATCTATTCAAACTGGCAATCGAACATCTGGCCTCCAATTATCGTGAAGAAGTGGAGGAGGATATTCTTACCTCAGGAAAGGTGAAGGGGTTTTGGGGCGTCGTCCTGGCCGTCGAGCTGGCAGATCTGGCGTTTAGTCTCGATAATGTGGTGGCCGCCGTGTCCCTCAGCAACCATATCGTCATTGTAATGATAGGTGTTGCCCTGGGAATACTCACCATGCGTTTTGCGGCCCAGATTTTTACCTTGCTGATCGAACGCGAGCCGGTGCTTGTGACAGCAGCCTATATTTTGGTGCTCAACATCAGCCTGGAATTGCTAATAGAAGAGATCGGCATGCTATTTCACACCGAAATCTATTTTGTCAGTTGGCAGAAATTTGTGATTTCGGTGCTCACGTTGGTTTTTGCGGTGATCTACGCCCGCAAACCCGGGCTGCAACGGTTATTACGCCCGACTCTACGGGCAATCTCCCGCGCTTTTAGTGTCATCAATGATATCATTGAATTACTATTACGTCCCCTCACTTGGTTTTTCCAGGGGATAGGTTTCGGCTTTCGGCAATTGTTTCCGGCATTTGTCATCTTGCCGCATGAGTCCGACCGCTGATCGATGCCGGCGAAACGCGCGTATGCGCCCGTAAATTTTTGGGCGAATTCAGATTCGAATGGTATAATTGCTGGCTGACCCTCATTAAGGAGCCTTCCATGGAAACTATCTTTTTTGTTGCCCAGATGATCGTTGCTTTGGTCTTAAGTGGCCTTATTCTCATGCAAACCCAGAATAGCGGCGCCGGTAGCATGTTCGGCAATGATACCACCGTTTATCGCACGAAGCGCGGACTGGAAAAAACCCTGTATCAGGCCACCATTATTTTGTCTGCGGTTTTCTTCTTGCTGGCCTTGGTCTCTGTGCGTCTGGCCGGCTGAGCTACGATCAACAGGCATAGAGCACATTGAGCCGTCACATACGTTGGCAGGCGATCCTGGCCCTTTTGGGTCTGTTACTGATTGTCGCTCTGCTTAGCTACGTTACATACAGCTATACCACCGAGTACGTCCCCGCCCGCGGGGGCGTATTTGTTGAAGGGGTGGCGGGGAATCCCCAGTACATCAATCCCCTGTTGTGCCAGTACAATCCTGTGGATCAGGATTTGTGCGCCCTGGTTTTTAACGGCCTGCTGAAATTCGATGAACACGGTAACTTGCAGCCCGATCTGGCCGAAAGCTGGGAAGCAAGCCCGGCCAGCGATGTGTTCACCTTCACCTTGCGTGCGGATGCCCGCTGGCATGACGGCTTGCGCATCAGCGCTGACGATGTCATCTACACCGTCAATCTCATGCAGGATCCCGACCTGCAGGTGCTGCCCGATCTGGCCACGCTATGGCGCTCGGTCATCGCTGAGGCCGTCGACGAACGCACCGTCGTTTTTCGGTTATCCGAACCCTATGCGCCTTTTCCCGACTACACCACGATCCGTTGGTTTGGCGTCATCCCCAAGCATTATTGGCAGCGCTACACGCCCCGCGAGATGCCCAAGGCCATGCTCAATACCCAGCCTATCGGCAGTGGCCCCTTCCGGGTGACCGAGCTGGATAGCCAGCATATTCGCCTGGAGCCCAATCTGCGTGCGCTCGATACTGTCCCCTATCTCGATGCCCTGGAATTTCGTTTCTATCCGGATTATGCCAGCATTCTCGCCGCGGCCGAGGTGGGTGACGTGCAAGGCGTCAGCCGTGTTTTGCCGGAGTTACTGCCCCAGGCCGAAGCAGACCCCAATCTACAACTCTTCACCTCACCCCTGTCCGACATCACTTTCCTGGTTCTGAATGTCGACACGGCCAATGCTCCCTTCCTGCAGGATGTGCAGGTGCGGCAGGCATTGGCGCACGCTATCGACAAGCAACGCCTGGTCGACACCATTCTTCCCGGGGTGGGGATGGTGGCCAACAGCCCTCTGCTGCCCAACTCGTGGGCGTACGACCCCGACATCGCCACACCCGACTATGATCCGACCCAGGCGCAGAATTTACTGGATGAGGCCGGTTGGGTCGACAGTGATGGAGATGGAATTCGGGATCAGAATGGCGTGGACCTTGAGTTTGTATTGCTGAGCGATGACGCCCCCCATTCGCAGCTTATCAGCCGCAGCATCAGCGATGATCTGGCCAAGATCGGCGTGCGGGCGGTTCCGCAGCCCGTTTCGTTTACGGGATTGGTGACAGATTTTTTGGTGCCGCGTAACTTCAGCGCCGCCCTGGTCAACTGGGAGATGATCGGCGATCCCGACCCCTACCCCCTGTGGCACAGCACGCAGGAGAGCCCCACCGGCCAGAATTACAGCGGCTGGAACAATCGCCAGGCCGATCTGGCGATGGAACAGGCCAGACGCACGAGCGATATGGCACAACGCCTGCAGCTCTATCGCGAATTTCAGACCCTCTTTGCCGACGATGTCCCCGCCATCCCCCTTACTTATGGCTTATACACTTATGCCGTGTCCACTCAGGTAAAAGATGTGCAAGTAGGGATGTTGAATATGGCCGCAGATCGATTCCAAACTTTTTCCAAATGGTACATGCTCACACGCCAGGTCACGCTATCCGAAAGGCGTACTCTACAGTTTGACAAACTGCCAAAGTAGTGTAAAATAAAGCCAACATTGAGTCGTTGGCTCACGCTACAAGCCGATGTGGCGGAACTGGCAGACGCGCTGCGTTCAGGGCGCAGTGGGCAATAGGCCCGTGGGGGTTCAAGTCCCTCCATCGGCACTCTCACTCCCGGCCAACTGTGGCCGGGAGTATTTTTTAGCTTCATCTCGCGTATGTGCTCAATCCCCCTCACCTATCAGGAGTGCGCAAGTCTATGGGTCGCGGGCCATTCCCTCCAAGCCAACTGACAACCCTGCGCCAAATGATCATTGTCACCGGGATTATCGTCCTGCTGTTGTTCGTGGCCGGCTATACGGGCAAATTGTTGACCAGCGGGCGCGTGCACAGTGACAAAGCAGCGCTGGAACACACCGTGCAAATGGAAGACCAGCGCCAGACAGAACTCCTGCAGGAACTCGTCAATGTCGACTCTCCTGCCGAGATCGAACGCGTGGCGCGTGATGAGCTGAACATGGCTAAACCGGGCGATCATCCCATTGTTGTGGTGCAGGACCCCGCCGGCGATGAGATCGAGCCGTTGCTCACACCCACACCTACGCCCACACCCACCCATTGGCAGAGGTGGCTGGCGCTCTTGTTGCATTGATGGGGGGGACTGAGGGGGGGGACTAAAGCCATACTCTCCTGCCAAAATCCTGGGATGCCCCCATGCACATCCTACAGATATGCCTCTTTCGGCGTCAATGGTATAATGTGCTATGCTTTTTATCTTATCCCCCACAGCAAGCGAGACAGCCCGTGCATAACCTGACCAGCATCATCGAAACCATCCGTACTGATTTTGACAACCGTAACGCTGCCCGCGATCAGGCTTTGAAACATTCCCGCGAACTGATTCGTTTTTGCTCGTTAAGTATCCGTGCCAGCCACCGGCATGAATTCGACGAGGCCCAACGCCTGCTCGAAACCGTGCGGCGCCGGGCGCAGGAACTCAGCAACGAACTTGAGGCCTATCCCGAACTGTATTACGCCGGTTATACGCAAGACGCCCTCAAAGAAGTAACTGAGGCGCATCTGACATTTGCCCTCATTCACCATCAGCCACTGCCCACCCCCAGTGATTTGGGCGTTCCTCATCCCGCCTATTTGGGAGGCCTGGCAGAAGCAGCCGGCGAATTGCGGCGGTTCATCCTCGATCTGCTGCGCCGCGACCGCCTGGATGAAGCCGAGCGCTTGTTTACCACCATGGACGACATCTATAGCGTGTTGGTCACCATCGATTTCCCCGACGCCATTACCCGCGGGTTGCGCCGCCAAACCGACATGGTGCGCGGGGTCACCGAACGCACCCGCGGCGATCTCACGTTGACCATGCGCCAGCACCGGCTGGAGCAAGCCCTGCGCGACTTCGAACAAAACATATCGTAGCCAGGCCTTCCCTCTCCCCCCCTCCCTCATGTCCCCCAGCGACCTCCCTTCCCCTTCCGTCATCCGCGCCTCCGAGATCGGGCAGTGGATTTACTGCCAGCGGGCGTGGTGGCTGAGCCGGCAGGGCTACGCCAATCAAAATCAGAGCCAACTCGAGGAAGGCATTGTTGCACATGAGCAACATGCCCGAGATGTCGCAAAGGCCCACGTCACGCGGGAGATTGCCCGCTATCTGCTGGTACTGAGCTTGCTCCTCCTCATCGCCGTATTCCTGGCTTCGCGGCTTTCTTTGCTTTAAGCCTCCTTATGCACAACTGTCCCCTTTATGCCTGATCACATATCTTTCCCCTCACATCTTTCTCCATTGGTGCTGGTGTTGGGAGTAGCCACGCTGGCGCTGGGCATGTGGATCAGCAGCCTGTGGATGACGCCGGTTGTCAAAGGCAGCGATCTTGCCACCGCCACCCCCACCAAAACGCCGCCGTCGGTTGACGTTGTCCAAGGCACATCAGCAGCATTTAACAACGCCGCCGCCCTGCTGCCCACCCTTACGCCCGTGCCCACGACGGCCCTGCCCGCGCCTTCACCCACCCCTGTGCCCGTCAGCACCCCGACAGCATTCATCACGCCCCAGCCCTGGGTGGTCGAGCTAGCACAAAAGCGGGGAATTAACCCCATGGGCCGGTACATTATTATCGATCAGGATAACCAACAGATGCACATTGTCGAAAAGGGTCATCTCGTACGCCTGCTCGACATCACCACCGGCGATCCGGCGCTGGGCTGGGATACACCGGCATGGTTCGGTGTGATCGGCAAATACTGGGGTACCTTTCAGGGCCTGGGCGGCGTCAAGGCAGATGAAGGCTGGTGGCTGTTCAAACGCGGTGGCAATTTTTTAATCCACGGCCTGCCTTATGTCCTTGATGACCAGGGTCAGAAAGTGTATAAAGGGGCCGATGAACTCGGCTTTGCTCCGGCCTCGCGAGGATGTATTCGCCTGGCGCCAGACAATGCCCGCTGGTTCACAGCCTGGAAACCACAGGGCGTGCCCATCATCATCCTCCCCTACACCGATCCATCTCAGGTGCCGGGCTGATGACAGCGCTGCTCGTTGCTGCGGCCGCGATCATGCTGGCAGCCGGTCTCTGGCTGACTCTGCGTTCGCGACGCAGTTGGCAACAAACAGGCCTGCCGCAGGGCGAGGTCATCTATGTGGATGCCGGCGACTGGCACCGCAGTAATCGCTCTCTATTCTCCGTCCGTTACCAGTTGGCCGGTAAGCCCGATTATCTGGTAGAAATGGAGGGCAAAGTAATTCCGGTCGAAGTCAAGCACAGCCAGATCAAGTCCGCTGATCCTTATACTTCGCACAAATTGCAACTGGCAGCTTACTGCCTTTTGGTTGAAGATGTGCTGGGGTCACGACCTCCTTACGGCGTCCTCAAATACGCGGCCACTACGTTCAAAATCCCCTATACCGACGACCTGCGCCAGGAACTTCTGCACCATCTGTCCGAGATTCATCTGGCGCATAAGCGCAGCGAACTTTCACCTCAACACACCGATGCCGCCCGTTGCCGGCACTGCGGGTTCCGCCATGCCTGCGGTTCCCAGGCGCTGGCCTGATCCCACCCTTTCACTCACGATACGACTATGCGTTTTCAAACCCTCAAAGGCTTCAACGATATCCTGCCCGACGACTTCCGGTATTGGCGCTTTGTGCTCAGCAAAGCCACCGAACTCACCGACCGCTTTGGATTCATGCAGATCGACCCGCCCATTCTGGAAGAAACCCGCTTATTCCTGCGGGGTTTGCAAGAAGGCTCTGCTGTCGTCCTCGACAAAGAACTGTACAGCTTCGATGATCATGATGGCACCAACATCAGCTTGCGACCCGAATTTACCGCCGGGGTCATGCGGGCCTATGTCGAAAACGGACTCCACACCTACCCCAAACCGGTGCGTCTTTTCTCCATCGGGCCCCTATTCCGCCACGAAAAACCCCAGGCCGGACGTTTTCGCCAACACGTACAGTTGAATGCCGAGCTCTTGGGCGAAGAAGATGCGGCGGCCGATCTCGAGATTATGCAACTGGCCTACAGCCTTTATCACGAACTGGGTTTTCAGGGCCTCACCTTCCAGCTCAACTCCATCGGCTGCTCCCAGTGCCGCCCCCCCTACATCCAAGCCCTGGTCGACTATTTCCAGGTGCACTACAGCGCCCTCCCCGCGGTCGATCAGCGCCGTTTGCGGGTCAACCCCCTGCGCGTGCTCGACACCAAAGAAAAAGCCACCCGGGCATTGCTGGCCGACGCTCCCCGCAGCATCGACTATCTGTGCGCCGATTGCGCCCAGCATTTCCAGACCCTGACCGGCTATCTGGGCGATCTGGATTTTGCCTACGAGGTCAATCCCCGACTGGTGCGGGGCTTCGACTATTATGTGCGCACCGTTTTCGAGGTGTGGGGCAGCGAGCTGGGGGCGCAGAACGCCCTGTGCGGCGGCGGACGCTATGATGGTCTCGTCGAATCCGTAGGCGGACCGCCCACACCCGGCGTCGGCGTCGGCATCGGCATCGAACGCATTGTGCTCAGCCTGCGGGCGCAGGGCATCGAGCCCCCGGCGCTCGCCCATCCCCAGTTTATGACCCTGCATCGCGGCGCCGCCGCCAAAAAAAAGGCGGTGCAGATCACCCACCAACTGCGCCAGGCCGGTATGCCTGCCACCATGCCCTTTGGCTCCCGCAGCCTCAAATCGCAACTCAAAGCCGCCAACCGCAGCCACGTGCATTACGCTCTGATTCTGGGCGAAGACGAACTGGCCCAGGGCATTGTCACCGTCCGCGATATGACCACCGGCGAGCAAAGCGAAGTGACACTGGCCGACATTGTATCGTGGGCTCAGGCCCATTGGCCCCCGCCTACCGACGCCTAACCATCGCCCATTCGATCCCGAGGTGCTCCCATGCGTCTGCAAGACTATCCCCGCCCCCCTGATGATAACGGGATTGGTATGCACTGGAGTGGCGGCAATCCCGGCGCCGTCGGTGCATCAGTCCTGCGCCAGCGATGGATCCCAGAGCTGCAACGCATGGGCGTCAAATGGGTGAAATTCTTACATGATGGCGGGCTCGACTTCGCCGAAATGCTGCTGGCAGCCGACATCATGCCCGTCGTGCGCCTGTATCGCTTTCGACCCAACTCCACCGACATCGAAAAGGCCACCCTCAGTCAAAAAGAAATCGACTATCTCGATGAATATGTGGCCCGCGGGGTGCGCTATTTTGAATTCAACAACGAACCGGAACTGCACGGCGAGTGGGAAGGGGGGCAGGTGCCATCCGGCGCCATCGATTATGTGACCAAAGCCGCCATCCGCGACATGGAAACGATCCTGAAACACGGCGGCTACCCGGCTGTGCCCGCCACCGCCATCAGCACCAAGTGGGATCTCATCGCCAAGATCATCGAACTTGGGGGCCGGCATCTATTCGACGAACCCGTGTGGCTGGCACTGCACAACTATGATCTCAATCATCCCCTCGATTATCCGTACGATGATGTCAACCAGAAGGGCTTGCAGCTCAGCCAGGACGAGTACGATCTCCTGGGGCACGACGCCTGGGCGGGCGGGCAATGGGGCCAGCGCAGCCTGGAATTTGTGAACCAGCAACGCCAGCAAGGCGCCAATCCTGGCAATACCATTCACGACGACCCCTCCGGTTTTCGCGCCTACGAGCGCCTGGGCGACCTTTGCCGGCAACATCTGGGGCGCTATTTGCCTATCCTCTCCACCGAAAATGGCCCCCTGGTGGGCGAAGCCGACGATCCCCGCTATCCCACCACCACCGCCGCCACCCATGCCGAAAAGGCCGTGGACCAGGCCAAAATCATCATGGGAACCAGCGAACGCTATCTTGCCGCGCCTCCCCATTACTTCTGCACCGCTTTTTGGCTCATGGGCAATACCGTCCTGCTGGCCAATGGCTGGGAACAGCACGCCTGGTTTTCGGACACCTGGCCCGGCGGCAAATTACCGGCTGTCGAGGCCCTGGCTGCCCTGCCCAAACAGCCGCGGGCCGATGCCCAGGCATCTCCCACACCCGAGCAGCCCACGCACGATGACCCCGGAGGCACGCCCACCGGGAACCAAGGCGGCAGTATTCGTGGCACACTCAGCGGCCATGCTCACACCACGGTCATCCTGCGCTCAACCACCTACGCCGACCAAACCGAAACCGATGCCCAGGGCGCCTTCAGCTTTAGCGACGTGCCGCCAGGCGTGTATCGGCTGTCGGTGCCGGCCGCCAGCATTGTGCGCAACAACATCACCCTGGCCGCCCAACAGCAATTGACTCTCGATCTTGCCGATTCCACGTCGCCCAGCCCGGCACCAGCAGGCTCGTGGCAGGCCGACATCCGCGATGCCGGTGTTTCCCCCGGCTTTGGCATCATCCGCCTCAGTGTCGAAGGTCGCCTGCACCTGCCCGTGCACATCAGCGCCCCGGGCTGGGAAGGCTACACCCGCCAAACCGGTAGCAAAACCGAATATGGCCCCTATGCCCTCGAGTTCGCCCCCCTGGGCGCCGGGCATTACACCCTGCAAGTCGATGAAATCGATGCCCAGACAGAGGTCGATCTCGATGCCAATCAGATCCTCTTCGTCACATTCCGGCCGTCTGCCGAAAGCCAGCCCGATACGCAACCCGCGGCCAACAGCGTGATTCAGGGCCAGGTCACGCAGGGCGCCGGTCTCACCATCATACTCACCGGTCCCCAAAGCGAATTCGACACCCAGGTAGCGGCGGACGAAAGCTATCGCTTCCCGCGCCTGTCCGCCGGCACCTACAGCCTGCGCATCCCCGGCACCGATTTAAGGCGCAGCGGATTGGTCATGGATGGCAGCAACCAACGCACGGCCAATTTCATCCTCACGCCGTCCAACGAACCGGCGGCGCAAAGCGTGATCAGCGGCAGCGTGAGCAACGGCGCCGGCCATACCCTCATCTTGCGTGGCCCTGATATCGAATTGAGCCAGACCATCGGCGCCGACGAGCAATACCGCTTTGACAGCCTGCCTGCCGGCACCTATCGGCTGGCCATCGAAGGCACCGATCTCCGGCGCAGCGGGCTCGTCATGGATGGCCAAAACGAACGCACGGCCAATTTTACCATCGGCCAGCCTACCCAGCAGGGCATGATTATTGGTCAGGTGCACGGGGGCGCCCAATCGCAGGCCTTGTTGCGGTCGACAGACGGTGGCGAGTGGGTGCAACTGGTGGGGGATGACGAGCACTTTCGTTTCGAAGGCATCGCCGCCGGTGCCTACACCCTCACCATCTTTACCCCCAACGCCGATCTCGTGCGCAACCTGCAACTCGCCCCCGGCCAGACCATCGAGCTCGATCTCGATGCCACGGTCACGGTGCCCGCAGATCCCACCCCCAAGCCCGGTAACTGGCAGTTCAAGATCGAAGATGGGGGGCCGGGGCCCGGTTTTGCCGTCATCCGCGTGCGTATCGACGGTCAACCGCGGCTGCCCGTGCGCATCTGGACACAGGGTTGGGCGGGCATGGTGCGACAAATTGGCGAAAAAGCCGAATACGGCGAATTTGTCTGCGAATTCGCCCCCCTGGGCAGTGGCGATTATTGGATCGAACCGGATGAATTGGGGGTGGTAGCGCAAGTCCACGCCGACGGCAGCCGCGTGATTTGGGTCACCTTCAGTCCCGAATCCACGCCGGCCGAATCGCCGCCGCCTAAAACCATCGATCATTATGTGCTGGTGGGCGCTCTGCCCCTCGACAAAGTCAGCTATGTGACCGCTCTGGCCTACATGGCTCGTTTTCAGCCCGCGGTTGGCACCAGCATCAGCGAGGCCATGCGAGCTCGCCGCGTATCGATCTGGGGCAGTGAACTCACCGTGACCGCTGCCGACGCCGAACGTTTGCAGAATTCCGGCTCCAAGGTAGAACGTATCCTGCCCGAAGCATTAGGCGCAGTCCTGCAACAACGCCTCGATGTCGATCTCCCCTATCCCGCCTGATCCCCACCCCGGACCCCACCCATGCGCATCGGCATCCTGCATCACCCCAAAATCCCTGCCTCCTTCAATCTCGCCAACGATATCGACGACTGGCTACGGGCCCGCGGGGTCGATTCGTGGACCGGCTCCAGTTGGAACGCCGAGCGTATCGGCGCCGAATCCCTCCATCTCAACATGCTGATCGCCCTGGGCGGAGATGGCACCTTGTTGCGCGCCGGACGTCTCACGGCCCGGCACGAAGTCCCCATCCTGGGCATCAATCTGGGCCGGCTGGGCTTCCTGACGGAGGTGCAGCCGGAACACTGGCAGGCCCAACTGGGGCGCGTACTCGACGGTCAATACTGGATCGAGCGGCGCCTGATGCTCACAACCGAGACCTGGCGCGGCGATGAAAAAGTCGGGGATGATCTCGACGCCCTGAACGAAGTCGTGGTCAGCCGCGGCAGTCTGGCCCGGGTGGTGCGCATCAGCGCCGAAATCAACGACAGTTATCTCACCACCTATGTCGCCGATGGCGTGATCGTGGCCACGCCCACCGGCTCCACGGCCTATGCCCTGGCCGCCGGTGGCCCCATCCTGCCCCCCGAACTGCAGAACATCCTCCTGCTTTCCATCGCCCCCCATCTCAGTCTGGCCCGGCCCCTGGTTTTGGATAAAGGCGCCACGGTCACACTCAAGGTGCGCACCGATCATGCCGCCATCCTCACCGCGGACGGACAATTCCTGATTGATTTGCAGGACGGTGATAGAGTCGTGATCGCGTCCAGCCCCTACCGGGCCTGCTTTGTGCGCCTGCAACCGCGTAGTTATTTTTATCAAACCCTGATGGATCGTCTGCGCCTGATCATCTGATCCCTCCTGCCATCCCTCTTTCCCGGAAACCTTCGTGTCTACTCCACCTACCCCTGCTTCCCAACTTATCAGCGCTGCCCGCAGCGCCGCCATGGCCGGCGATCACGCCGAAGCCGAATCCTTGTATCGCCAGGTTCTGGCGCAAACGCCTGAAAACATCGAGGCCTGGATGGCATTGGCCACCCTGCTGAATACGCCGGCCCAAAAACGTGAGGCGCTGGAACGCGTGCTCGCCATCGCCCCGGAACATGTCGAAGCCGCAGCCGCACTGGCCCGACTGGAGCACTCGTCCCCTGCCCCCGTCCCAACCCCAACCTCGACCCCGGCCCCCGTGTCGACGCTTTATTGCGCCAATCATCCTAACCGCGAAACCTTGCTGCGCTGCAATAAATGCAACAAGCCCATCTGCATGGATTGTGCTGTGCAGACGCCGGTGGGCTACCGTTGCAAAGACTGTGTGCGCGCTCAGCAGGATAAATTTTACACGGCAACACCCACTAATCAACTGGCAGGGACTGTGGGGGCGGCGGTGAGCGGTTTGCTGTTGGGGATAGCTGCCCTGCTGTTAGCGCGATTGATGGGCTTCAGCTTTTTTGGCATTCTGATCGCCATCTTTGCCGGCCCGGCACTGGGCGGCGCCCTGGCACGGCTCATCTGGAAGTTCAGTGGGCGTAAACGCGCTCGTTCTTTCAATTTGATTGCCACGGGTATTACAGTTATCATAGCAGCGCCGATTGCCATCTTCCTCAGCGGCTCCCTGCTGATGCCCCTGGTCGTCATCGGTCTGGCTGCCAGCACCCTATACGCTCGCCTGCGTTAATTCGCCCGTCCTCTCTGCCCTTTACTTCCTGCTATGCTCAAAGAACTGCGCGTTCGCAATTTCGCCATTATCGATGACCTTCAGGTCATGTTTCATGCCAGTTTTACGGTGCTGACCGGCGAAACCGGCGCCGGCAAATCGATCATCATCGATGCCATCGAACTGCTGTTGGGCGCCAAGGCCGAACAATCGGCCGTGCGCGCCGGCGCCAGCATAGCCAGTGTCGAAGGCATTTTCGAGCTTGCAGGGGATATCGGGGCTGAGGTGCAGCAGCTTTTGCAGGCCGACGGCCTGGAAAACGACGACAACTGGCTGATCCTGGCCCGCGACATCCGCCGCGGGGGACGCAGCGTGGCCCGCATCAATGGCCGCGCCGTCTCGCAGCGCCTGCTGGCTGATATCGGGGGGCGGTTGGTTGATATTCATGGACAGGGGGAACATTTATCCTTGCTGCGCCTGCGCAACCACATCGACTTGCTCGACCGCTATGCTGAACTCAGCCAGCCACGGGCCCACATCGCGGCTCAGGTGGACACCCTGGCTACTGTGCGTCGGCACCTGGAAACGCTGCGTCGCGACGCTCGCGAGTTGGCTCGCCGCATTGACCTGCTCAGCTATCAGGTGGAGGAAATCGACGGCGCCCAGTTGCAACCGGGCGAAGAGGAGGCGCTGGAGGCCGAGCGGCGACGTCTGTCCAATGCCGAGACGCTGGCGAACCAAACCACCCTGCTGCAGGCCCTGTTTGACACCGACAACGACGAGCTGCCCTCCATGCTCGACCTCATGGGCGAAGCTGTGGCGCGGCTGGAAAAACTGGCGGGCATCGATCCCGATCTGGCAGAAGCCCTCAGTCAGGCGCAAGACTTGTTCGAGCGTATGACGGATTTGTCACGCGAGATGGGCCATTATGCCGACACCGTGGCCTATGACCCCGCGCGCCTGGTCGAGGTGGAAGAACGCCTGGACCTGATCTATCAATTCAAACGCAAATATGGCGACAGCATCCCCGAGATCATTGCCTTTGGCGAGCGCGCTGGCCAGGAGCTGGCGTTGATCGCCGATAGCGAAACGCGCAGCGCCGAACTGGAAGCACAGGAACAACATCTTTTACAGAGCATTGGCGCCGCCGCCGCCGAGCTTTCGGCGGCCCGCCAACAGGCCGGTCAGTTGTTGGCCCAGGCCATCGAGGAAGAATTGCAGGATCTGCGCATGAGCGGCGCGCGGGTAGCCGTCGAAATCCAGCAACGGCCGCATCAACAGGGATGTTTTGTGGGGGATGCGCGCTTTGCTTTCGATGCCACGGGGATCGATCAGGTGCAATTCCTGGTCTCGGCGAACCCGGGTGAACCGCTGATGCCACTGGTCAAAGTAGCCAGCGGCGGTGAGACGGCCCGCCTGATGCTGGCCCTGAAGAATGTCTTATCCCGGGCAGACGACACGCCCACCCTGATTTTCGATGAAATCGATCAGGGGATCGGGGGGCGTGTGGGCGCGATTGTGGGGCGCAAGCTGGCCGATCTGGCGCAAGCACATCAGGTATTGTGTGTGACCCATCTGCCGCAAATCGCCGCTTATGCCAATCATCATCTGGCCGTGAGCAAGGGCATGGAGGCCGACCGCACCGTGACGCGGTTGCAGGTACTGGAGGGTGCATCCCGCGTGGCCGAGCTGGCCGCCATGCTGGGAGCGCCCAGCGAGACTGGCCGCCAATCGGCGCAGGAATTGCTGGTCGAGGCCGGGCGGGGATAAGTGAGCGTCCATCAATCGTTTTGCTCTCGCTGACTGAAGTCAGGCTCTTCAGGCCTGCGGCCAGGAGTCGGCCTTCGCCGACTCTCCATGTGGCGAAGACCGGACGGATTCCCGCCGCAAAGCGTCCAAAGAAGCCCGAGCCTGCCCTCGAGCGCAGTGAAGGGTACCCTCGGCCAGCGTCAGCCCTAAAAAGGGCTGTTATTCCAGGACGCTACCTTAGCCCCGAGTTCAATCGGCGGGATCAGGGCGACGACAGGCGCGGCACCCACCGCGTATCCGCCGTGCGCCCGTCGCGTACCCTCGCCGGCGCCCCGGCGCACTATGCGGTGGAGCGCAGAGCGTGCGACCACGCGCACCCCGGCGGGCTGACACCGAAACCCGCCAGCAACCCTGACCGTATAGCAGATGTAACACAATCACGACGCAGACCCGGCTTTGCCCGGGCATGGCGTCTCTCAAAGTCAGGAGTATTGGCAATGAACAAACGCCTCTATCGTTCGCTCAACAACCGGATGATCGCCGGTGTCTGCGGTGGCATTGGCGAGTATCTGAATATCGATCCCACGCTGGTGCGTCTGGCGTTTTTGGCCCTGTCTCTTTGGGGTGGGGGCGGCATTCTGGCCTATGGGATTGCCTGGATCGTGATCCCCGAGGAGCCCTTGAATGACATCGTCCCATCCCCACCGCAATCTGAGCCCCCGGCTGGGGACGATAGCGGGGTCTGATACAGAAGACGACGGGCCGTGGGCTATCAGCCCAGCGCCAACGTGCGGAAACTTTCGTCCAGACAGTTGGGACAGATGGCAACCGCACCGCTGGCTGTGTCCACAGCCCGCGTTTCGCCACAGTAGGGGCAGGGTGTTTGGGGGGGATACAGGTGGGAGCCAGGGGCCAGGGCAGCGGCGATTCTGCTGCCGTCGGCAGCCAGAGGGACGGCATAGCCTTTCTGCAACAACAGATCGTTCAGATGGATAATATTGCCCTGTGCGTCTTCAACCGAAACCTCACCCAGCAGCCGCCCAAACTTGCCGCTACGGTCTTGCCCGCGTTTATCGAGGATCGTACGGATGAGGATCACTTTATGCAGCACCAGGTCCCGCACAAAGTCGCGCGCCACCAGCCCCTGCGCCCGCTCAGGCCCGCGCAATTCGGGCGTATCCAGGCGCCACAGGCGGATTTTTTGATGGTGACGCCACATGCCCATGCCTAAATCCAAATCGACAGTGATCGTATCTCCATCGTAAACCTCCGTCACCACGGCGACGTAATAATAAAGCTTGGATTTGAGTTTGAGATTGGCGACTTGCGACATAAAAATCCTCCTACAGTGCAGATAGCGATCGTTTCGGGGCCCACCGGCTATCAGTATGATGCCCCCGGCAGGACTCGAACCTGCGACGCAGGGTTTAGGAAACCCACGCTCTATCCTCTGAGCTACGGGGGTGCAACACCCGTAGTTTAGGTTTAGCACGGCCTGGCCCCGACAGGCAACGCCCCCAGGGGGCCGAGCAATGCGTTATCTTTTGGGCGAAATGGGTGGTTTCAGCCTCAAAATGTGCCTGAAGTCCGGGTATTCGACAATGGACGCCCACTTGGTGGACATGGGGCGAATGTGCACCTGACGCAAACGCACGCCGATGCGGTCGGCCCAGTGGCGAGCGGCCCAGCGTAAGTCTGTGGCGCCATACCAGGCGCTCGCCTCCACAATCACCTCATTCATCGCAAAGGACGATTCACTCGAATCAGCTCACCCTGTAGTTCGCTGGCTGCCTCGATTGCCTGGTGGATGCGCTGAGCCTGTCCGGTGGCATCTGCATCTTGCGTGCATACAATTATGCCGGCATGGTCTGGTGAGGTGCGATGCAGACGTATGAAATCACGACGATTAAGCGTTATCAGCGCCCGGGACTGCGCCACGGCAAATGCCAGTACAGCTTCATCCGGGATAGCCTGACCACCCTTGCCTGCCTCTTGCACGGTTAGTACATCGTGCCCCAACGCCCTCAACGCTCTGGCGACTTCCAGGGGGAAGTTTTCATTGGTGTAGAGGTGGGCCACCGGTCAAGCCTCCTGGTTTTCAAGCAACTCTTGTTCGATTTCATCAGGATGAGTGGCGACATAAGCCCAGGCCTGCGCCAGATCGGCGGCGCGTAGAGTCGGGAAATTATGCAGAATGCGGGCCTCACTCCAGCCCAAGCGCCGGTAGCCCTCCAGTGTCCAGACCGGGATACGCGTACGCACAATGCAGGCAGCACCACCAGCGACACCGGCTATTTTTTCGATGCCTGGCCAGGTTCCAGCCAGATCGAAGACAAGTCGTTGCAGAATCTGTGCTTTTTCTGCAGGCGTTAGCGCCTGGATCTGTGCTTCAAAATCGGTAAGGATCATAGTGTCACCTCAAAATGCTCTGAGCAGCTTTGATCATAACACAAGCTGGTCTCTCTATCAACGGCCATTACACCCGTTCCAACTTCATCA
>JAADGC010000015.1 GCA_013152585.1 Chloroflexota bacterium
GAGGGCGTCAATAGATGGCTTAGCAACGCATTTTTTGACACGAATTACCCGAATTTCACGAATTATTTGCCCCATTTTTCGTGAAATTCGTGAAAATTCGTGTCAAAAAGAAAAAACACCAAAGTCCAGTTTCATATTTTGGAATTGCGGCGCTGAGCCACACCGACTTGCGAAGTGGCCACGGATTCATCTAGAATAGGCTAGTACACGACGGCCTAAATAATAGGAGGGTTGTCGAGCGCCACGCCCTCGCCAACCTACCATTTCACCAACTCGCCCCTGCCACCGACGCACCACTACCCCCTCACCAGCCATGAAACACGCCGACTTGCTCATCCACAACGCCACTCTCATCACCTGCGCCAGCCCCGACGGCCCCAAGCGCGGGCCTGCCCTGCAAGACGTGGGCCAGATCCAAGAGGGCGCCATTGCCATCGCCGACGATATGATCGTGGCGGTGGGGTGCAGCGCTGACGTGCGGGGGCAGGTATCGGCTGGCAAGAGCATCGATGCCCGGGGCCGGGTAGTGTGCCCGGGCTTTGTAGACGCACACACACACGTAGTCTATGCCGGCGACCGCGTGCAGGAATTCGAGATGCGAATTCAGGGCGCCGGCTATATGGAAATCATGGCGGCGGGCGGGGGCATTCTCAGCACCATGCGGGCTGTACGGGAAGCCAGTGTCGAACAACTGGTGGCCGAAAGCCGGGATCGGCTGGATGTGATGCTGCGCCTGGGCACGAGCACGGCCGAAGTGAAGACGGGCTATGGGCTCAGTACCGAGGCCGAGTTAAAAATGTTGCAGGCCATCGAGCAGTTGCACCGTAGCCACCCCATGACACTGATCCCCACCTTCCTCGGCGCCCACGCCATGCCCCCGGCTTACAAAAAACGGCCCGATGCCTACGTGCGCCTGGTCATCGATGAGATGCTCCCTGCGGCTGCCGCCTGGTACGAACGTAGCCCTTTCGCGGCCACAAACATGCCCCTGTTTGCCGATGTGTTCTGCGAGGCGGGCGTGTTCGACCTGGCGCAGACCCGGCAGGTGCTGGCAGCGGCGCAGGCGCAGGGCATGGCGCTCAAGCTGCACGCCGACGAATTCGAGAATCTGGGCGGGGTGAGCCTGGCGGCCGAGCTGGGCGCTGTCTCGGTGGATCATCTGGATGTCACGCCGCCGGTGGAGATGCGCCGTCTGGCCGAATCGGCCACCGTGGGCGTGGTGTTGCCGGCCGTCAATTTCAACCTGGGCAGCCAGCATTTTGCCGACGCCCGGGCGCTGATCGACGCCGGCGTGGCTCTGGCCCTGGCCACCGACATCAACCCCGGCAGCGCTCCTTGCCCCAGCCTGCCCCTCACCATGGCGATTGCCTGCCGTTATCAACGCCTGCTGCCCAACGAAGCCCTCAACGCCGTCACCATCAACGCCGCCCATGCCGTGGGCCTGGGCCAGCGTCTGGGCTCGCTGGAAGTGGGCAAACAGGCCGATGTGCTGATTCTGGACACGCACGATCATCGCCATCTGGCGTATGAGTTTGGCCGCAATCTCGTGGCGCAGGTGATCAAGGCGGGAGAAGAAGTGATTAGTGAATAGCCGCAGGCGCTTACAAGATGGTATCGAGCATGGCGGCCATGGCCTGATACACGGGTGAGTCGGCGGCGATCTCTATCAGGGGCTGGCCGTTGAAATCAAATTCGGTCACCGTGGGATCGGCGGGAATGGTGCCCAGCAGAGGAAAGTCCATCTCAGCGATGGTGGCCTGCAGGGCCGGCGGCATGGGGCCAGGCAGGCGGTTGAGAATCAGATAGCAGTGCTCGATATGGACATCCAGCTCGTGGCGGAATCCGCCCACACGGCGTGCCGCCACCAATCCCCTCTGCGTGGGATCGGAGACCACAAAAAGATAATCGACGTCGCGGGTGGTGCGGCGGCTGAGATGCTCGAGACCAGCTTCGTTATCCATGACCACCCAGCGATAACTTTTGCCGATGGCGTCGATGACCTCGCGCAAATTATGGTTGACAGCACAATAGCAGCCCGGGCCTTCGGGCCGCCCCATGGCAATCAGATCTACCCGATCTCCCTCGGCCAGAACCGAACGCACTTCGTATTCCAGATACTCGCGTTTGGTGATACCGCCGGGTAAGGTGCCCATGGCGGCGCCACCGGCAGTCAACGATTGCTTGACCTGTTTGAGCATGCCCTCGCGGATGTCTCCGACGGTCGTCTCCATGTCGAGTCCCAGCACCATATTGAGATTACTGCTGGGATCGGCGTCGATAGCGAGGATGGCACCGGATTTATTTGTGATCAGGTAGCGAATAATCATGGCGGCGACAGTGGTCTTGCCGGTGCCGCCCTTGCCTGCCAAAGCAATCGTTGTGGTCATAATATCTCCTTTTCCAAAACAGTGGCCATTTGCCGGGCGGCAGTCCGCAACGATGGCACGTGATCGTACACAGGGAGGCCCAGGCGGTCGGCTTCCTGCACCCCCATATCGGCAGGCAACACACCCAACAGCGGCAAATCAGGCGATTCGGCGCGGATGAACGCTGCCTCATCCTCATTACGTACTTTATTCCCCACCAGCCACAAGTGATCGAGGCCAATGTCGGCGGCCAGTTGTTTGATCTGCCGGGCGGTGCCCAGACTGCGGCGCGTGGGCTCTACCACGATCAGCAGGGCATCGACGAAGTCAACTGTAGCCCGGCCCAGATGCTCGACCCCGGCGTACATGTCTAGCAACAGCACTTCGTCTTGACGAAACAGCAGATGCGTAAACAGTGTCTTCAACATGGCGCTCTCCGGGCAAATGCAGCCTGAGCCGCCCATATCTACCCCGCCCATCTCCAGCAAACGCACACCCCGGTGCGCCACACTGAAGCGGTCGGGCAGATCGTCGACGCGGGGGTTGATGGTGAAGAATCCGCCCACGGTGCCGGGTTTGGCGCCTGTGCGCTCCTCGATCAGGGTGTCCATCTCGGCGATGGGTCGCAGGCGGGCCAAGAGCCCGGCGGGAAACCCCAGAGCCCCGGCCAGACACGGTGCTGGATCCGCATCCACCGCCAATACATCACGGCCGGCATCCGCCCAGAGCTGCGCCAGCAAGGCTGTGAGCGTTGTTTTTCCGACGCCACCCTTACCGCTGATAGCAATCTTCATCTCATTGACTCCTTGATAGCCGGGAAACTTCGTTCGTGGAAGGATTTGCGCCGAGACTATCGTGACGCAGGATCATTTTGGTGAGGAGGCTGCCCAGAATAGCGCAGCCTTCGCTGGGGATGTGATGGACGGCATGGGCATCGAAAAGGATGCGATAAGATGGGGGGAAATCCTCATCACCCAGCCAACACGCTGCCAGTAATTCCACCCGAGGCAAGACCCGAAACGCGAACGACACATCGGCAAATTCGGCGGCTTCGCCCCCGGCTGCCCGAGCCGCCAGCGCAAAACGATCCGATTCCTGACCAAAGTGACGCAAGAGCGTTTGTCCTGTGTAGCCCTGGTACGAAGCGGCATAAAAGGTGCCATCCGGCAATTGCGAAAAGGCAATCCACCTGTGGGCCAATGAGGTGCCATCCGATTCGTGCAAGTAGTAAGCGAGCATGGCCTGCGCCAGTGCATCCAGCGGGCGCCCACTGGCGGCGTCCCGTGCTTCCAATTGCGGATAGACGATCACCACCTCGGCGCCCCAATAACGCAGGATCAATGTATCCTCACCATTGGCGCCCGCTATAAAACGGGCGCCAATCAGTTGTGCTACTTGTTGAGGACTGCGCCGGCGCACGCCGGCACGCAGTTGATCAACCCGTTTGAGTAAAGAGTTTGCAGCGGGGGGCATCAGAGAGCGTCAGGAATCAAGTTCGACAGAGAGACAGGTGAGGGTGTCTTCCACACCCGGGATGGACTGAATGTCCTTGTAGATGATGTCACCGATCTTGTTCATGTCCGGGGCATCGATGACGGCAATTGCATCGTAAGGGCCAAAGGTGAAATAGGCTTCTGTCACACCTTCGATGCGCTTCAAAAAACGGACAACTTCGTGCACGGAACCGGTGCGGACATGGATCAGGGCAAATGCTTTCATGGAATAGGACCTCTATTGTACAGAGAATAGTGGAAAAGCCAAAAATGTTAGCGAGAAGGTTTGAGGAAAACAAGCCAGTACAGGCCGGCTACCAATAAAGTACCACCAATGATATTCCCAATCGTCACGGGCACCAGGTTGTTCAGGAAAAAGGCTGTCCAGGTGAGACCATCCAGATCAGCATTTGTCTGGGCCACAAAACCCGGATCAAAGGTCTTGATCAGCAAACCGACGGGGATGAAGTACATGTTGGCGACACTGTGCTCGAAACCGGCCGCGACAAAGGCGGAAATGGGGAAAATGATAGCGGCAATTTTATCAGCCGTGGATCGGGCGCTGAAAGTGAGCCACACGGCCAGACACACGAGGGCATTACACAAAATGCCCAGGGCCATGGCCTGCACAAAGCCAAGATGCACTTTGCCCACAGCAATGTTCAGCGCCGTCGCTCCCACCTGGCCGCCGCCAAAGGTGTATTGTTTCGCCAAAAGAATCAGGATGGCGGTGCCAATGGAGCCCACGAAATTACCCACATAGACGATGACCCAGTTACGCAGCAGGGCGCGGGTATTGACTTTGCCACTGGCCCAGGCCATGGCGATCAAGTTGTTGCCGGTAAAGAGCTCGGCACCGCCGACAATGACCAAAATAAGGCCTAGCGAAAATACCAGCCCCACCAGCATCTTACTCACACCATAAGACAGATATCCGGCGGAGCCAGCGGCAACGGTGGTGGCAAACACCGCCCCCAGGGCAATGAACGCGCCTGCCAGAATCGCCAAGGCAAACAGGGGGACAAACCCCGCCTCAGCTTTGCGAACGCCGACGTTTTCCGCCCTGCGTGCCATTTCGGCCGGCAAGAGGGCATCGATGCGGACTTCTGTTGCCATACGTTTGTTTCTCCTTATTATTGGGGGGTTGATAAGCGCCTGCGGGGAAGCAGGCCCAGTGCGAAACAACTAGATCATAACACGTGCAAAGATTCACGTCTATGATCTAACGCAGGTCAAGCTCGGTTTTTTGCTAAAATTTGATTGACCGCAGCACCCGATAACCTTGCACACCCTCTTTATTTTTCCAGTGCAGTCTCGATCAGATGCCGGCTGGTCTGCCCGCCCCGATAAACATTGATGATCTCGGCCATGATGCAAACGGCGATCTCGGCCGGCGTTTCCGCTCCGATAGGCAGGCCGATGGGCGCATGAACTTGTGCCAGTTGCTCCCTGGCCATGCCATATTCTGACTGCAACAGCTCGAACACCGCCCGCAGGCGGCGCCGGGAGCCGATCATGCCGATATAGGCCAAAGGCCGGTCGATCAGTTCTAGCAAACAGGCCACATCCAGCGTATGCCCACGCGTGACCAGCACAACGTACGTATTTTCATCGCTCGCCAGCTCGCGCACCGTCTGTTGGATGTCGGCAGCGATCACGGTATCGGCCAGCGGGAAGCGTTGGGCGTTGGCAAACTGCGCCCGATCATCGATCACGGTGACGCTGAAATCACACAGCACCCCCAACTGGCACAGGGGAACGGCAATATGACCGGCGCCGACAATCATCAGCCGGGGCGGACGTTGCAGCACCTCGACAAACAAATCCGTGGCGGTCGCCGGCAGATGCAGGCTGCGATGTCGTCCTTGTTTCAGGGCCTGCTCGGCAGCCTGATGGACTGTTTCCGCATCGTCTCCCAGGCCCAACTCGCCCCAAGAAACCTGAGCACCTGCCCCCACCACAGCCCGCTGCCCGACGCACGCCGGGTCATCACTGCGCAACACCCGCACAATGGCCAGCGGCGTTTGCTGTTTGATGGCAGATAGAATCGTCTCCAGCATGGTTACATCTTGGGAGCGACGCTCGGGCAAGCCCCAGGCCTCGACAAATACGTTCATCAGCCCGCCGCACACGCCCGTCGCCTGCATCGAAATCGGTTCCGTGAGGTCTACCTGCACATTGGCAGGACGCCCCGATTGCATCACGTCCATGCCGCCCCGGATGACATCAGCCTCGCCACAGCCGCCCCCCACCGTGCCCTCATGTTGCCCCAGGGGATGGATCAGCATCTGAGCACCGACTTCGCGGGGGACAGAGCCCTTGACATCGGTGACGGTGGCGAAAGCTACGGTATGGTGTCGCTCAAGCTGGCGTTTGAGCGCATGATAAAGGGTGGGCATAGGCAAAATTCAGATCAGCACGACATTTTCGAGTGCTGTCAGTTGGGTACGCAGATAGTGTCGCAAGTCTATGGCCGGGCGCAAACGCATAAAGTCGGGCCAGAAGCGCCGGGGCAGCAGAAGCAAGGGGGGAGAGCTGGGCTGGCGCACGGCGTTATATAAATACTCGTCTCCCTTAAACGCCCGTCGCTTCATCAGTGTCTCCACATCTTCGAGACTGAAAGCAAGATCAACGCCCGAACACACCAACAAGGCCTCGCTGTGCGGCGACACATAGGGCAAACCGGCCTGTATCGACCACATGATATCGCCCATGTGCCACATGCGATCATACACCACCTGGCAGGGCCGACGCTCAAGCAGGTCGTTGACCTCATCGTAACGATAGCCAGCCACCACGATCACCTCATCGACCGGGCTCTGTAAAACCTGAACCAACACCCGTTCAATCCAGGTCGAGTCTGATCCTTCGTCGATGGTGAGTTCGTGCCCCAAACGAGCAGGATCCGATGTAGTGATGAGAGCCGAAAGCATGAAGATACCTCAATGAAACATCAGGTGCAGAACGATGCTGGGTCATCCGGCCGGGATTAGGCGGAAATGGCGTGCCGGACTGTGTGGGGTATTATACCGCATCCCGCCAATCTTGCCACACAAGCAGGGTATCTCGTAAACTGTGGGTGCGCGTTATTTTTTCGTGGCTCTACGTGAGGCTTACCGCATGAACGATACGATCACTCGAATTCCTGGAGTGTTGGTGGGACACGATACGCTGCCAACAGCCATGACCGGCTGTACAGTGGTGCTGACGCCGGACGGGGCGACCGCAGGCGTGGATGTGCGCGGAGCGGCGCCGGGCACGCGCGAGACGGATCTTCTGCGCCCGGAAAATCTGGTGCAACAGGTCCATGGCATCGTATTGGCGGGCGGGTCGGCCTTTGGGCTGGCAGCCGCCACGGGGGTGATGCAGTGGCTGGCCGAACGAGGACATGGTTTTGACGTGGGCGTGGCCCGGGTGCCGATTGTGCCGGCCGCCGTGCTCTTTGATCTGGCCGTGGGCGATGCCCATGCCTGGCCCGATGCCGCTGCCGGCACTCGTGCCTGTAGCGCTGCCAGTTCACAGCCGGTGGCCATGGGACGGGTCGGCGCCGGCACGGGCGCCACAGTGGCGAAGCTGTATGGGCCCCAGGGTGCCCGGCCGGGCGGCGTAGGCAGTGCCGTGGCAGAACTGCCTGGCGGCGGCCTGGTGGGGGCGCTCGTCGTCGTCAATGCCTTAGGCGAGATATTCGATCCGCTCAGCGGCCGGGTTCTGGTTAGCAGCCGGGGCGACGTTTCCCCTGGCAATTGGCCCCTGCCCGGCCAGAATACCACCCTGGGCGTGATAGCCACCGACATCCCCCTGACCAAGGCCCAATGCCTGCGTGTGGCACAGATGGCCCACGACGGCCTCGCCCGCGCCATTCGCCCTGCACACACGCTTTATGATGGCGACAGCCTTTTTGTGCTCAGCACAGCCCGCACCACCGGCGCCGATGCGAATGCCGTGGGTGTGTTGGCAGCCGAGGTGGTCGCCCAGGCAATCGTCCAGGCTGTAACCCAGGCTGCATTCTGATTTGGCTGTGTTCCCTACAGTTGAGCAAAGCATTTTGGCTCTTCTAAATGCACCCACCTGATTCTCCTTCCTTCCCATCGCATCCACCTCTGTAGAATGGAGGCATTATGTCACCTCGGCAGCTTGACGCCAACGAAATCCGTTTCTTTAGCGGTCGCTCCAATCCCGCTCTGGCCCAGGGTATTGCCCGGGCCCTCGGAGTCCCTCTCTCCCACACCCGTGCCAGCCACTTTGCCAACGACTGCCTGCACGTGCAATTGGGCGCCAGCGTGCGCGGCCGCATCGTCTACATCGTGCAATCACTGGTTCCCCCCGTGCAGGAGCACATGTTCGAGCTATTGATGATGCTGGATATCGCCCGTAGCGCCGCCGCCGCTGAAATCCACGCCATCATCCCCTACTTTGCCTACGCTCGCTCCGACAAGAAGGATGCACCCCGCATCTCCATCACCGCCCGCCTGGCGGCCGATCTGTTGGTGACAGCAGGGGCGACACACGTCATGACCATGCAGTTGCACTCACCGCAAGTACACGGCTTCTTTTCCGTCCCCACCGATCCCCTCACCGCCCGTTGGCTTTTTGCGGAATATCTGCGGCAGTCAGATTGTGCGCCCGAGCAGACAATCGTCGTCTCCCCGGATGCCGGCAGCGCTAAATCCGCCGCCCGCTTTGCGGGTTTATTGGATTTGCCCGTGGCCGTGGCCAGCAAAAAACGTTACTCCGATACCAGGGTCGCCATCGACAAGTCTATCAAAAAACAGGTCAAGGGCCACAGTATCGCCATTATTTACGACGACGAGATCGCCACCGGCACTTCGGTGTTGGAGCTATGCACCATACTGCAACGCAGTTCCATCCAAGCCATCAAAGTGGTGGCCACGCATGGTTTGTACATCGGCGGGGCGTTGGCGAAACTACAGGCCATCCCCGCTATCAGCGAGATCATCAGCACTGACACCGTAGCACCTCCCCATCAGACCGAAAACTCCAAGCTGACGGTGCTTTCGGTGGCCGATATTTTTGCCGAGGCTATTCGCAAAAATTATCTGCACGAATCGATCGGCACCCTGTTCACCTTTTGGGATAGCTAAAATGGCCGGGGATCAGTGCGTGGTCTGATCCCCGATAGCCTTCTGAATCCTCGCTGCCCACTCGCCCGGGCACCCTTAATGAGCGAGCAGGCTGCGTTCTTTCTTGGCTTGCTTGACACTCTTGCCGCGCCGTTCGTGATTCAGGTCGTCTTTGCGGATGCGCAAAGACTGAGGAGTCACTTCCAGCAGTTCATCGCTGCCCAGATATTCGATGGCATTATCCAGCGAGAGCACATGAGGGGGCGCCAGGCCCACGGTGATATCGGCAAAGGCCTTGCGATGATTGGTGAGATGCTTGGCCTTGCACACATTGATTACCAGATCGTCGCCACGGGTGTGCTGGCCCACGACCTGGCCACCATACACCTCGTCGCCGGGTCTGACGAATAACACCCCTCGTTGCTGAGCGTTGACGAGGGCGTAGCTGGTGACGGTACCGGTCTCAAGGGCGATCAGGGAGCCGCGGTCACGGGTTGCGATTTCGCCCGCCAGCGGCTGATAGCCATCGAAGAGGGTATGGAGAATGCCGGTGCCGCGGGTGGCGGTGAGAAAAGGCTGCCGGAAGCCCAGCAAGCCGCGTGTGGGCACCCGATATGCGGCGTACACGGTACCATCGTCGCCATAGCGCATTTCTAGCAATTGCCCCCGGCGGCGGCCCATCATTTCGGTGACCATACCCAGATATTCTTTGGCCACCTCGATGAAGGCTTGCTCGACCGGTTCCTTCAGCCCTTCCGGCGTTTCCTGGAAGATCACTTCCGGCCGGCTGACTGCAAATTCATAGCCCTCACGGCGCATGGTCTCAATCAAGATCGCCAGGTGCAGCTCACCCCGACCCGATACGACAAAACGCTCGGCCGCCTCAGTATCTTCGACACGCAGGGCCACATTCCGTTCCAGTTCCCGATAGAGGCGTTCCCGCAATTGGCGACTGGTGACGAACTGCCCTTCACGGCCTGTGAAGGGGCTGTCATTGATACTGAAGGTCATGCGCACGGTGGGCGCTTCGATAGAGATGGGGGGGAAAGGCCGAGGATCGCTGGGATCGGCGATGGTCTCGCCGATGCCAATGTCGGCCAATCCGGCCACGGCCACAATATCGCCGGCCGTGACTTCCTCTTGCTCCAGACGCTGCAAATTCCGGAAGGTGTATACATGTGAGACCTTGCCGGGAACGATGGTGCCGTCGTGCAAGATGCGGACGACTTGCTGCCCATTGCGCAGAACACCGCTTTGCAGACGGCCCACGGCGATCTTGCCCACATAGTTACTGTGTTCGAGCGTGGTCACGAGCAGGCGAGGAGGCTGTTGGGGTTCCACCTGGGGCGGGGGCAGATGTGCGAGGATGGTATCGAACAAGGGCGACAGGTCATCCTGCAGGCGGTCGGGGGCGAAGCCAGCTCTGCCATCGAGGGCGATGGTGTAGATGACGGGGAATTCGGCCTGTTTGTCGCTGGCGCCGAGATCGATGAACAAATCAAACGTGGCGTTGATGACCTCGTTTGGCCGGGCGGCAGGGCGATCTACTTTGTTGATCACCACAATCGCTTCATGGCCTTTTTCCAGAGCTTTGCGTAACACGAAACGTGTTTGCGGCATGGGGCCTTCGACGGCATCCACCAGCAGCAGCACGCCATCGACCATGTTCATGATACGCTCGACCTCGCCGCCAAAATCGGCATGGCCGGGTGTATCCACGATGTTGATGGTGATGTCGTTGTAGACAATACCGGTATTTTTGGCCAGAATGGTGATGCCGCGCTCGCGTTCCAGATCGTTGGAATCGAGCACGCGCTCAGCTACTTGTTGGTTTTCGCGAAAGACATTGGTTTGGCGCAACATGCCATCGACCAGGGTGGTTTTGCCATGATCGACATGGGCAATGATGGCGATGTTGCGGATATCAGGACGGGCTTGAGACATAAGACACTCGTGGATGACAAAAAAACCGGCGAGCACAGATACGCCGGTTGGGGATGCAGGCATGAAAAGGCCCGGCCAACGACCGGGAATAAACTAGTATACGGCATTGGTGCCGAAAAGGCAAGGTTTTGGGCAGCAGTCAACCCCGCCGATTGAAATCGGGGCACGGGGGCCGGGGGCTGAAGCCGCCCGGCTATAGAACGCACCCTCCTTCACCTATATTTTGCAAGCCGGACCTTTTGGGGTACCATAGCAGCGTATTATGGCTGCT